>DASSUS010000084.1:0-7898 GCA_035706765.1 Gemmatimonadales bacterium
GCGCCGGCGCCGCTCGCACCTTGCTGCGCATCGGCACGACGATGTACGGCTCACGATAGAGCAGGCGCGCCATCCCGCCGACGAACGGCCGCGGCACCAATTCCTTGATGGACACGACGCCGTGGCGTACTTCGTCGCCCATGCTGCGCCGCACGTAGAAGCGCAGATTGACTTCTTCGAAGTCCTGGTGAAACGGCACGGCTGCGCCGAGCACCTTGGTGTCGAGAAATTGAAAACCGATCAAGCTGACGAGCGCCTTGCCGTGCCAGGCGTCGAGCGTCGTTCCCCGCGGCACGCGATCGATCACCAATTTTGGGTCGACCGCATACGTGAACATCAGAAGGTTGCGCCATTGCGCAGTGAGAAAGGGACGGCTAGCCTCGCTCATGCCTTATTCCTACCCCGCTCCAGCCCTGGAGCCCCGCGACCTGCGGCGCGTGGTTACCGCCGCTGCAGTCGGCAACATCATCGAGTGGTACGATTTTTACGTGTTCGGTTTGCTGGGGCCCACGATCCTCGCCGTCAAGTTTTTCGATAAGACTCACCCCGTCGCCGCCCTCCTCTCGACGGTAGCGGTCTACACCGTCGGCTTTCTCATCCGGCCCCTCGGCGCGCTGCTGTTCGGCCGGATCGGCGACCTCGTGGGACGTAAGTACACGTTCCTCATCACGATGAGCGGGATGGGGATCTCGACCGCGTTGATCGGCATCGTGCCGACCTATGCGACGATCGGGATCGCCGCCGCCGTCATCCTGTTCCTGCTGCGCGTCGTGCAGGGTCTTTGCCTCGGCGGAGAATACGGCGGCGCGATTACGTACGTGGCCGAGCATGTATCGGATGAGAAGCGGGGGTATTACACGGGCTGGCTTCAGACTTCCCCTACACTCGGCATCGTGCTCTCGCTCGCCGTGATCATCGGGACGCGGCTCGCGCTCGGCGATCAGCCGTTCAACGACTGGGGCTGGCGGATCCCGTTCGTCCTGTCGTTCCTGCTGGTTGCGGTCGCGATCTACATCCGCTGGCGCCTGCAGGAGACGCCGATCTTTCAGGACATCAAGGCGAAAGGCCAGACCTCACGAAGCCCGTGGCGCGACGCGTTCACGGGGCCGAATCTGCGCTTCGTGCTGATCGCGACGGTCGTCGTGTTCGGCGAAGGGTGCGTGTGGTACTCGAGCCAGTTCTGGGCGATCTACTTCCTGCAGATCGTCAACAAGGTCACGCTGCTCGATTCGAGCGTGATCGTCGGGGCGGCGTGCCTGATTGCGACGCCGTCGCTCGTGTTCTTCGGCTGGCTGTCGGATCGGATCGGCCGCAAGCCGATCATTCTCGCCGGGTTCTTTCTGTCGGCCGTGACGTACTACCCGTTGTACGTCGCGCTCGGCAAGGTTGCGACACCGGGCGCGATCAATTATCCGCTGGCGATCCTCATCGTCACGGTGCTGGTGGCCTACGTGGGGATGGTGTACGGACCGATCGCCGCATTTCTGGCGGAGTTCTTCCCGAGCCGGATCCGCTACACGTCGGTGTCCGTGCCCTATCACATCGGGAATGGCTGGGGCGGCGGGGTGATTCCGTTTTTGACACCCGCCATCTGGACGGCAACGCACAGTCTCGGCGCGACGCTCGCCTATTCGATCGCCGTTCCGGCGATCGCGCTGGTGGTGTCGTGGTACTGGATGCCGGAGACGCGGCATCGCAAGATCTGGACTACCGAGACGGCGCAGGCGGCTGCACCGTAGCGAACGCCAATGGCCGATGCTACCATAGCTGGATGCGAACCCTTCCTCTTTATGTGATCTGCGCCGCAGCCCTCGCCGGCGCCTGCCAAAAATCCGCCGACAAGGCGCCGGCGTCCGCGAGCAGCGGCGCGGTGCCGGATTACCACAATCCGGCCGATGCCGGATTCGCGACACAGGCGCCGGACAGCTTCCGCGCGCGGTTCGCGACCACCAAGGGCGACTTCGTGGTCGCCGTGCACCGCGCCTGGGCGCCGCTCGGCGCTGATCGGTTTTACAACCTCGTCCGCTCGGGCTTTTACGACGGCGTGCGCTTCTTCCGCGTGATACCGGGGTTCATGGCGCAGTTCGGCATTCACGGCGACAGCGCGGTCACCGCCGCCTGGCGCGAGCGCCGCATCCAGGACGATCCGGTGCGCCGCACCAACCTGCGCGGCATGGTGACGTTCGCGACGGCCGGGCCGGGCACGCGCACCACGCAGATCTTCATCAATTACGGCAACAACGACCGGCTCGACGCGATGGGGTTCGCGCCGTTCGGTCAGGTGGTGGAGGGAATGGAGGTCGTGGACAAGTTGTACGGCGAGTACGGCGAGGGCGCGCCGCGGGGACGCGGCCCCGATCAGTACCGGTTGAATGTCGAGGGAGAGAAGTACCTCGCGCGGCAGTTTCCGCGGCTCGACAAGATCAACAAGGCGACGATCGAGTAACTAGCGCAGGAAGTACTCCACCGTCGACACGACCCTTACGGTCTTGTTGACCTGGCTCTCCTCCGAGATCCCCGGGGCCTGATCGCGCGCGAGGATCAGGAACACGCCCTGATTGGCCTGCCGAATCCCGCGCAGCGAGGTGCGTGAATCCTTCGCGAACTGCTCGGCCGCCTCGCGCGCGTTCGCGGTGGCCTCCGCGATCATCGCCGGCTTCACGTCGTTGAGCCGGGTAAAGAGGAAGGTCGGCCCGCCGCCGCGATACTCTTCGGACGACAGCACCACCCCCGCGCTCACGAGCTCGCCCACGCGCTGGCTCGCCGCCAGGACCGTCGCCGGCTGCGTCGAACGCACCATCAGCGTCTGGCGCACGATGTAGCGCGTCGGCGTATCGGCCGGGCGATACGACTGCGCGAAGTTGTCGATCACCTGGATTTCCTGCAGCTCGGCCTGCGACGAGTCGATCCCGTTGCGCTGCAGGAACGCGCGGATGCGCCCAAGACTGCGTGACACCGTCGCCTGCGCGGCGGCGAGATCGTTGTCGGCGGCCGCCACGCGCAGCGGCCACAGCGCGAGATCGGCCTGCACCTCCCGCTCGGCCACACCCTTCACGGTGACGTACCGGTCGGCCGCGCGAGCGCGCGCGAGGCCCGCACCGGCGAACAGCCCACCAAGCGCGATCCCTATGGCGATGATCAGCGCCGCGATCGTCGTGGTGGAGGGACGTTCCCAGGCCCAGGTCATGGAAAAAAGTTAACGGAGAAGCCTGTTGAATTCGAGTTGATCGAGGGCCCCGATCGTATAAGAGAGTGGTAGGTCGTCAGGTTCGTTTCTTGATGGACAGGCTAAAGCCTGTGCTCGGCAATCTCTGTCCTAAAGAACATTCGGGTGTCAGCAGTCGCGCACGTCGACAGCCCGGAAACATTCTTGGGCTGCGATGGGCAGCGGAGTACTCAGCGACCTCGATCAGTCCACGTCAATTGGAGACTGTCCGGAATTATCTGCGGACTCAACCAGAGCATCACCCCGGCGAATCGATCTGAGATTGTCCTTTAGGACAGAGCTTGCCGAGCACACCCTTTAGGGTGTCTACAACAAAACACACTGGCCCGGCCGTCTCATTGAGCACCCGCATGATGTTGCGTACGCTGAAACGCAAGGAACTCATGAATCGCGGCGATCGCGGCAGGATCGCTGGTGGTCATCCGCACTTCCCCGCCCCGCGGCAAATCGCGGGCCTCGTAGCTGATCGCGGCTCGCTTGGCGCGCATGACCCCGGTGCCCGGCACCGTTTGCGCGTGCACTTCGAACGGCTTCGAGAAATCGCCCGCGCGAAATGCGCCGGCGATCTCGCGCATGTGCGCGCGAATCGTCTCGATAGCGGCCGTATCGGCGGCGTCGGCACGCTCCAGCACGACGCGACCGCCATCGGGGAGATCCTCGAACACGTGCGCCGACGTGTACTGGTCGACCCCCATCACGTGCGCGCCGCGCTCCTGCATCGCCGCAAAATCGTCGTCACGCTTTGCCTGCCCACAGCCCACCACCAGCACGATCAGCGCCAGCGATATCCGATTCGAGTCCATAGTATCCAGGAAGGGGAGTAGTAGTCTTCGTACGCGCGTGAGTGTCACCGCGTTGACATCGGGCCTCAGGCACGCACCGCGCACCGTCGTTCCGGAACAGCAGGTTCCACACGAGTCCACGCACAAAGTGGCCGTAAACGGGTAGATTTGCGGAAACTCAAAAGGCGTTCTCATGCGTCACGCCCTGATTGGGCTCACCATCCTCATTGCCGCGTGCGGCGACGACTCGAGCGGCCCGCCGGCCGGCTTCGGCTGCCTGGGCGCCGCGCTGCCCACCGCGGCACCCGCGCTGGTCAGCGTAAACGGACAGATCCGCGCGAATGCGCTGGCGCCCAATGCGCTGAGCGGCGCGATCGTCACGGCTCTCCGCGTCGGGGCGACCGACACGCTCGCGGTCGACACCAGCGACACGCCGGGGATGTACGGCGTCTCGATCACGACCGGCGGCGTGCCCGTCAACGGCTATCTCAAGGTGACGCACAGCGGCCAACTCGACACCTACGCCTATCCGGCCGTGCCGCTCGCCGGCGATCTGACCACCAACGTGCTGATGCCCACGAGCAACGAGCTGGCTTTCCTGGGAGCGGCGGTGGGCATCACGCAGTCGGTCGACAGCGGCTTCATCGGCGTGATCGTGAAAGATTGCCTCGGCGCGACGGTGGCGGGCGCGACGGTCTCGACCACGCCCCCCGGACGGGTGAAGTACAACTCCGGCTCGACGCCGAGTCAAACCGCCACATCGACCTCGACCGACGGCGTCGCCTACGTGTTCAACACGGCGCCCGGGGACGTGACGGTTCGGGCGAGCTTCGGCGGGATGCAGTTGCGCCAGCACGTGGTCACGGCGCGCGCCGGCACGGTGACGCTGACCGAGGTCCAGCCCTAGCGCGCTGCGCGCTCGGCAACGACGATCTGCTCCGGCGCGGCGTCCACGAGCGGCCCGCGCGCAAAGTCGCCGTACATCGTGCTCACGCGGAATCCGGCACGCGCGAGCAGGTGCTGGAGCTCGGCGTTGAGAAACCAGCGCATCTCGAACGCCTGCACGTAACGCTTCCCGTCCACGTAGTAGATCAGCTCCGACTCGCTCACCTGATCGAGCCAGCGCACGCGCGCGATGCGGTAGCTGCGCCGGAAAGTGCGGCCGTCGGGTAACCGCGTATCAGGAGTGTCCTCGCGTTCACTGCCGTCCGCTCCCACGAGTATCGAGAAGCGGGGGTTGAATACATCGAACGCAAACCGCCCGCCCGGTGCCAGATGGCGTGAGACGCTGGCCAGAAAGCGCAGCTGCGCGTCGATCGTCGTGAGATGCTGGAAGACGCGAAACGGCGCGATGACGAGCGCGAACGTTGCGCCGAGATCGAAGTCCTCCTGCATGTCGAGCTGATGCAGCGTCACGCGCTGGCGCACCGCGGCGGGCTCGGCCGCGAGATTCGCGCGAGCGCGCTCGAGCATCCGCGGCGAGCTGTCGAGACCCACGATCGTCGAGCCCGCGCGCGCGATCGGCACCAGGACGCGGCCCGTGCCGCACCCCACCTCCAGCACCGACCGGTTCCGCGCCTCTTCTACGTAGAAATCGACGTCGCGGCGCTCGCGATACAGCGGGACGTGGTCGTACAACAGACCGAAGTCGGGAATCGCATCGTAGGAAGACGCGGCCACTAGGATTTGATCTTGACGTTCAACACGCGGCCGTCGCGAGACACCTCGGCGTTCTTCGCCCGCAGCGACACGACCGGCGATTCGATCCGCACGCCGCCCGCGTCGTTCGTCACCTGCACCGTCGAATCCGCACCAACCACGGCGCGCAGCGTCTGCGTGTTGCGATCGTGTACGACCGGCGTATTGAACGTGGCATTCAGCGCATCGCCCGCGCACGCCACGACCCAGCGCGCGTGCAGCAGCACGCCCGGCGCGACTTGCAGCAGATTCTGCGGATCGATCCCGCACAACCCGATCGACCGCCCCTCCACCGTCACGACGAGCTGCACGCCGGGGGCGCCGAGCAGGCTGTCGACCTGCGCGCGGCGGAAGGCGCGCAGTCCGGTCACGCCCGAATCGGCCGCGGAGCGCAGCGCTTTCATTTTGAACGTGGCTTCGGCCTGACGTCGCAGCGCCGTTTCGGCCGCGCGGTACCCGACGGCGGCGGCGAGCGCGTCCTGCAGCGTCCGGTTCTCATCGACCAGCTGCGCCTTCCACTTCGGGCCCGCCAGCACGTCGAGCAGCACTCCGATCGCCGGACCCGTGGCGTAGAAGCGCAGCCGCATCGATAGCCTCGAGTTTTCCGTCAGCTTCTGCAGCGCGGCCCGCTTCTGATTCCGAACCGCCGTCGCTCCCGCGCGATCGGGAAAGCCGCGCAGCTTCGCCGCGAGCTGCACCGCGCGCATCAGCGCGTACTCGGCCAGCCCCTCGTTCAGCTCGGCCTGCTGCTCGAACGTCGCGAGCTCGGCGCCGAGCTCGCGCTGGCGTGATTCACGCACGGCGAGAAACTGGCGCGCCAGCGCCCGGCGCCGCTCGCGGTTCGGCGCCTCGACCGCCGCGGCGAGGACTCGCCCTTCCAGCGCCATGCCGGCTTCGTTCTGCGCGTCGAACACGGGATAGCTCGTGACGAGAAACGCGTTCTCGCCCTGCCCGAACCGCTTCCCGTTCTGGCGCGCGGCGGCCTCGAAAACGTGGAACGCCTCGTGCGTCGTGAGCCCAACGAGATCCGCGACTCCCTGCGAATCGACGACCACCTGGGCGGTCGGGCGATCGTCCAGCGTGGTGCCGGTACTCGCGGCGCCCTGATCCGCCACGGGCTGCCACCCGGCGCCGCTCGGCGGGTCGCGCGGGTCCGCCACCGCGGGAACGAAGCCCGCGGGGAGCGTGCCGGACCAGCCCAGCAGCAGTGTGCCCTTGCCGCGGATCACGTAAAGCACCGGAATCGTGTCGGGACGAAAGCCGGGCCAGATCGAGTCCGGCATCTGCCGGCTGATGCGACCCACCCACTCGTGCGCCGTGACGATCCGCGCCGTGATTTCGGTCGGTGGCGGCTCCTGGACCGCGACCGCGATCAGGGCAAGAGAGAGGGCCGCGGATACCACGTGATGCCTCCTTTTCGGTTCAGCGCTTTGCCTCCTGAGGCAGATCGCTCAGCACATAGCGCACGATGCGCCAGTCGCCCGCCGAGTCGCGGCGCCAGACCGTCATGAACCGGCCGCGACCGTGGATCGGCGCGCCGGTCTTCGGCACCTGCATCTCCTCCCAGATTCCGATGTCGATCACGTGATTGCCGCTGACGATCACGTCCTGATGTTCGAGCGTCAGGGACGGCACCCGGTAGGTCGCCATCTCGCTCGCGAACATGTCGCGCACCGCGGCCTTGCCGTTGATCTCGGGCACGCCGGAGATCAGGATGCGGATGTCGTCGGCGACGTAGCGCAGCGCAGCGCCGGTGTCGCCCGCGATCCAGGCCTCGCGGTACTGCTCGAGCGCGCGCATCACCGCCGTGCTGTCGGCCGCGGCCTCCACCGGCGCGCGCTGGGCGCACGCCGAGAGGGCCAGGACCAGCAATCCGACGAGCGGCTTCACTTCTGGTCCTCGCTGCTCGTGGATCGATAAAGTAGATGAACGGCGCCCTCGCGCGTCATGTCGCGCTCGTAGACCATCCCCGTCTTGATCAGCACGCGCTGCGAGCCGACGTTCTCGGGCCGGGTGATCGCGACCAGCGTGGGCCGGCGCAGCGTGGCGCAGCCGTAGCGCAACAGCTCGCGCGCGACTTCGGTCGCGAGGCCGTAGCCCCAGTACTGCGTATGGAATCCGTAGCCGAGCTCGACCTCATCGGTGCCTTCGACGTCGAGATGCCGCAGCACGCACCGGCCCGCGACGAGTCC
>DASSUS010000085.1:0-21307 GCA_035706765.1 Gemmatimonadales bacterium
GAAGGATCTGATCGCGGATCGCGAGCCGGACGACGTGCGCCGCGCGCTCGCCGCCGCGCGCCAGCGGCGCCCGGACGACGCGTTCGCCTACTTCCGCAAGGTGCTGGGCGCCCGCGTGGACTCGGAAGCGAGCTTCCCGCGCGAGCACCACGCGGTCCCGCCGCTCAATCCGATTTCGGACGAGCCCTACTAGTGAAGCTCGCGCACCTCGCGGACCAGCATCTCGGATTCCGCCAGTTCGACCGCCAGACGTCGAAGGGGGCGAACCAGCGCGAAGTCGACATCGCCGAGGCGTTCAGGCGCGCGATCGACGACATCCTGGACCAGAAACCTGATCTGATCGTCATTGCCGGCGACCTGTTTCACTCGGTACGGCCGACCAACGCGGCGATTCTCTACTGTTTCCGCCAGCTGCATCGCTTGCGCTCCGGCCTTCCGGGCTCGCCGATCGTGGTGATTGCGGGGGAGCACGACACCCCGCGATCCACGGAGACCGGCTCGATCCGCCGGCTCTACGAAGCGCTCGGCGTCGAAATTGCCGTCGAGGAAGCGAGACGTATCGTCCTGCCCGAGCTCGATTGCGCGGTCCTCGCGGTGCCCCAACAGGCGCTCGCCAGGGCCGACCGGCCCGCGCTGCGGCCCGAGCCAGGCGGTCCGACGCTCAACGTGCTGGTCACGCACGGCGTGTATGGCGGTCTGGGCGAAGAGCGCGGAACGATCGAGTATGGCGGCGCGGAGCTCACGCGGGAGCTGCTCGCGCCGGAGAAGTGGGACTACATCGCCCTCGGCCACTACCACACCGCGCAATCCGTCGCGACGAACGCGTGGTACGCGGGGAGTCTCGAGTATCTGCCGCCGAATCCCTGGGGCCAGATCCAGGACGACCAGGACGCCGCCAAGGGCAAGAAACGCCGGGCGGGCAAGGGCTATCTGCTCGTCGAATTGCCCGGTGCGCGCGTCAGCTTCCGATCCATCGAGCCCGCGCGACGTCATATCGATCTGCCGGCCATTCAGGGCGCCGGTCTCAACGCCAAGGAGCTCGACGCGGCGATCGCCGAGCGGGTGAGCGCGGCGAAGATCGACGATCAGATCGTGCGGCTCGTGGTGTGGGACGTGGAGCGCGCGATCGCGCGGGACCTGGATCACGCCGCGATTCGCGCCTTGAAGGCGCGCGCGTTGAACTTCCAGCTGGACCTGCGGCGCCCGCAGACGCAGCGGGTCGCGGGCGCGCCGTCGGGTCCCTCCACGCGGCGCCAGACGCTCAACGAAACGGTGAGGGAATTCCTCGGCCGGCGCCCGCTCGACGCCGAGCTGAATCGCGAAACGTTCGTCAAACTCGGCGTCGATTATCTCGAAGCCGCGGCGCGCGCGGACGAGTCGGCGGGCAAGCCCGCATGAAGCTGCTCCGGCTCCGGCTCGTCAACTTCCGCCAGCACGCGGACACCGAGATCGCGTTCGGCGACGGCATCACCGGGATCATCGGACCGAACGGCTCGGGCAAGACATCGCTGCTCGAGGCGATCGCGTGGGCCATCTACGGCAACCCCGCCGCGCGCGGCGACAAGGACTCGATCCGGAATCTGCGCGCCAAGGCGCGCGCGCCGATGCGCGTCGAGCTCGAGTTCTCGCTCGGCAATCGCACCTACGCCGTCGAGCGCAAGCTGAACGAAGCGACGCTGCACGAAAACGGAATCGTCGTCGCCAACTCGATCAAGGAAGTGACCGCACGACTGCAGCGCGTCCTCGGTATGACGCACGACGAGTTCTTCAACACCTATTTCACCGGACAGAAGGAGCTGGCCGTGCTCGCCGACGCGACGCGCCCCGAGCGCGCCGCGTTTCTCTCGCGCGTGCTGCGGCACGAGCAACTCACGCACGCCCAGGAGCGCGTCCGCGAGCGCCGCAACGCGCTGGGGCACGAGGTCGACGGGCTCGAGACCGGCCTGCCGCCGCAGTCCGAGCTCGAGAAGGAGCGCAAGACCGCCGATGCGCGGCTGGCCGAAGCGCGCCGGGCCGCCAAGGCGGCCGCCGACGCGCGAGCCAAGGCGCAGCAGGCGTTCGCCGAGGAGGAGCCGCGCTGGAAGCAGTGGGTGGAGCGGCGTGAGCGCACGCTGTCGCTGCACGGCGACCTGCGCGTGGCCGAGCAGGGTGTGGTCGTGGCGCGGCAGGAGTTCCAGCGACTCGACAAGGAGCTGGCCGAGGCGCTCGCCGCCCGCGAGGAGCTGCGCAAGCTCGACGCCGACGTCGCGCCGATCACGAAGCTCAAGGCCGAGCTCGCCGAGCTGGAGCGGCTCCATCGCGAGGACGCCGCGCGGCGCGAGGACCAGGCCAAGATCACCGAGCTGACGCGGAATCTCGGCGTTCTGGACCGTCGCATCGCCGAGCTGGCCCAAGCGGAGGCCGAGCTCGAACAGGTCGAGGCCCGGGCGCGCGATCTGAAAGAGCGTCTGGCCACGGCGGACAAGGTCGCCCGCGAGCAGCAAGCCACCTGGGTCCGCGAAAAGGAGTACGCCAGCACGAAACGCGCGGAGCTGCTCAAGCAGCACGACGAAGTGAAGGACCATCGCGACAAGATCCTGAAGCTCGGCCCCGAAGGTGAATGCCCCACCTGCCGGCGCCCGCTCGGCGCGGAGCATGACGCGGTGCTCGGCGTCCTGGACCGCCAGCTCGAGGCGATCGTGGAGGACGGGAAGTATTTCAAGCAGCGCATCGAGCAGCTGAGCGAGCCTCCCGAGGCGGTGACGCAGGCGGACGCGGCGCGCGACGCGTTGCGCGAGGAGGTCCGGCTCGCGAGCGAGCGCGAAGGCACCCTGCGCGAGCAGGCGCGCGAGCGGGCGCGACTCCAGAAAGAGCGCGCGGGGCTCGCGCGCCGGACCGAGGAGATGGAGCGCCGGGTGGCCGCGCGCGACGGCGGCTACGATGCCGACCGGCACAACGAGGTGCGCGCCGAGCTGGCACGGCTCGAGCCCGTCGCGCTCGCCGCGGCGGCGTTGAAGGCGCGTGCCGACCGGGCCGAGGCGCTGGTGGGCGAGGCGGAGCTCGCGGAGAAAGCGCTGTCCGCCCGCGAGGAACAGGTGAAGCAGCTCGATGCCGCGGTGAAGGAGCAGGGCTTTTCCGAGCCCAAGTTCCAGGCCGCGCGCGAGCGGCACGACCGCGCGGCGCACACGCTGCGGGCCGCGGAGCTGGCGGTCGCCGAGAGCCGCGGCGAGCTGGTCGCGGCGGAGACGGCGGTCCGCGAGACCGAGCGCCGGGTAGCCGAGCGTGCCGCGCGCGAGCGCACCATCGGCGAGCGGAAGATCGAGCTGCGGCTGCATAACGAGCTCGATCGCGCGTTCTCGGACCTGCGCGCCGAGCTGAACGCCGCGATGCGGCCCGAAATCAGCACGCTCGCTTCGGGGTTCCTATCCGATCTGACCGACGCGCGCTACGATGAGGTCGACCTGGACGAGAACTATCAGGTGGTGGTGCTCGACGAAGGCGTGCCCAAACCGGTGATTTCGGGCGGCGAAGAAGACATCGCCAACCTCGTGCTGCGCCTCGCGATCTCCCAGATGATCGCGGAGCGGGCGGGGCAGCCGTTGTCGTTGCTAGTGCTCGACGAGATCTTCGGCTCGCTCGATGAGTCGCGCCGCCAGCACGTCCTCGGCCTGCTGCGGCGTCTCGGCGACCGATTCCCGCAGGTCATTCTCATCACGCACATCGAGCAGGTCCGCGACGGCCTGGATCGCGTGATCCGCGTGTCATACGACGCGACCGCGGGTACAAGCATCGTGCGCGACGACACCGCTACCCTGGGACCGCCCGATGCGAGCGTGGCTGCCTGACCCCCGGGTCACCGGCCCGGAGCGCGCCGCCGAGCGCGACATCGAAGGACTGAATCGCGTCTTTGCGGAGGCGTTCACCGACCGCTATCGCCGCGACGGGCTGATCGGCGTCCGCGTCCCGCAGCTCAATCCGCTGGTCTGGCGCTACGCGCTGCTCGACGCCGGCGAGGGCGCGATGGTGTGGCGCGACGAGCACGGCGACATCGCGGCGTTCAACGTGGCGCACCAGGCGGGGACCGAGGGGTGGATGGGACCGCTCGCGGTGCGGCCCGACCGCCAGAGCACCGGCGTGGGGAAGACCATCGTGCGCACCGCCGCCGATTGGCTCATCGCCCGCGGCGTCACCACGCTCGGGCTCGAGACGATGCCGCGCACGCCCGAGAACATCGGGTTCTACGCGCGGCTCGGGTTCATTCCGGGCTTTCTGACGATTACGCTGACGAACGAAATCGCGACGCGCGGCCATCCGGCGCCGGTGCTCCTGTCGCGCCGCAACGCGGAAGAGAAGGACGCCACGGTCGAATCGGCGCGGCGGCTCGTGCACGATCTCGTTCCCGGGATCGATTTCTCGCGCGAGATCCTGCTCACGGCCGAGCTCGGACTCGGGGACACCTCGCTGGTCGAAAGCGACACGGGACTCGACGCGCTGGCGGTGTGGCATTCCGCGCCGCTGGCGGACAGTCGCACGCGCGACGAGGTGCGGGTCCTAAAGCTCGCGGCCCGCAACGAAGCCGCGTTCGACTCGGCGATCGCCGCGGTGGAGGCGGCCGCGGCCAAGGCGGGGATCCGCCGGATCGCGATTCGGTGCCAGAGCCGCTACGACGACGCGTTCCGGCGACTCATCGCCCGCGGCTATCGCGTGCGCTGGACCGATCTCCGCATGACGTTCGAAGGCTATCCCGAGCAGCACGCCAACCAGGGAGTGGTGTTCTCGAACTGGGAAATTTGAACGGCAGGAAGGCGTGGAAAGGTGCTTGCTTTTCAGCTCACGAATCGCGGCGCGCCGGTCAGGATCCGGCGCGCGAACAGGATCACCGCGCCCGCGTAGAGCAGATGCACCGCGCCGCTCGGCACCTGCAGGAAGAACACGAGCACGATCCACGCGACTGCCATCACTATCGCGGCCAACAGGGTGAGATTCAGACGATTGACCTTTGAGGGACGGAACGTATTGTAGTACTCAGGAGCGGGGAGTCAAATTTTTGAGCCAACAAGCTCGATCGTGGACCCGGATACTGCGGCCCATGTCACGCCCCCTCGATTGGGGAAGACAGAATTCGTGGTGAGGGACCAGTCATTACTTTCGGGCTTCAAAAATCCTCTCCGTTCCTGTTGTTCTCGACCGGCCGGTCCGCGTTAAGCGGTTCCGGCCGGTCGTTTTTTCCTCATCGTCTCCAGGAAATACTTCGGCGCGAGCAGCGGTTGGCCGCGCGTCATGAACCCCACCAGCAGCACCACGATCCAGATTGCGTACGCGACCGAGACCTCTTCCCGCAGATGCGGCGCGAAGAATTGCACGACCCAGAGCACGAACAGGGCGGTCGCGTCGAACCAGTCGAACTCCATGTTGGCGAGCACGACCATCCCGAGCGCGGTCTGCAGCAGCGTCAGGATGATCTCGATCCGCTGCTCGGTGTCGAAATGGAAATCGGCCCAGACGCCGGTGTGATGGTAATGCGAGTAGCCGTAGACCAGCGGAATCATCGCGGCGAGGACGGTCCACTGATTGATGTTGCTCGACACCATGTTCATCAGCGCCATCGGCGCGTGCGTGACGCGGCGCGCCCAGAGAAATGCCGACACCTTCTCCGGAAACTCCGACAGGAACGGCGCCACCCACTGGACCAGCACGAACTGGCTCACGCCGAGCAGCGCCGCGAGCGCGAGCATCGACTCGAGGAAAGGATGGGCGGTCACGTACAGCAGGAATCCGCCGCCCGCGAACAGCGCGCCGATCGCCGCTTTCTGGCGCCACCCCTTTTGCCGGTAGGCCCACTGCGACACGCGCGGCGCGTCGGAGAGCTGCTCGACGCTGTGGGGCGGATTGCGGAGCAGCGCCCAGAGGTAGAGAGTGTACAACGCGAGCAGCACGATCGCGTCGATCCAGCTGATCGTCTGCTTCACGAGAATGACGATGAAGTAGAGCAGCGGCGGGATGAGTCCGATGACCTCCGTCGCGTGCTCCGGATGGAGCCTGATCGCAGGGAGTCCCGTTTCGCCGCGCTTGCGCCCGAAGAAGGCGAACACGAAGTACACCATCGGCCAGCCGAGCCCGAGCAGCAGCCGGATCGCACCGGTGAGGTTCGCGATCGCGAGATGCGAGCGCGCCGGATTGCCCCCGGCCTCCCAGGCGATCACGGCTTCGACGGCGAACTCCGGCAGAGTTTGCAGCCAGGCGAGAATGGCGAGCGCCAGGCCTTGCGAGATGAGGAACTGCGCCGCTTCCGCGCCCCACGCCACCAGGAATGCCGACAGCAGGATGCTGGGGAAGGTCCACAGCGAAGCGAGCGCCGCGCCTCCCGCCTGCGTCGCCTGGGCGAGTAGCTTTAGGAGTCGCATGGCAGGCACGAGGGCACGGGGGCCAAAGTTACCATGACACGAGACAAAATGAAGTCGGCGAGTCTGCATAGCTTCCACGAGTCGCATACCGCACCGACTGAGATTCGCATTCCCTTCCAGACGCTCGTCCGTGAAATGCTGGAACAGCTGGGCGAGGACCCCAAGCGCGAGGGGCTGCGCCAGACCCCCGCCCGGGTCGAGGCCTCACTGAAGTGGCTCACGCGCGGCTACGGGATGAACGTCGACGAGGTGATCGGCGACGCCCTGTTCGAGGAAGAGCACGAAAGCATGATCTGCGTGCGCGACATCGAGATCTACTCGATGTGCGAGCATCACATGCTGCCGTTCTTCGGCCGCGCCCATGTCGCCTACCTGCCGAACGGGAAGATCGTCGGGCTCTCCAAGATCCCGCGCGTGGTGGAGGTGTACGCCCGCCGGCTCCAGGTGCAGGAACGGCTCACCGATCAGGTGGCCGAAGCGCTGTGCGGCGTCCTGAAACCGCTGGGCGTGGGGGTGGTGATCGAGGCGTTTCACCTGTGCATGATGATGCGCGGGGTGGAGAAGCAGAATTCCAAGACGGTCACGAGCTCGCTGCGCGGGGCGTTCCGCGACGACGCCAAGACCCGAGACGAGTTCCTGAGGCTGGTGCACGGCGGCAACTTCGCGCTGTGAAAATCGCGCTCGTGACGGGCGCCTCGCGCGGCATCGGGCTCGCGGTGGCGATCGCGCTGCGCGCCCGCGGGATGCACGTGGTCCGGATCGCGCGCAGCCTGAAGGATGAGACGGCCGAGCGGCGCACCGACATCAAGTGCGACGTCACGAAACCGGACGACGTCGAGCGTGCCCTCGACACGGTCGAAGCGCAGCTCGGCGTGCCCGATGTGCTCGTCAACAACGCCGGCATCTTCTTCATCAAGCCGCTCGCAGAGACCACCCTCGAAGACTTCACCAAGACCCTCGCCGCCAATCTCACCGCTCCTTTCCTGTTCGCCCGCCGCATCGTTCCGAAGATGGTCGAGCGCGGCAGCGGGCACCTGGTGACGATCGGCTCGATCTCCGACTACATCGGGTTCTCGGGCTCGACGGCGTACGCCGCCTCGAAATTCGGACTGCGCGGGATGCACGAAGTGATTCGGCAGGAAACGGCGAAGAGCGGCGTGCGCACGACGCTCGTCTCCCCCGGGCCCGTGGATACCGACATCTGGAACGCCGTCGACCCCGATTCGAAGCCCGGGTTCACCAAGCGCAAAGACATGATGCGTCCCGAGGATGTCGCGGCCGCCGTCGTGTATGCGGTGACGCAGCCGGAGCACCTGGCGGTCACGGAGATCCGGTTGTTGCCCGCCATCTATACGCCACGAGGGTGATCGTGCGTCGTGCGTCGTCCGTCGTCGGTGCGCTGCTTTGCGCGGCGCCGCTCGCGGGGCAGACTGTGCCGCCGCTTCCGGATTCGACTGGCTGGGGCGTGCACGTGCTCGCCATTGCTCGTGCGCCTGACAGCGCGATCTGGGTCGGCACGTACGGGCAGGGAATTTTCGTGCTCCGAAAAGGCACGGAGAGCTGGGAGCGGATTCGCTCATCGAGTGACACCGCCGCGCATGCGATTTCGTGGGATTTCGTGCATGCGTTCGGCTTCGGGCCGCGCGGGCAGATCTGGTACGGGACGGTCGGCAACGGCTGGGGGCTGTCCACCGACGGCGGCAAAACCTGGAAGAACTGGGAATTCCGCCAGCTCGGCCCCGAATGGCAGTACGTCACGCCCGATGGGATCGTGACCCGCGGCGACACGACGTACATCGCGACGGCGGACGGCATCAAGGTCACGTGGGACGACGGCCAGGCCTGGCGCGTGATCACCGATTCGACGGGAGCGACGACGGCGAAGGATTCGGTGTGGGGGAGAATCCGGAACCAATACATTCTCGCAATAAATGCGGATGCGGAGCTGTGGATCCACCACGTCCACGGTCGTGAGGTCTCGGAAGACGGTGGCCGCCATTGGGCGCTGCAATCAGGGCTGGGTCGAGACACCAGTGAATTGCGGCTGCCCCCGAGGACCTTCGCGGCCCCACACGGCCGCATCGCCCTTGCACGAAAGCCCGAGCGCCCTCGCCACACCTGGTTTCGCCGTCCCATCGCGCTCACCGATCAGCCCTACATCGACCAGACGTACCGCTTCGGCTCGACCATGGGCGGCAACTTCCAGCCCCATCAAGGCGTCGAATTCAACAACGCGAACGGAACCCCCGTGCATGCCATCGGGGATGGCGTCGTCGTGCACTCGGGGCCTGCCGAGCGCGGCGCGCTCACCGTAGCCGTCAAACACGACCAACGCCTCTCTACGCCGTCCGCACGCCTTTATGTCTTCTCGGTCTACTACCACAACTCCAAGCTGCTCAAACAGGTCGGCGACCGCGTCAACGCGGGCGACGTCATCGCGCTCGTCGGCAACACCGGCCGGGCCACCAACGATCACATGCACCTCGAGGTGCACGCGTCCCCGTTTGATTCGACCCGGTTGATCGTCGATCCCGAGGTCCGCTATCCGCCGTACAACACGAACCCGGAGCTCTGGATCGAGCCGATCCCCGGCACCGGGATGATCGCCGGACAGGTATGGGACTCGGCAGGGAAGCCTTTGCAGCAGGCCCGGATCTACGGCCTCGTGAAGCCCCAGCCGCGCGAGACGCCATTCTCGTTCATCGAGACCTACGGCCCGCGCAACCACTCCGACCCCGTGTACCAAGAGCATTTCGCCATTTCAGACGTGCCGCCGGGAACCTACGTCCTGGGCGTCGAGATCGACGGCAAGCGCGTGTTTCGGCAAGTGAAAGTGGAGCCGGGCATGCTCACCTGGGTGGTCTTTCACCCCGATAGCCGCTAGCCGATACCCGATAGCCGCCGTCATGCACATCGAGCTCACCGAAATGCTCCGCTGCCCCGAGCCCCATCGAGAGGAAATGCTCGTGCTCTCGACCGGTGAGGTGCGCGATCGCATGGTGCGCTCCGGGCTCGTCGGCTGCCCCGTGTGCCACAAGGAGTATCCGATCTCGCGCGGGATCGTGAACTTCCGCCGCAGCAAAGACCGTGTCGCGAAGGACCCGTACATTCCGCCGTCCCCCCTGCCGTTCGCGGACGCGTCCGATCTCCAGGCGTTGCTCGAGCTGTCGGGTCCCGGCGGGTACGTCGTGCTGGGGGGCGCGGCGGTGAATCACGCGTCGTCGCTCGCGAGTCTGATGCCCGGGATTCACTTCGTGGGCGTGAATCCGCCCGGCGAGATGCAGGAACAGCCCGCGCTCTCGCTGCTCTATGCAAACGAGCAGATTCCGCTGCGCTCGGCGGTGGCGCGCGGCGTCGTGGTGGGCGCGGATCTCGCGATCTCGCCGTGGCTCGTCGAAGCCCATCGCGTGCTGCTGCGCGGCCGGCGCTTCGTGGTGGAAAACGAAGAGCCCGAACTTCCGATCGGGCTCGTCAAACTCGCGGCCGAGAACGGCCTCTGGGTGGGGGAGAAGCGCTAGCGCTTCATCCTTCCACCGATGCCGTCACCGCGTCGCTCGACCCGTAAGCGGCGTCGATCGCCTCCTGGTAGCGCTTCTCCACCACGCGACGCTTCACCTTGAGCGTGGGTGTCAGCTCCCCCGATTCGATCGTGAAGTCGGTTTCGAGCAGCACCACCTTCTTGGGCGTCTCGAATTTCGCGAGCTCCTTCAGCATGCTCATCACCTCGCGCTCCATCTTGGCCTGCACGTCGGCCAGCTGCAGCAGCTCCGCGCGCGAGCCGTAGCTCAGCTTCCGCTCCTCCGCCCAGCGCTCGAGACTGTCGAAATTCGGCACGACGAGCACGATCGGGAATTTGCGGCGGTCGCCGTACAGCACGGCGTTCGTCACGAATTTGTTGCGCTTGATCATCCCCTCGATCGGCTGCGGCGCGATGTATTTCCCGCCCGCGGTCTTCAGCAGCTCCTTCTTGCGGTCGGTGATCTTGAGATAGCCGTCCGAATCGAGCTCGCCGATGTCGCCGGTGTGCAGCCACCCTTCATTGTCCACCGTCTCCGCGGTCGCCTCGGGCAGCTTGTAATAGCCGCGCATGATGTTGGGGCCGCGCGCCAGGATCTCGCCGTCCGCCGCGATCTTCAGCTCGACGCCCGGAATCGCCCGCCCCACGGTGCCGAGCTTGATGCGATCGAGCGGATTGAGCGTGAGCACCGGCGACGATTCGGTGAGTCCGTACCCCTCGATGACCGGGAGCCCGGCGCTGAAGAAGAACTTGGCGATGTCGGCCGAGAGCGGCGCGGCGCCGGAGACGAAAAACCGGATGCGCCCGCCGGTGCGCGCGCGCAGCTTCGAGAACACGAGCCGGTCCGCGACTTTCTTCTTGAGCGCGAGCCCGCGCGGAATCGGGAGCCCGGCGAGCGTGAGCGTCGCCCAGCGCTCGCCCGCCCGCTTGGCCCAGAAAAAGATCGTTCGCTTCACGGCGCTGCCCGACAGCGCGTTCTCGAGCACGCGCGCGTACACCTTCTCGTACAGCCTCGGCACCGACAACACCACCGTCGGCTTCACCTCGCCCAGGTTCGCGGCCACCGTGTCGAACGACTCGGCGTAGTTGATGAGCACGCCTGCCTGGAACAGCGTGTAGTCCACCATCCGCTCGTAGCTGTGCGACAGCGGGAGCATCGACAGGCACGAATCGCCGCCGCCGATCGGAATCATCTGCAGGCACGCCTGGACGTTGGACCAGATGTTGTAGTGCGACAGCATCACGCCCTTGGGATCGCCCGTGGTGCCGGACGTATAAATCAGCGTCGCCAGGTCGTCGGGGGCGGCGGTGAGCGCTTCCTGCTTCCAGTTCGGATACTTCGAGATCGCGGCGCGCCCCTTCGCCTCCAGCGCCGCCAGCGACATGACCCGCGGCCGCTCGGCGGCCGCCGCCGCGTCGAATACGATCACGTGCTGAAGCCCTGGAAGCGCGTCCTTGACCTCGAGGACCTTGTCCACCTGCGCCGTGGTCGAGCAGAACACGGCCACCGACTCGGAGTCGCGCAGGATGTATTCGGTCTGCTTGGGCGTGAGCGTGGGATAGATCGGCACGTCGGTGGCGCGGGCGGTGAGACAGGCGTAATCGGCCAGCGCCCATTCCGGCCGGTTCTCGGAGACGATCGCGACCTTGTCGCCCGGCTCGATTCCCAGCTCGCGCAACCCCAGGCTGATCGCCCGGACGCGCTCCAGTGCCTCGCGATGCGTGATGCCGACCCAGGCGCCGCCCACCTTGGACCGGAAGGCCGCGGGTTGGCTCGCGTGGCGATCGACCGTCGTGAAGAACAGCTGGTTGAGCGTGCCTCGATTCATGGGCGAGACTCCACGAGGAAGGTGTTGAGCGCCGCCGAATCGACGACCGTGACGGCCAGGGGGTTCGAGCGCAGCGCGCCGACGCGAGCCTGGATTCGTCCGGTGCCGGCTCTCTTGGCGAGAAACTCACCCGTCGTGCTGTCCAGCAGCGCCAGGACGGCGCTGTCGAGTGCGGCCCAGAACACCTCGGCGGCGACCGAATCGCCGACGCCGTTCAGCGCGCGCGCCCGGGGGTGGAACGTGTCGCTGACTTCGACGCGCCCCGAGTCGGGCAGGATCACTTCGATCGCGACGGCTTGATCCGGATCGGTGTTGAGTTTGCAGGCGAACAGCGTGGCGAGCGCAAACAGGAAGAGCGCGCGGGGCAGGGTCAGGAGCTGCCTCCCCCGGTCCCGGTGCTTTCCACGCTCCGCCCGCCGGCGCGCAGATCGTGCAGCGCCTGGTTCGCGTGCTCGATCCACTTCTGCGCGTCTGGCCCGCGCGGGGGATGCGCGAGGAACGTCTTCAGATGCTGCGCCGCGCCGTCGGGATCGCCGCGCTGCAACAGCAGAAACGCGAGCCCGTAGTGCGCGCCCGCGAGCGAGTTGTCGAGCTCGAGCGCGCGACGGTAGTGGCGGATCGCTTCGTCGAAGCGCCGAATCTTGGTGAAGGCGATCGCCATGTTCTGGAGAATGCGCGCGTCGTTGGGATGATCGCGCAGCGCCAGCCGGTACGACGTCAGCGCGGCGTCATAATCCCCCTGCCGCTCGAGGGCTAACGCTTCGTTGAGATAGTCGAGCCGTTGCGGCTTGAGATCGTCGGTTCCACCCCAGCCCGACGAGCTTCCTCCGAACAAGCGACGCCAGAAACCCATGCGGGCGAAATTAGCTTGCGGCTCGTGACGTTGGCAATGTAGAATCCCGAACCATGGCCCTCCCACCGCGTCCACCCCGTCCCGCGCGCACCTCCGGAAGCATGCGACCCGCCGGGAAGACCTCCCGCGGCGTGTTGCAGGTCGACTGGCCGCTGTTCGGCGAGCTGTGCCGCGTGCTCGCGCTCAAGGTGTTCCGCGAATACGACCCGGATCTCGTGATCGGCATCGCCCGGGCCGGCGTGATTCCGGGGGCGGTCGTGGCCAGCATCCTGCAGCGCGATTTCGCGTCGATCGCCATCAATCGCGAAGGCTCGGTGATCGCGGGCCCGCCCCGGCTTGTCACCGGCAAGCGCGTGCTGCTGGTCGACGAGACGTGCGAGTCCGGCAACACGATGAAGCTCGCGCTCGCCGCCGTGCGCGAGCAGAAGCCGGCCGCGGTGAAAACCGCGGTCTCGTTCAAGACCGGATCGTACAAGCCCGACTTCTTCGCGCTCGAGAACGAAAACTTCATCATCCTCCCCTGGGACCTCGAAGTCATCGTCGACGGCGAGATCGTCGTCCGTCCCGACTACAGAGACAAATTGAAGGACATGCGTTGAAAGATCGCCTCACAGCCGCCGTCAAAAAGTCCCGCGCCGATTACACCGAAATCCGCGTCGAACGCACCTGGAGCTCCGCCGTCGCCTTCCGCGGCAAGCGGCTCGAGACCGCGACCGTCAGCGAGGATCAGGGCGGGTTCGTCCGGGTCCTGAACAAGGGTTGCGGCTGGGGGATCGCCTCGTTCACCTCGCTCGACGAGCTCCCCGCCATGGTGACGCGCGCGAACGAGCTGTCGCGCGCCGTGCGCGTGGACGAGCCGATCCAGCTCGCCGAAACGACGCCGCAGACCGCCGACGCGGTGCTCGAGCTGGACGGCGACGTGCGCGGCATTGCGCTCGCCGAAAAGAAGAAATTGCTCGATCGCTACAACAGCGCGATGCTGTCGGTGTCGAACCTGATCGTGGATACCCAGGCAAGCTACCGCGACGAAGTCTCCGAAGTCTGGTACGTGAATTCGGAAGGGACGTCGCTGTACCAGCTGCGCCCCGAGGTCGTCGTGTCCGGCACCGCGATCGGGCGGCGCAACGGCAGCATCGAGAAGGGCCTCGAATCGATCGGACTGCGCAAAGGCTGGAACAGCGTTCAGAACTTCGAAGAGCAGTTCCGCGTCGTCGCCCAGCGCGCGGTTGATCTGCTCGACGCGCCGCGCGTGCGCGGCGGCGCCTATCCGGTCATCCTCGACAACGAGCTTGCCGGTGTCTTCATCCACGAAGCGTTCGGCCATTTGTCCGAGGCCGATTTTGTCTACGAAAACCCGCAGGCGCGCGAGATGATGACGCTGGGGCGCCGCTTCGGAAAACCGGTGCTCAATGTGGGCGACAACGGCGCGGCGTCCGGGCTGCGAGGCACGCTGCCCTACGACGACGAGGGCACGCCGACCCAGGACACCGCGCTGATTCGTGAGGGCATCCTGGTGGGCCGCCTGCATTCGCGCGAAACCGCCGCGAAGCTCGGCGAGCGACCCACCGGCAACGCGCGCGCGATCTCGTTCCGGCATCCGCCGATCGTGCGGATGACGAACACCTATATCGCGCCCGGCAAGAAGGGGACCGGCTTCAAGGAGCTGATCGGCGACATCAAGCTGGGCGTCTACGCCTGCGGCGCGTTCGGCGGCCAGACGATGCTCGAGAACTTTTCGTTCACCGCCGGCTGGGGCTACATGATCCGCGACGGCCAGGTGGCCGAGCTCGTGAAGGACGTCGTGCTGGCGGGAAACCTGTTCCAGACGCTCGATCGCATCGACCATATCGCGGGCGACTTCACCTGGAATCAGATGGGCGGCGGCTGCGGCAAGGGCGGCCAGTTCCCGCTCCCCGTGACCGAAGGGGCGCCGCACGTCCGGATCGAAGAGGCGCTGATCGGCGGCGACGTATGATCGAGCAGCTGCTCGAGCGCGCGCGCGGCACCGTGGACGACGCCGACGCGCTGTGGCGGCGTGAAGAGCAGACCGCGGTCGCGTTCGAGTCGGGCCGCCTGAAAGCCGCGGGCATCTCGGAGGAGGCGGGGCTCAACCTCCGCGTCGTGGCCAACGGACGAATCGGCGTCGCGGGAACGACGGCGGCGAAGCCGGATCCTGAGGCGCTGCTGACGCGCGCGCGGGCGTCGGCCGAGCTCGGGGAAAACGTGGAGCTGGCGTTCCCGGGCCCGAGTCCCTCAGCGCTGCCCCCGATTCCCACGTACTTCGACCGAACCGCGGACGCCTCGCTCGACGATCTGATCCGCATGGGCAAGTCGCTGGTCGAGCGGCTCGCTCGGCCCGACTGTCAGATCAACGTGGCGGTCGAGCGCGAGGTCGCCGAAACCGCCGTCGGCAACACCGCCGGCGCGCGCGGCGAGTATCGCGCCACGGGCATCGCCGTCGTCGCCGACATCACGCGCATCGCGGGCGACGACGTGCTCATGGTCTACGATCAGTTCGTCGGTGCGGACATGCCGAGCGACGCCGATCTCGAAAACCTGGTGCGCTCAGTCGAGACGAGACTCACCGCGGCGCTCAAAGTGGTAACCCCGCCCGAAGGATCCCTGCCGGTCGTGTTCACGCCGGCCGGTCTCGCGGCGATCGTCTTGCCGCTCGAGCAGGCGCTGTCCGGCAAGACGGTGCTCCAGGGCAGCTCGCCGCTCGCCGGCAAAGTGGGCGAAACGATGTTCGACACGCGCCTCTCGATCATCGACGACCCGCTCACTCCGGGGCGTCCCCTGTCGCGCCCGATCGACGACGAATGCGTCGCATCGCGCTGCACCAGTCTGGTCGAGCGCGGTCAGGTGGCGCGGTTCGTGTACGATCTCGAAACAGCGGCACGGGCCGGGACGGAGAGCACGGGGAACGGGCGGCGCGGAATTTTCGGCAAGCCGCACATCGGCTACACCAACATTCTGTTTCGCGGCACGAACGGCTCGCCCCTGTCGACGTCGGCATTCGCGCTGGGCGGCGGGCTCCTCGCCGACATGGCCGATGGACTGATCGTCGACGATCTGATCGGGGTGGGGCAGGGCAACGTGATCAGCGGCGCGTTCAGCCATCCGGTCGGGCTCGCCTATCGCGTGGAGCGCGGCGAGATCACGGGACGCGTGAAGGATGCCGCGGTGGCGGGGAATGCCTACGACCTGCTGAAGAAGATCGGCGGGTTTGGGACCGACGGCCGCTGGCTGGGAGCGCGCTGGTCGCCGTCGTTGCTGCTCGAAGGGGTCAGCGTCGCGCGTCGCTAACGGCTGACCAGAAACCCTGCTCTCAGCCCTCCAACACGCTCCGGAAGAACTCCGCCAAATCGAGCTGGAACGTCACCGCGCTCCCGTGCGGCTGCCAGAGCAACTCGTCGATCACGACTTCCGGACGCTCGTCCGCGGGATGCCAGCGCTCGATCACACGCGCGTCCACGTCGACGATCCAGTATTCCGGCACGCCGGCCCGCTGATAGCGACGCCGTTTCACGGTGCGATCCGCGCGCGCGCTCGAGGGCGATATGACCTCGGCCGCCAGCATCAGGTCCCTGATGTCCGACCACTCCTTGGGTCTGCCTTTATCCAGCGGCACAATAAAGACATCGGGCTGCACGAGGGTTTTCACGTCGAACTCGATGTCCGCCGGTGACATCACTGCTTCCCCGACCTTCGCCGCCTTACAGTACGATCGCAGCGCGACGTACAGCTCAGCCACGGCCGCCTGATGGTTCCAACTGGGAGCAGGCGTCACGAGCAGCTCCCCGTCCACGACTTCGTACCGCCGGCCGTCGTCGGGAAGCTGGCGGACCCGCGCGGCGGTCCAGCCCTGCAGCAATTCAGGCATGCCCATATAGTGCTCGGCTCGGCGTCCGGAAAACAAGAGGACACCGCCGCAAGGTGCCGGCAGACGCGTGTGTTGTACCACCGGAATTACGCGGGGAAAAACGTTTTGCTGCGGACCGATAGCCGATAGCCGATAGCCGATAGCTGATAGCCGATAGCTTACTTCAACGCTTCCTCATACGTCCTGCCGGCCGTCATCTCGTTGTAGACCTTCTCGAGCACCGCCGGCGTCGCGGACAGGAACCGGCACCGCTCATCACCCTTGCTCCGGCACTCCACTTCCATCACGGCGATCGTTTCCTCCGACAACCGTCCCAGAAAATCCGCCAGCATCCCGGCCGAGAAGAAGCACATCGGCATCTGCGCGGTCCCCGGCTCCGCCTCCACCCAGTCGCCCGAATCGAGCGCCAGCGCGCCCGTGCCGACAGGGGTGATCGTCACGGAGCCCCATCCGCCGCTCGAAAAGAACTCCGACAGCATCGGTCCCAGCTGCTCGGCATCGAGATCGGCCGGACTGGCGAGCGCGGTGAAGGACTTGTACAGACCTTCCCCCGCGGCGTAACCCGCTTCCTGGAGAATCGCGACGATCTGTTCCGGAGCGTGCGTGGCGAGGCTCGCGTGCAACTGGCGCAGAATGCCGGGGACGGGAACGGTCATATGGAAAGCCAACTTAGGGTTTGCGGTTTGCGCGGCGCAAGAGTTCCGCTTCGTCGATTTGCTCGACGCCCAGCGCCTTCGCCTTCTCGAGCTTCGACCCCGGATCGGCACCGACGACCAGTGCGGTCGTTTTCTTCGACAAACTGTCCGACACGTGCCCGCCGGCGGCCTCGATCAGGTCGCGCGCCTGCTGGCGCGACAGCGTCGGCAGCGTTCCCGTGACCACGTACGTCTGGTCGGCCAGCGGGCGCGGCCCGGTCGCGGTCGCCGTTTCTCTCATCGTCAAGCCGAGTTTTTCCAGACGATCGATCAGCTTGCGATTGCGCGGCTCGGCAAAGAAGCCCGCGACTGCCTCGGCGACGATCGGGCCGATCCCGCGCACCTCGCCGATTTCCTCAGCCGACGCCGACGCGAGCGCCTTCATCGTCCCAAAATGGCGGGCCAGCAGCTTCGCGCCCTGCTCGCCCACGTGCCGCAGCCCGAGCGCGAACAGCAGCGCCGACAGCGGCTTCTCCTTTGATGCGGCGATCGCGTCGACGAGCTGCTGCGCCGATTTCTCCGCGAATCCCTCGAGCTGCAGCAGCTGCAGCGGCGTCAGCTCATACAGATCCGCGACATCGCCGATCAGCTTCGACTCGAGCAGCGCCCGCACCCGCTCGTATCCCAGGCCCCGGACGTCCATCGCGCTGCGGCTCGCGAAATGGACGATGCTCTCGAGGATCCGCGCGGGGCAGGAGATGTTGGGACAGTAGGTCATCACCTCCTCGTGCGGATGCTCCACCTGGGAGCCGCACGAAGGGCATTTCTCCGGCATCTGGAACCTGGACTTGCCTCTGGGCCGGTCTTTCACGGGGCCGAGGATCTGCGGGATCACCTCGCCGGCCCGGGTGACCTCGACCCAGTCGCCCACGCGCACGTCCTTGGTGGCGATCAGCTCGCCGTTGTGCAGCGTGGCGTTGGAGACGGTAACCCCGCCGATCTCGACCGGCTCGAGCACCGCGTACGGATTGAGCGCGCCGGTCCGCCCCACGTTGATCCGGATGTCGTGCAGCTTCGTGATCTGCACCTCGGGCGCGAACTTGCGCGCGATCGCCCAGCGCGGCTCGCGCGTGCCGATCGTCCCCAGCTCGGCGTACAGCGAGCGCCGATCCACTTTCACCGCCACGCCGTCCGCCCCGTAGTCGAGCGTGGGGAGCAGTTTCTCGAGCCGGGCAATTTCGGCATGAGCGGCGGCGAGGTCGTCCACGCGAGTGTGGCTCGGCTCGACCGGCAGGCCCCACTCGGTCAGCGTCTCCAACAGCTCCGACTGGGAATCGATGCCGAGCTTGTGCCCGGGCGCTTCGATCTGGAAGGTGAAGACGCGCAGGCCCCGGGCGCGCGTTTTCTTCGGGTCGAGCTGGCGCAGCGCCCCGGCCGCGGCGTTGCGGGGATTGGCGTACGGCGGCTCGCCGGCCTGCTCGCGCTGGCGATTGGTCTCCTCAAAGCGGCTCTTGGGCAGGTACACCTCGCCGCGCACTTCCATTTTCTTCGGCCAGCCTTTGCTCCGGAGCCGCAGCGGCAAGTCGAGAACCGTGCGCAGATTCGCGGTGACGTCCTCGCCCTCGACGCCGTTGCCGCGCGTCACCCCCGTGACGAACACGCCGTCCTCGTACGTGAGACTCACGGCGGCGCCGTCGATCTTCACCTCGAGCGTGTAGCCGGCCTCCTTCACCTCCGGAACGAGACGCGCGTTCCGCGCCTCCCATTCCTGCAGCTCGGCCTCGCTGAACGCGTTCGCGAGCGACAGCATCGGAACGAGGTGGCGATGCTTGCGGAACGCGCTCGCGGGTGCGCCGCCGACGCGGAGCGTGGGGGAGTCAGGTGTCTGGAGCTCGGGGTGCGCGGTTTCGAGCGCCTGCAGCTCGCGAAACAGCGTGTCGTACTCGGCGTCCGACATTTCGGGCTTGTCGAGCAGGTAGTACGCGTGTCCCGCGCGCTCCAGGATCCGCCGCAGCTCGGCGGCGCGCGCCGCCGGCTTCTTCACCGGCCCTTGGCTTCTTCCTGGATGACCGCCATCGCGACGCTCACCAGGCGGTCGAGCTCGTCGGCGCTGGCTTTGGGGAGCAGCCCTTCGCCCCAGGCCCCTTCGCGCTGCTCGCCGAACGCGGCCAGCAGGCGGCGCAGGAACGCCAGTAACGCCACCCGCTCCAGCTCCATGCGCCTGAGCTGCTCGCCGGTTTCGTGGGTGCGCTGGGCCAGGCGCTCGTAGCGATGCGCGTTGCGCAGCGCCTGCGCGGTGAGAGACGCGACGACCTGCACGAACCGCACGTCCGCGTCGGAGAAGGTGGGACCGTCCCGGAAGGTGCGCAGGAAAATCGCCCCGATCGCCACGGTGCGCCACGTGATCGGCACGACCGTGATCGATTTCACGCGGCGATTGACCAGATCGCTCTTCACGTGCCGCAGTGACGGCTCATTGGCGGCGTCCGGAATGAACACCGTCTCGCCGCTCTGCATCGCGCGCTTGAGCTCCGGATAGCGGTCGAGATCGACGACGTAATTGCGAATCGTGGGATCCTCGTACGACGCGACGAGCCGCACCTGCCGCCCGCCTTTTTCGCCGAGGAAGATCGAGCAGCGGTCGAGCCCGAACGACTCGCCCAGCTTGCGCGCGATTGACTGGAGAATGTCAATGAAGTGTAAGGAGCTGGACGCTTCCTTGAGGATCTCGATGACGGCGAGCAGATGCTTGCGCTCGTGCTCCAGCTCCGCGATGCGCGCGGCCAGGCGTTCCGCTTCCGCGTGTGTCAGGGCCGCGTTGATGGTCATGGGTGCCATAGTTTCGCTCGGGAACGCGAGGTCAGTCAAGCAGGTGTAAATTGACGACCATGCCAACACT
The DNA here is from genome assembly GCA_035706765.1 of Gemmatimonadales bacterium. Classification (GTDB taxonomy): domain Bacteria; phylum Gemmatimonadota; class Gemmatimonadetes; order Gemmatimonadales; family GWC2-71-9; genus 20CM-2-65-7. Next base: position 20,000 of record DASSUS010000085.1, read on the forward strand.
CACCGTACTCGCGGCGCTGCTGACCGTCACCACACAGGCGACACCGATCGGCGTTTATCAGGTCGTGCCGGAGCTGCCCGGCATGGGGCGCGCCGTCGACACGGCCGCGACCGCCGCCCGCCGGCGCGCGCTGCTGCGCCGCATCGGGCGCGGCACCGTCTTGATCCCCGCCGCGCACGAGCGAAACATCGAGACCGAGTACATCCAGGATAACGACTTCCGTCAGGACAACACGTTCTTCTATCTGACGCAGCTCGAGACGCAGGACGCGTGGCTGTTGATGACCGCGCGAGGTGCCGACTCGATCGAGACGGTTCTGTTTCTCCCCGCGCGCACCCCGGCGCGCGAGCGCTGGACCGGCCTGCGCCTCGGTCCCGACAGCACGGCGGTGCGGCTTTCCGGGATCAAGACGGTGTTGCCGCTGGATTCGCTCGAGAACCGGCTCACCCGGGCCCGGTTCGCCGGTCCGCGCCCCGTCTATACCGCGATCAACGAACGCACCCGGGATGAGCGGCGCATCTCGGACCTCGTGTTCTCGGGGGCCGATGTCCGCAACGTCCTGCCGCTCGTCGATTCGATGCGGTTCGTGAAGGACGCGGACGAGGTCTCGCGGCTGCGCCGCGCTGTCGACATCAGCGTCGCCGGCCACATCGCGGCGATGCGCGCCGCGCGTCCCGGGATGCACGAATACGAGCTCGAAGCGGCGCTGGAAGAAGGATTCCGCCGCAACGGCGCCGATCGCGTCGGATACCCCTCGATCGTCGGCAGCGGGCCCAATTCGACCACGCTGCACTACGACGTCAACCGCCGCCGGACCGAAAACGGCGATCTGGTGGTCATCGACGCCGCGGCCGAATGGGGGCAGTACACCGCCGACGTCACCCGCACCTTCCCGGTGAACGGCCGCTTCACGCCGCGCCAGAAAGCGATCTACGACCTGGTGCTCGGCGCGCAGCAGGCGGCGTTCGACTCGGTTCGGCCGGGGGTCACGCTATTTCAGCTCGATCAGATCGCGCGCCGCTACATGCGCGAGCACTCGGGCACGCTGTGCGGTGAGAAAACCTGTGACGACCGCGAGTTCTTCAATCACGGGCTCGGGCATCCCATCGGGATGGACGTGCACGACGTCGGATACAGCCGGCCGCTCGAGGCCGGCGCGGTGATCACCCTCGAGCCGGGGATTTACATCCAGGCGGAGCGGCTGGGCGTGCGGATCGAAGACGACGTGCTCGTCACGCCGCGCGGCGGCGAGTGGCTGTCGGCTGGGGCTCCGCGCACGACGGCCGACATCGAGCGCGTCATGCGAGG
>DASSUS010000086.1:0-4136 GCA_035706765.1 Gemmatimonadales bacterium
CTTGCGCGTGCGGGTACCGGGCCGCTCGTAGCGGCCACTGGCGGGGCGCTCGTAGCGGCCACAGCGGGGCCGGTCGTACCGGCCACCCACGGGGGGCGCTCGTAGCGGCCACCGACGGGCGCTCGTAGCGGCCACAGAGGAGGGATCGTGGGACGAGGGGTACTCGATCGCGAGCGGACCGTCGCGCCGATGGATTACGCGCGCTGGCTCATACCGCCGGCAGCGCTCGCCGTGCACCTGTCGATCGGACAGGTCTATGCATTCAGCGTCTTCAAGAAGCCGCTGGTGGAGCACTTCGACACCACCCTGACGCCGATCGGGTGGATCTTCAGCATCGCGATCCTGATGCTCGGCCTGTCGGCCGCGTTCGGAGGCACGTGGGTCGAGCGGAGCGGTCCGCGCAAGGCGATGTTCGTCGCGGCCTGCTGCTGGGGCCTCGGGTTCCTCGTCGCGGCGCTGGGCGTGTCGACCGAACAGCTCTGGCTCGTCTATCTCGGCTACGGCGTGATCGGCGGCATCGGCCTCGGCATCGGCTACATCTCACCGGTCTCGACGCTGATCAAGTGGTTCCCGGACCGCCCGGGCATGGCCACCGGCCTCGCGATCATGGGCTTCGGCGGCGGCGCGCTGATCGCCGCGCCGCTCTCCAACAAGCTGCTCGGCACGTTCGCCGATACGCCCGCGGACGCGATCGCGCCCGCGTTCGTCACGCTCGGCGTCATCTACTTCGTCGTGATGACACTCGGGGCGATGACGGTGCGCCTCCCCGCCGACGGGTGGAAGCCGGCGGGCTGGGAGCCCGAGGACCTGGCCCAGCGCCGGATGATCACGACCGCGAACGTCACTGCGGCGAATGCGATCCGGACGCCGCAGTTCTGGCTCCTCTGGGTCGTGCTGTGCTGCAACGTGACCGCCGGCATCGGCATCCTCGAGCAGGCGTCGCCGATGATCCAGGATCACTTCGACACGGTCGGCGCGGCCGCCGCGGCCGGCTTCGTCGGGCTGCTCTCGCTCTGCAACATGAGCGGGCGCTTCGTGTGGTCCTCGACGTCCGACCTGATCGGGCGCAAGGCGATGTACATGTGCTACCTGGGGATCGGTGCGGTCCTGTACTTCCTGCTCGCGTCGACGGGCACGGCGTCGGTCGCGTGGTTCGTGCTGCTCACCGGCGTGATCCTGTCCTTCTACGGCGGCGGGTTCTCGACCGTCCCGGCCTATCTGAAGGACCTGTTCGGAACGATCCAGGTCGGCGCCATCCACGGGCGGCTGCTCACGGCCTGGTCGGCCGCGGGCGTGGCCGGTCCGCTGATCATCAACGCGATCGCCGACAAGCAGGCGGCGGCGGGCAAGTCCGGCGCGGACCTCTACACGCTGTCGCTCTACATCATGGTCGGCGTGCTCGTCGTCGGGTTCGTCGCGAACCTGCTGATCCGCCCGGTCAACGAGCGCTTCCACGAGCCGACCGAGCGCCAGCTGCGCTTCGAGCGCACGGAACCCACGTCCGCGCCGGCGACAACCCCCGCGTCTGCGACGGAGAGGAGCTAGGACATGGACTCATTCGCATCACGCGCGGTCTTCCTGTGGATGCTCGTCGTGGCGGCGCTCGCCTACGGCGTCGTCAACACGATCAGCCAGGTGGTCGATCTGTTCAGTAGCTGACGGGGGCGCTCTCGCACTCACGACTTGGCTCCGACGAAGGAATCGAGCAGCGCGACGCTGGTCCGGTGAGAGACCGAGATGTTGCGCGGGTTGGACTGCGTCCACCGGATCCGGAGCCGGTCGCAGTACTGGCAGAACAACCCCCGGATGTCCGCCGACCGGTTCGAGAAGAACCAGCGCGGATAGGCGTACTCGGCCACGCGCCCGCTCGGCAGCCGGGTCTGGAACCGGTTGACGGTCCGGCAGCCGTCCGAGTGCAGCAAACCGCGGAGGAACTCGCGCGGGAACCGGTCCACGATCTCGCGCTGCCAGGCCGCGAGCTCGATCCTGCGGTCGTGCTTGCGCCCCGGTCCGTGCTGGGGGAACGCCTCCGGCCAGCGCACGCTCGAGGCGACGACACGAACGCAGCGGTGCACGGGATGCGGATTGCGTCTGACGCGCTGCGGGAGCAGCGTGAGCATCACCGCCGTCACGCAGTCCTCGACGATGTCCGGGTACGCGGCGTCGCATGCGACGACCAGCTGGTAGCTCCGGCGCGTCGCTGACACACAGCCATCGCCCAGGTACATCCCGAGCAGATAGCTGTAGGACCAGGGATCGGGTGGACGCCACTCCATACGAACAGATGTTCGCAGCCGGAGCGGCGGAAGGCGGGGGATCCAGGACTCGAACCTGGGACCTCCGGTTTTGGAGACCGGCGCTACCACCAACTGAGCTAATCCCCCAGCGGCCGAGCGAGTCTAGCGCCGATTCGGGCACGCAGCCGGGTCTGCGGCCATACAGGGCGACGTGACCGAGCTGCCATCAGGGACGGCGTTCACCGCGTAATCCCGATGACCGTGCGGCGGACGGCGCGCACGAGTTCTGACGGTTGGCGGGCGGCGCCGCCGCCGTCCTGGCGGTCCGCCCGCGCGGCGCCGGCCGCGCCGCCCTGGCGGTCCGCGTCAAACGGAACGCCCCGGCGACGCGACGTGCGCGCGATGAACGGTGGTGGTTTTCGCCTCCCGACCCTGACCCTTTCGCACGCCCCAGGCCCCTACCGGCCGGCGCGGCGAATCATCAGCGCCGAGGCGGCTCGACGAGGACCAGCTTCCCCCGGTTCAGCATCTGTGCGATCGCGCAGGCCTTCTCGATCTGCGCGTACGTGTAGCGAACCGGGTTGTGCAGGGTCTCGATGTGGACGCCTGGGATCTGCATGATGTTCCTGGTGATGCCCGATTTCCGACACTCCTATCATCGGCGGTTAGGCGCGCCACGATGAGATCTCAGGTGTTTGCGGAGAGCGTTCTGGACGAACGTGTGACGCTCGTCACCGGCGGCGGAACCGGGCTCGGGAAAGCCGCCGCGACGGAATTGGCGGCCTGTGGCGCGCGGGTCGTGATCGCCGGACGGCGCGAGGACGTGGTCGCGGCGGCGGCCGACGAGCTCGGCGGCGGCGCGTCATACGTGGTCGGAGACATCCGGGCCGACGCGCGGGCGATCGTCCAGGCCTGCCTCGATCGCCACGGCCGGCTCGACGTGCTCGTCAACAACGCCGGCGGGCAGTACTTCGTCCCCGCCGAGGCGATCACGGCGAAGGGCTGGCGCGCCGTGACGGGCCTGAACGTCGGCGGGACGGACGCGATGTCGCGCGCCGCGGTCGAGCTCGCGATGCGCCCGGCGGGCGCCGGCACGATCATCAACGTGACGCTCTCCCCGCACCATGGTCTCGCAGGGATGACGCACTCGAGCGCGGCCCGCGCCGCGGTCGAGGGCTACACGCGCGCGCTGGCGCGCGAGTGGGAGGCGGACGGGGTGGCGGTCGTGGCGGTGGCCGCCGGCCACTTCGACACCGAGTCGATCCGCAAGTACCCCGAGCCGGTCTGGCGGGCCGCCGCCCGCACCGTGCCGCTGCAGCGCCTGGGCCGGGAGGCCGAGCACGCCTGGCTGGTGGCGCTGCTGGCAACCCCGCTGGGGCGTGCGCTGTCCGGCTCGGTGGTCACGCTCGACGGCGCCCGCGACAACTGGTTCGGCCCCTGGCCGCCGCCGTCACTGGTGGACGAGCAGGGCGCCGTGCCCACCGAGGAACGCCGCCCACGGGCCTGACAGCGACCGTTTCCGCGGCTATCATCGGGCTCCGCCTCGCGGGCGAAGTGTTGTGGCTGCACAGAAGCCTTCCAAGCTTCTAGGGCGGGTTCGATTCCCGTCGCCCGCTTGCAGCAGACATATTCGGGGAGTGGCGCAGTCTGGTAGCGCACCCGGCTGGGGGCCGGGCGGTCGCAGGTTCAAATCCTGTCTCCCCGATGAAGTGGAAGCCCCGCGTTTGCGGGGCTTTCGTGTTGTTAGGGGCCGAATCTCTTGCGTCTTGCGGGGGACAGACGGGGTAGGAGCTCACTGCAACCGCAACGCGGGCAACAAGCTGCGCGATCGGCTCCCCCGATGTCCCCAGCGAGCGCGCTACTGCTCCGCGGCGTGCAAGCAGACCGCCTATGGACGCC
>DASSUS010000087.1:0-40171 GCA_035706765.1 Gemmatimonadales bacterium
GCCGCGCGCCGACGGGCACGGCCGGGCCGCCGCGCTCGAGGTCCTGCTCGCGACCGGGACCGCGCGCGACATGATCCGCGACAAGGATCGCACCGCCTCGCTGCACGATTACATCAAGGAGTCGCGCGAGCAGTACGGCATGCAGACCTTCGACCAGCATCTTCAGGATCTGGTAGCCGAGGACATCGTCACTTACGAGACCGCGCTCGCCGCGGCGTCGAATCCGTCCGACTTTCAGCTGCAAGTGAAGACGTTGCGGCGTCGCACACGTTCGGTCCCCCCGACCCCCTCCCCGTCCCCGTCCCCGTCCCCCGCTCAGCCGACGCCGGCCGCGGACAAGCCCGCGGGATTCACGGACGACTTGTCGAGCATGCTGCCGCCGTGAGCCAGCGCCGGCTCGCGGGAATCTTTCCGCCGATTCCGACGCCGTTCGACGCGGCGACCGGGGAGCTCGCCCCCGCGCCGCTCAAGCAGAACATCAAGCGACTGCTCGACGAGCATGTGCACGGGATCGTCGTGTCGGGAACGACGGGCGAAGCGTCGATGCTCGAACCGGACGAGCAGCGCAAGCTCGTGGCGGCGGCGCGGGAAGCGACGACGCAGGCCTGGCTGATCGTCGGCACCGGCGGGGAATCGACGCGCCAAACGATCAGCCTCACCAAGACGGCCGCCGCCGAGGGCGCCGACGCGGTCCTGGTGCGCGCGCCGTCGTACTTCTCCGCCGCGACCACGCCGGCCACGCTGGCCGTTCATTTTCGCGCGATCGCCGACGCGAGCCCCGTGCCGGTGCTGATCTACAACATTCCCAAGTACACCCACCTGGGGCTCGATCCGGCGCTGCTGCAGCAGCTCGCCGGGCACGAGCAGATCATCGGCGTCAAAGACTCCTCCGGCGATCTCAAGAACCTCGCAGCCTATCGAGCGGCCGTGCCGCACTGGACGGTGCTGGCGGGCTCGGCGTCATTGCTCTACGCCGGCCTCGAGCTCGGCTGCCAGGGTGGGGTAGTGGGGGTCGCCTGCTACGCGCCCCGGCTGTGCGTGCAGTTGATGAGCGAATTCGCGAAGGGCGATCGCGCCGCCGCCGGCCGGCTACAGGAGCGGATCACCCCGCTCGATAAGGAAATCGTCGGCAAGCTCGGTCCCGCCGGGGTAAAGGCGGCGATGGACGCGGTCGGACTGCACGGCGGGCCGCCGCGGCCGCCGCTCGCGCCGCTGTCGCCCGCCGAGCGCGAGCGCGTCAGCGCGCTCGTGCGCGGTGACTGACTACGGCGTGTTGTTCAACGAGCTGGCGGTGCCGCGGCTCGTCGGAACTCCCAATCACAGCAAGGTCCGCGAGATTCTCGTGCGCGAGCTCGAGGAGCGCGGGTTCGCCGTCGAGCGCCACGCATTCTCGATCCGTCCCGCCCGCGCGCTGCTCGGCGCGCCGAAGCAGATATCAGGGATCAATCTGATCGCTCGTCGTTCCCAGGCTGAAGTCTGGGCTTGGCTGGTTGCCCACTACGACTCGAAGGGCCAACCAATCTCGATGTGGACGCGATTGGCAGGGTTCACGCTGCTCGTCCTTGGCGCACTCTTGTTTGTGCTCAACTGGATCGCGGCCGTCCTGACGCTCGGCGTCGGGCTCGCGATCGTCTTACAGAATCGAGTGAACAACGATTCTCCCGGCGCGCTCGACAATGCGAGCGCCGTCGTCACGGTGCTGATGGCGATCGACCAGGTGCCGCGAGAGGCTCCGGTGGGGATCGTATTTCCCGACGCGGAGGAATACGGCCTCGCCGGAGCTCGCGCGCTCGCGGCCGAGCGCGCGGAGCTGTTCAGGGACTCGGCGATCATCAATCTCGATGGGATCGACGATATCGGTGGAATCACGGTGTTCTCGCACCGGCCTGGCCCGGTCGGGGATGCCGTCTCGCGCGCGCTCGAGGCGTCACGCTGGCGCTGGTTGCCGGTCGTCGTCGACGGGATCGCGCTGGCGCGGGTCGCGCGCGAGGCGATCACGATCCTCAAAGGGAATGTGAAGAGCATGGAGGTCGTGCATACGACGCGCGACAACACGGAGCGGATCCGGCTGGATGGCGCGGCAGAGGTCGCGGCGGGGCTGGCGCGCGTACTGCGGCAGCCCTAGCTTCCCTCAGAGGATACTCCAGAGCCCCTGTGGGGGCTCTTTTTGTTGCGGGATAGTCAGGACAGGCAACGGCTAGACGCACAGACGCACAGACGCACAGACGCACAGCGGCTTGTAGGATTTGGTTCACAGGACCACCATTGCAGGATGGTCCTGTTTCCGGTCAACTGATCCCGCTGTGCGTCTAGTCTTTGCAGGTCCTTGCCGGAGGATACTAGTGTTCGGACCGAAAACCCAATGTGTAGTTGTTGTAGGGGCCCAATGGGGCGACGAGGGCAAGGGCAAGGTCGTCGACGTTCTTGCCGAGCGCGCCGATCTCGTCGTGCGCTACCAGGGCGGCGCGAACGCGGGGCACACGGTCGATACTGGTGAGGGCAAGTCGTTCGTTCTCCACCAGATTCCGTCCGGCATCCTGCAGGGCGCCGTGTGCGTCGTCGGCAACGGCGTCGTGCTCGATCCCGAGCAGTTGTTCGCCGAGCTCGATGCGCTGGTCGCCCGCGGGGTGCGGACCGAGCAGAAGCTGCATGTGTCCGATCGCGCCCACCTCACGCTTCCCTATCACAAGCTGCTCGACCGTGCTCGCGAGCAGCAGGAGAAGATCGGGACCACGGGGCGGGGGATCGGCCCGACCTACGAGGACAAATACGGCCGGCGAGGGGTGCGCGTCGGCGATCTGCGCAATCTCGCGCGCGCACAAGAGCAGGTCAGGGCCAGAGTGGCGGCGGCGAATCAGATGCTGGGACTGCTGGGAACGGGGAGCGCGGAGCGGGCGAGCGTCGACGAGCATGTCGAGCTGCTCGAGCGGCTCGCCCCGCGGTTGCTTCCGCTCGCGGTCGACGCCGGCCGCGTGGTCTGGGATGCCCTGGCGCGGGGCGAGTCGGTACTGCTCGAGGGGGCCCAGGGGGCGCTGCTCGACGTCGATCACGGAACCTATCCCTACGTCACGTCCTCCAACACGACGGCGGGCGGCGCGGCCGTCGGCGTCGGCATTGGTCCCACCGCCATCGACGCCGTGCTCGGCGTGGTAAAAGCGTACACCACACGGGTCGGCAACGGCCCGCTCCCGACCGAGGCCGAGCCGGCGCTCGCGCAGCGGATCCGTGAGCTGGGCGGCGAATTCGGCGCCACGACGGGCAGACCTCGGCGCTGCGGATGGTTCGACGCCGTCGTTGTGCGCTACGCGGTGCGGGTCAATGGACTCACCGGCCTCGCCGTGACGAAGCTCGACGTACTCGACACGTTCGCCGAGATTCCCGTGGGGGTGGGTTACAAGCTCGACGGCGAAGTCATCGACAGCATGCCCGCGGACGTCGAATCGATCAGCCGCGTCGAGCCGATCTATGAGACGGTCCCCGGATGGCAGAAACGCCTGACGGAGGTGCGGCGGCTGGCGGATCTGCCGCCCGCGGCGCGAGCCTACGTCGATCGGCTCCAGGACCTGGCCGGCGCCCCCGTCCGCTACGTGAGCGTAGGCACGCGCCGAGATCAGATCATCGAAGTCTAATTCGCAAACTGCGTCTACTCTTGCAGAAAACGGTTCAGGGATTTCCCTAGGTCGTGGGACGCGGAATTGATGTGACTGCAGTTACAACTCGGCACTGTTTTTGCTTAAAGAACAGCCAGAACTCTCGAAAAGGGCAAACCGCCGGCGACGGCGGGGCGCAAAGCCAAGGGGTCTCGGCGACGAGATAGCCCGGCTGCCAGAGTGAGGATTTCTGCGCCGCCCGATTTGCGAGAAGGAGTTCGCTTCGCTCACATCGGGTTCTAGGGCGCACGGTGTGCGGCAGGCGATCACCCCCTGGGGCAACTCAGGGGGTTTCTCGTTTCCGCGGGCTTCGATCAACTTGCCGTCGGCGCCACTGGCGTCTGTTATTGTTTCCCCATGCCCCCCGTGGTTCTCGTAGCTCCCGCAGCTTTCAAAGGGACCCTCGGGCCCCGCCAAGTGGCCGAAGCGATCGCCGCGGGCGTACGTCGCGCCGCGCCGGGCGCCGCCGTTCTCGAGTGCCCCGTCGCCGACGGCGGCAACGGCCTGCTCGATGTCGTCCTCCCCGCCGATACGCTCCGCGAGCGCCTGGAAGTCACCGGTCCCGTTGGCGACAGAGTCTCGGCGGAGCTGGGCTGGATCGATGGGGAAACCGCGATCATCGAGAGCGCCTCGGCGTGCGGCCTCGCGCTCGTCGAGCCGGAGGAGCGCGATCCGATGCGGACTACGACCCGAGGCGTGGGCGAGCTGATCTGGACCGCGGCCGATCGAGGCGCCCGCACGATCGTCGTCGGCCTCGGCGGGACGGCGACAGTCGATGGCGGAACGGGGGCGGCGCGGGGCCTCGGGTGGACGTTCGAGAATGCGGCGGGGGAACCGCTGCCGGAGGGCGGCGGTGCGCTGACCGATCTCGCCTCGTTCGGGCCGGGGTGGGGCCTCGGGGCGCGGGTCGTCGCCCTGGCAGATGTGGAGACCCCGCTCACTGGTCCCAATGGCGCGGCACCGGTATTCGGTCCACAGAAGGGAGCGCGGCCGGAGGAGATACCGCAGCTCGCTCAGGGTCTGGCCAAGCTCGCTCAGCTGTGGGCACAGGCCGGGCGTGCCGAGCTTGGCACTCTGCCGATGGGCGGTGCCGCCGGCGGCCTTGGCGCGGGACTTGCCTTCTTCGCCCGGGCGGAGCTGGTCGGCGGCGCGCAGTGGGTGCTCGAGCGAGCCGGCTTCGATGCTGCCCTGGCAAAGGCCGACCTGGTGATCACGGCCGAGGGGATCTTCGATAAGACTTCGCTGGTAGGGAAGGCCCCCGGCGAAGTCGTCCGCCGCGCGCAGGCCGCCAGAAAGAGAGTGGCGGTCGTGGCGGGGCGGGCGGAAGGACTCATCGGCGTCCACACCGTCGCCGGCGACTCCGATGGCCGCCTGTTGGATGCCCGCGCGCTCTCACAGATGGCTGAACAGGTCGCGCGCGAGGCTCTGCTCCTTTAACTTCCGGCTCCTTATGTCGCCCGCCACCGTCGCAGACAAGACCATGGACAAGCTCGTTTCGCTCGCCAAGCGACGCGGGTTCGTATTTCAGTCCTCCGAGATCTACGGGGGCCTGGGCTCCGTGTGGGATTACGGGCCGCTGGGGGTCGAGCTCAAGAAGAACATCAAGGAGCGCTGGTGGCGGTCGATGGTGCACGAGCGTCACGACATCGAGGGGCTCGATGCGGCGATCCTGATGCATCCCAAGGTGTGGGAGGCGTCGGGCCACGTCTCCGGGTTCACCGATCCGTTGGTCGACTGCAAGCAGTGCAAGAACCGCTTCCGCGCCGACGATCCCAAAATCAAGGGGACGCCGGGGCAGCCTGACGCGCAGTGCCCGGTCTGCGGCAGCAAGGGCACGCTCACCGCGCCGCGGCAGTTCAACCTGATGTTCAAGACGTTCATGGGTCCGGTCGAGGACCAGGCCGCGGTGATCTACATGCGTCCCGAGACGGCGCAGGGGATCTACGTCAATTACCTGAACGTGCTCCAGTCATCGCGCCAGAAGATTCCGTTCGGGATTGCGCAGGTCGGCAAGGCATTTCGCAACGAGATCACGCCCGGCAACTTCATTTTCCGCACGCGCGAGTTCGAGCAGATGGAGATGCAGTTCTTCGTGAAGCCGGGCACGGAGAACGAGTGGTTCGAGTACTGGCGCGCGGAGCGGATGAAGTGGGTCGAGGCGCTCGGAATCCGGACCGAGAAGCTGCGCTGGCATCAGCACGGCCCGGACGAGCTGGCGCACTACGCCAAGGACGCCTACGACATCCAGTACGAGTTCCCGTTCGGCTGGAACGAGTTCGAGGGGATCCACAACCGCACCGACTTCGACCTGTCGAATCATCAGAAGCATTCGGGCAAGAAGCTCGACTATCTCGATCCCAAGGCCAACGAGCGCTTCATTCCGTACGTCGTGGAGACCTCCGCGGGCGCCGACCGGACCACGCTCGTGGTGTTGTGCGACGCGTACCGCGAAGAGGAAGTCGGGGGCGAAGAAGCGGCGGAAGGCGGCGAAACGCGCGTCGTGCTGAAACTCAAGCCCGCGCTCGCGCCGCTGAAGGCGGCCGTGTTTCCGCTCGTCAACAAGGACGGCATGCCCGAGCTCGCGCACAGGATTCACGACGACTTGCGCAAGCACTTCAACGTGTTCTATGACGACGGCGGCTCCATCGGCCGCCGCTATCGGCGTCAGGACGAGGCGGGAACGCCGTTCGGCGTCACGATCGACGGCCAGTCGACGCAGGACCAGACCGTCACGGTGCGCGATCGCGACACGCTCAAGCAGGATCGTGTCGCGACGGCACAGCTCGTGGGTTACCTGACGCAAAAACTCGCGGGATGACGACCAAGCGGGTGCTCGTGGAATGCCGCGATCTGTTTTTCCGCGGCAAGGTGCAGGCGCTCATCGGCGCGGGCGGGGCGCAGATCGTGCGCGAAGATCCCGTCGATCTGGCGGTACTGGAGCTCGGCAAACCCGGCGTCGATGAGCGCATCCGCGACCTGGTTCGCCGCGGCGTTCCAGTGCTCGCGTTCGGGTCGCACGTCGACGCGGACGCGCTCCGGGAGGCGCGTAATGCAGGAGCGCGCGCCGTGCCGAACTCCGAGGTGGAGACGACACTGCGCGCGCTCTTGTAAACCGACTGCTAGGACGACTTCGACTTCGCTCTGGACCGGCGGCGTTTCCGAGGGGTGTCAGGGATCCGCACGCCGGCGCGACGAGCCTTTGACAGCCCGATCGCGATAGCCTGTTTGCGCGACTTCACGGGATGTTTTCCTTCCCGCGCATGATGCATCTCTTCACGCACGAACTCACCGGCCTGCGTCGTGGGGGCTTTGCCCTGCCGCTTGTCCCGCCGTACCCGCTCGAGCGTTTTCTTCTCCGGCATCGTCAGCTCCTTAGCGCTTGACGTCGAATTCCTTCGTTCCCGCGCTGGCACCGTTGAGCGTCACCTCGAGACGGTAGTGCCCCTCGGGGAATCCGTCGGGCTTGGAGATGTGGAACTCGGTCCGGGTATCGCCGGTGGGATGAATCTCCCGCGTTCCCTCGTCCACGACCTGGCTGTCGTTGTAGATCCAGCGCACGCCGAGCGTTGCCGGGGCCGCGCCTTCGGTCTGAATCGACGCGTACACCACGTCGCTGGGCTTGAAAGTGGTCGTCTGATCCTTGATCGTCAGGTCCGCGTTGATCCCGCGGCCCAGATCGATGGTCTGGACGGCGATGGTGTTCCGGCCGCCAGCGTTCTCACCCGCGCCAGCCTTACGGCCGCAAGCCGCGGCGATGACGAGCGAGGCACAGCCTAAAGCAAGAAACGAGATGCGTTGCGTACGCATGGGGTCTCCTGGAAGTCCTATGGCAGACGCAGGGTCTGCCCGGGATGAATGAGATCGGGGTCCTTGATGATGTCTCGATTGCCTTCGCTCGGAATGTCTCCGGTATACGGGGTGACTTTCAATGCGTCCGGCGGCGAGCGGGGTTAATCCGGTCGCGGCGGCGTGAGGAGCTGCCGGGCCGCGCGCAGGTCTTCGATGAAGCGCGCCATCTCGCGATGCCGGTCGTCCGAGGTCTGCCGGCGCAGAATCGACGACGGATGCACCGTGGCCAGCGCGTGCGGTGCCAGGCGGGTGGGGACGTCGTGCCCGCGGTCTCTGGTCACGCGAAAGTCAGGGCTGAGCAGCGCCTGCGCCGCGGTGGCGCCGAGGCAGACCAGCACGTGAGGCTTCACTACTTCGAGCTCCTTTTCGAGCCAGGGGACGCAGGCGGCGATCTCGCGCGCGTTCGGTTTCTTGTGCATGCGGCGCCGGTTGACCGCGATCCACTTGAAGTGTTTCACCACGTTGGTGGTATAGGTGTCCTCCGGATCGATGCCCGCTTCCAGAAGCCCCTCGCGCAGAATCCGTCCCGCCGGTCCCACGAACGGCTCTCCCTGCTTGTCCTCTTCGTTCCCGGGCTGCTCGCCCACGAGCATCAGGGGCGCGTCGCGGCGGCCTCGTCCAAACACGGTTTGCGTCGCGCGCGCGTACAACGGACAGCCGCGACAGCCCGCGGCCGCGCTGCGCAGCGCGGTGAGTGACAGCCGGCGAGGCAGGAACGGGAGCGCGCTGGGAAATGCTTGCACGACGGGCATGCCGGGGTACTACACCGGGGTAAGGTGTACCTTCCCTGTGATGCCTGCTCGCCATCGCAAGAAAGTCGATGCCGTGGTCATCGGCGCCGGCGCCTCCGGGCTCGCGGCAGCGCGCGATCTGTCACAGGCCGGGTTGCGTGTCATCGTCGTCGAGGCGCGCTCGCGCGTGGGTGGTCGCGTCCTCACGGTGCACGACTCCCGCTCGCCCGTGCCGCTCGAGCTCGGCGCCGAGTTCGTGCACGGCGAGGCGCCGGAGTCGCTGCACGCGGCGCAGGCGGCGGGGCTGACCGTCGTGGAATTGCCGGACCTGCATGAGGTCGTGACCGGCGGGCGGTTCGAGGTTCGGCACGACTTCTGGGAGACGATCGACCGGATGAACCGCGACCTCGCCCAGCGTCTCGCCAGGCGCGGCAAAGACTTCCCTGTGAGCGACTACATCGATTCCGCGCGAGTTCCCTCGGGCAAGCGGCAGCTGCTGCGCGACTTCGTACAAGGCTTTCACGCCGCGCACCCCGAGCGGCTGAGCGCGAAGGCGCTCGCGGCCGAGGTCGCGAACGGCGGCACCGAGAACGATCAGCTCGACAAGCAGTTCCGGATCGTGAACGGCGGTGACGCCCTGATGAAGTGGCTGCGAGACGGGCTCGATCCCGACCGTGTCGAGCTTCGACTCAGCACCGTAGTCGAGGCGATTCAGTGGAAGCGCGGCCATGTGAGCGTCGTGTGTCGAGGCGGCGATCGGACGGAGATCACCCTCTCGGGCCGGACCGCGGTCGTCACGCTTCCCGTTGCCATCCTCAAAAGCGGATCGATCGACTTTCAGCCGGCCGTTCCCGCCAAGCAGCGCGCGCTCGAGCAGATCGAGACCGGGCAGATCTTCAAGATCGTCCTGCGGTTCCGTCAGGCCTTCTGGGAGAGCTCCGAATTTCTCAAAGAGCGGCGCTCCAAGGGCCATGCCGACGGCGCGAGCATGAATTTCCTCCATGCCCCGGGCGCCGAAATCCCGACCTGGTGGACGGCACTGCCGGTGCGCGGGCCGCTGCTCACCGGCTGGGTCGGTGGTGTGCGGGCGGAGGCGTTGCTGTCGGAAGATCCTGCGTCGCGCCTGGAGCGCAGCCTCGTGTCGCTCTCCGATGTAATGGCCATTCCGCGTCGCGAGCTCGAGGAACAGCTCGACGGCTGGGTGTCGCACGACTGGCGGGCCGATCCGTTCGCCCGGGGGGCCTACTCGTATCTCGGCGTCGGCGGGTTCGGCGCGCCCCGGGCTCTGGCCCGTCCGGTGGCCGGAACGTTGTTCTTTGCGGGGGAGGGGACGATCGCCGACAAGATCGGGACGGTGGCGGGTGCGCTGGGCAGCGGCCGGCGTGCCGCCCGGGAGGTGCTGCGCGCGTTAAAATAGGGCGCATGACCATCGCCAAGACCGTCGTCTTGCTCATCTGCTCGAACGTGTTCATGACGTTCGCCTGGTACGCCCACCTGCGGCACCTGAACCAAAAACCGTGGATCATCGCCGCGCTGATCAGCTGGGGCATCGCGCTGTTCGAGTACCTGCTCCAGGTTCCGGCGAACCGGATCGGCCACACGCAGCTCGAGCTCGGCCAGCTCAAGATTATTCAGGAAGTCATCACGTTGAGCGTATTCGTCCCATTCGCCGCCTTCTACATGAAGGAGCCGGTCCGGATGAATTATCTCTGGGCGGGACTCTGTCTGTGCGGCGCGGTCTTCTTCGTCTTCAAGAAATAGCATGGATCGGGACCGGGAGTTACTGCGGCATTTCCTCGCGGCGATCGCCTACCGCGCGCAGAAGGCATTGCGCGACGCGCCCGACCATTATGCCACGTTCAGCGCCGGCAACCGCGTGCGCACGCCGCTCGAGCTGATCAGGCACATGACGAGTCTCATGGGCTACGTGCGCACGTTTTTCGTCGGCGGCTCCTATCCCGTGTCGCCCGAACCGCTCCCGACGCTCACGGCGGAGATCGCGCGCTTTCATGAAATGCTCGAAGCGGTCGGCAAACTGCTCGCGAGCGACGCGAAGTGCGAGCTGTCGACCGAGCAATTATTGCAGGGACCGTTTGCCGATACGATGACGCATGTGGGACAGCTCGCGATGCTGCGCCGTCTCGCCGACGCGCCGGTCGCTCCGGAGAATTTCATCTATGCCGACATTCGCGCGGAGCGGTTGCACGCCGATCAGCCTCCTCCGGCGCGCCCCGACCCGCGCTGGCCCGACGCGCCGCAGCGAGACTAGGGCGTCAGCGCGACGCCCCACGCGCCGGCGCCGGCGGGGATCGTCGCGATCACCTCGCGCTTCGCGGCGTCGATGACCGAGACGTCGCCGGAAAGTCCGTTCGCCGTGTAGAGCGTGCGGCCGTCGCGCGTAATCGCGATGCCCCAGGGCCGCCGCCCCACCGGAATGCTCGCCACGACGCGCCGCGCCGCGAGATCGACGACCGCGACGGTGTTGCCGCGCCCCGTCGCGACGTACGCGAGCCGGCCGTCCGGCGACAGCGCGACGCCGACCGGCTTCGAGCCCGAATCGGTGAGCGCCACCGTCGCCACCGGCGCGTGTGATTCCACGTTCACGATGGTAAGTGTCTTGCCGATTTCCGCGGACACGTAGGCGGTCCGGCTGTCGGCGGAAAAGACGGCGGCGCGCGGCCGCGCGTCCACGAGAAAATTCGCGATCACGCGCCGATCGTTCATGTCGATGACCGTGACGGTGTTGCTGGTCTCGGACGTGACGTAGGCCCAGCGCCCGTTCGGGCTGATCGCCACGCCTTCCGGCTCGATGCCGACCACGAGGCGCGCGCTCACGCGGCGCGCGCGCAGGTCGATCGCGGAGGCGAGTCCCGCGTCCTCGTTCGAGGCGACGATCCAGCGGCCATCCGGGCTGATCGCGAATTGCTCGGGGTCCGTGCCGGCCGGGAGTCGGTCGATGATCGCATGACGCGCGACGTCGATCGCCACGATCGCGTCCATCGGGCCGGCGGTCTGACGCAGCGTGTCGCTCAACGCGACGAAGATGGTGCGGCCTCCGGGCGCGACGGCGATGCCGCGCGGACGCCCCGGCATCGGGATCGTCGAGACGACGCGCGCGGTCCGGCGATCGATCACCGAGACGGTGCGCGCCAATTCGTTGGTGACGAACGCAAGTGGCCGCGGGGATTGTGCGCTGAACAGCAGGAACAAGAGTTGTAGGGGCGGGTACACCCAGCATCCTCGCCGTCAGTGTGGTTTTTGAATGGGCCGCACGCTAATACCCCGTCTCGCGTTCCTGCTGTTCCTCGCCGCCGCAAGTGTTTCCGGCTGCACCGGCGATCACAACGCGCAGGCCGCATCGACCTCGAAGCCGCCGCCCCCTTCAGCACCTCCAGAGCTCTCACCAACCTCGACAACCGGTTCTGAGTGGCCGATGTCGACGGGCAGCTACAGCGCGACGCGCTTCTCCACACTCGATGAGATCACGCCGGCGAACGTGACCGGGCTGCAGGAGGTGATCACGTTCTCGACCGGAACGTTGCAGGGACACGAAGGCGCGCCGCTCGTCGTGAACAACACGATGTACGTGATCACCCCGTTTCCGAACATCCTGTACGCCCTCGATCTGACCAGGCCGGGCGCCCCCGCCAAGTGGAGTTATCAGCCCAACCCGAGCGATCGCGCGTACGGGATCGCGTGTTGCGACGTCGTGAATCGCGGAGCGGCCTACGCCGACGGGCGGATCTACTACAACACGCTCGATGCTCACACCGTGGCCGTCGACGCGAATACCGGCAAAGAGATCTGGAAGACGAAAGTCGGAAACATCGATATCGGCGAGACCATCACGATGGCGCCGATCGTCGTGAAAAACAAAGTCATCGTGGGCAACAGCGGCGCGGAGCTGGGCGTGCGCGGCTGGGTGGTCGCGCTCGACGCGGGGAACGGAAAGGAAGTGTGGCGCGCGTACGCTACCGGTCCCGATCGCGACGTCCTGATCGGTCCCAACTTCCAGCCGTTCTACGCCGATCATCGTGGCAAGGACCTCGGCGTGACGACATGGCCCGGCGAGCAGTGGAAGCTCGGCGGCGCAACCGCGTGGGGCTGGTTCTCCTACGACCCCGATCTGAACCTGATCTACTACGGGACGGCGAATCCGGGCGTGTGGAATCCCGATATGCGTCCCGGCGACAACAAGTGGGCCACGACGATCTTCGCGCGCGACGCCGACAACGGCGAGGCACGCTGGGCCTATCAGATGACGCCGCACGACGCGTGGGACCACGACGGGATCAACGAGAACATCCTGGTCGACCTGCCGATCAATGGAAAGACCCGGAAGGTTCTCATTCATCCCGATCGCAACGGGTTCATCTACGTGCTCGATCGCGCCACGGGCGAGCCGCTGCGCGCCGACAAGTACTACGCGCAGGCGAATTGGGCGGACCGAATCGATCTGCGCACCGGCCGGCCGGTCGAGAATCCCGCGTTTCGGCCCAGACAGGGCGTCGTCACGCGCGGCATCTGTCCGGGGTCGGTGGGCTCCAAGGACGAGCAGCCCTCCGCGTACTCGGCGGTGACCGGCTGGCTGTACATCCCGATGAACAACATCTGCATGGATTACGAAGGGATGGAAGCGAACTACATCGCCGGGACGCCGTACGTCGGCGCGAGCGTCAGGATGTACGCGGGCGCGGGCGGCTATCGGGGGTCGGTGCTCGCGTGGGACGCCGCGCGCGGGCAGAAGATGTGGGAAGTCAAAGAAAACTTCCCCGTGTGGAGCGGCATCGTCGTGACGGCGGGCGGCGTGTTGTTCTACGGCACGATGGACGGCTGGTTCAAGGCGCTGGATGCGCGCGATGGGCGCGAGCTGTGGAAATACAAGGTGGGGTCGGGGATCGTGGGCCACCCGATGACGTACCGGGGACCGGACGGCACGCAGTACGTCGCGGTGTACTCGGGCATCGGCGGGTGGATGGGGGCGGTGGCGTTTCCGACGATCTCCACCGACGATCCGTACACGGCCCTCGGCGTCGCCGGCGCGATTCCCGACATCAAGCAGGCCACCACGATGGGCGGGATGCTCTATGTCTTCTCGCGTTGAATGGCTCGCGACGGCGGCGACCGCGGTCGCGATGGTCGCGGCTGTGGGAATGGGTGAGCGCGTTCCGCGGGGAGGGTCTGACCCGGCGCCGGAGCTCGCCGTATGCGCCGATCCCAACAATCTGCCGTTCTCCAACGAGCGGCTGGAGGGATTCGAGAACAAGCTCGCCGCGATCATCGCCGCGGACCTGGGGCGGCAGGTGCGCTACACGTGGCTGCCGCAGCGACGCGGGTTCGTGCGCAACACGCTGCGGGCCGGCCGCTGCGACGTGCTGATGGGCGTGCCGTCGAGCTTCGAGCTCGCGCGCCCGACCATTCCGTACTATCGCTCCACATACGTGTTCGTCTACCGCAAGGACCGCCACCTCGATGTCCGCTCGCTCGACGACTCGATCTTGCGGCACGTGCGCATCGGCGTGCACGTGATCGGGGACGATTACGCGAACGTCCCGCCCGTCGAAGCGCTCGCCCAGCGCCACATCATCGCGAACGTGCGCGGCTACAGCATCTACGGCGACTATTCCAGGCCCAATCCTCCGGCGGATCTCATTACCGCCGTGGCCCGGGGCGATGTCGACGTCGCGATCGTGTGGGGACCGCTGGCCGGCTACTTCGCGCCGCGTCAAACCGTGGCGCTCGAGATTGTGCCGGTGAGCCCGCAGATCGACGTGCCGTTCCTGCCGTTCGTCTTCGATATCGCGATGGCCGTGCGGCGCGGCGCGCCCGACGACAGCCTCCACACCCTGCTCAACGTGGCGCTCGAGCGGCACAAGCCGGAAATCTCCCGGCTGCTCGATTCCTACGGTGTGCCGCGGCTGCCGCTACAGACGGGCAACTGACATGCGCATCCTCTGGTTTGCGCTCCTGATCCTCGCCGCGCCATTAGGCGCGCAAACGATCGGCCCGACGCCGGGACCGGCGGGCGATTCGGTCGGCTCCGAGAATCCGTACGCGAACAATCGGCGCGCGACGGCAGAGGGTCGCCGCCTGTTCAACTGGTACAACTGCGCCGGGTGCCACGGGGATCACGGCGGCGGGGGGATGGGACCGAGCCTCCGCGATTCGAGCTGGATCTACGGGAACGCCGACGCGCAGATCTACGCGTCGATCTACGAGGGCCGAACCAGGGGCATGCCCTCCTGGCGGCAATTGCCCAAGGAGCAGATCTGGCAGCTCGTCGCCTACATCAAGTCGCTGCGCACCTCAGGAGAGCCGGACCGGCCGGATCAGCGGTGACGGCGCTGTTCCGTTGATTTGGGCCTCGCCCGACTGGCGCGCGATGTTCACGCCAAGCGTCAGTTTGGCCGAGCTGATGCTGCGCGGTACGCTCATGTACCTCCTGATCTTCGTGCTGATGCGGATTTTCCGGCGCGAAGCGGGGACGCTGAGCATTCCCGACCTGCTCGTCGTCGTCCTCGTCGCCGACGCGGCGCAGAACGGCCTGTCGTCCGACTACCGATCCATTACGGAAGGCGCCGTCCTCGTCGGAACGATTTTCTTCTGGAACTATGCGCTGGACTGGCTCGCTTACCGCTGGACGCCGATCAAGCGGCTGTTACAGCCCCCACCGCTCGCGCTGATCCGAGACGGCATGATCCTGCGCCGCAATCTCAAATCCGAGCTCATCAGCGTCGATGATCTCCTGAGCCAGCTGCGCGAGCACGGGATCGACGACCCACGCGTGGTGAAGCGGTGCTTCATCGAGCCGGACGGCCACTTGAGCGTGGTCAAGTTCGCCGACGACGAGATGCCCGAACGGAAAGAGCGGCGAACGGTGTCCTGAGCCGCCGGCCAGCACGGCCGGCGCTTCGTCGGTGTGGTACACATCCGGAGATTGCGGCGTCCGGGGTCGCTCGTGGCATCCCGGAATGATCAGCGTCGCGATGATCTGCAGCAGGATGATGAGCGAGAACACGGCGCTGCTCCACACCCCGATCTGCGCCAGAAACCGCGTCCGCTCATGCGAGGCGGCGCCGGTCCAGATGCTGCGCGCGACCAACCCCGAGGCGATCGTGGCGATCAACGCCACGATCGACACGAGGCGCGGACCGAGCGCGGAGCTGACCCGGCAGACCTCGTGCACGGCGAAATAGCTCGCGGTGAGACTGAGAAACCACGCCGCGGGCGGGCCAAAAACGGCGTACCACAGCCCGGCGGTGCCCCGCGGCGTGGTGGCTTGGTAGGCGTCAGAAAATTCGCGGGGTGACATAGAGCATGAAGTAGAGCGGCACCCAGATCAGCGACATGAAGAACCAGTACACCACGGCGTCCTCCACGTCGGCATAGTGCTTCTTCTGAATCGGGCCCTTCCAGAACAACACGCTGAACACGAGCGCCTCCCCGAAGTCGAGCAGCAGGAGCGTCGTGTGAAAGCCCAGCGTGAACCAGACGGCGGAGCCGTACGCGCTGGTGTCCCAGCGGACCTGGAGCGCGTGCAGCTCGTAGGCACGCAGCAGCACGATCACGGCCTCGACGGCGGTGCTGACCAGCAGCCAGCGCAGCGTCGCGCGGTGATCCATGCGCTTCGCGGCGCGCCCCAGGATGACGGCGGGAATCAGGCTGAGGACGAGAGCCGCCACGACGATCGTTCCGACGGTGAGGTCCGGTAACGGCGTACCGGAAGGCGGCCAGTGCGGGCTGCGCCGGCTCAGGTACGAGTACGCCATCGCGCACAGCGCGAGCGACGATCCCTCGATCAGCATGAATCCGAGCGTGCCCCACCAGGTGGGCGAGGCGACGCCGAACCCCTCTTTGGGCAAGCGCGACACGTCGACCGTGGCTTCGCGGATCATGTCGAGCCTGCCGTCGTGGGCCACGCCCACACGATGAACGGCCCCGCCGAGAGCAGGATGCCTATGGGAAGTCCCCACGGCGTGAAGATCAGCGTCACGAGTCCGATCGTGGTCCCCACGGCCGCCACGAAGGTCCAGGCCGACGGCCCGGGCAGCTCGATGCGGCGGTGTGGAATGGCATCCAGCACCGTGGTGAAGACCACCTCCCGCTTGTCCAGCGGCAATCCCGTCACAACGGGTCGCACGCCGGTGTCGCGGTAATCCCAGACCGGATCGCGGCTCTCGACCACGGGAATCTCGGCGAAGTTGCCGGGCGGCGGGGGCGATGTCGTGGCCCACTCCAGCGTATCGCCGTCCCAGGGATTGTCGCCGGCCGCGGGCCCTTTGAAGTAGCTGACGATCAGGTTACCAACCGTCACCACGACGCCGAGCGCCAGCGTGAAAGCGCCGATCGTCTCGATGAGGTTGAGCGTGCCCCAGCCGGTCGACGCGAGATAGGTGTACACGCGGCGCGGCATGCCCTGCAACCCCAGGGAGTACATCGGAAAGAACGTCAGGTTCTGCCCCACGAACATCAGCACGAACGCCGCGAGCCCGATTTTCTCGGACGGCATGCGCCCGGTGAATTTGGGATACCAGTAGATCAGCGCGCCGACGAGCGGAAAGACCGCCCCGCCGATCAGCACGTCGTGCAGGTGGGCCACGACAAAGTAGGTGTCGTGGGTCTGCAGATCGAACGGGATCGATGCGAGCATCACCCCGGTCAGCCCCCCGCGCACCAGGATGAAAAAAAATCCCATCACGAACAGCATCGGCACGCGCCAGCTTGGCCGGCCCGACCAGATCGTGGCGATCCAGCAGAACAGCTGGATCGCCGAAGGAATCGTGACGATCAGCGACGACGCGTTGAAGAAGCTCAAGCCGAGCTGCGGCAGCCCGGTGGCGAACATGTGATGCACCCAGACGCCGAAGCTGATGATGCCGGTGGCGACCGTCGCGAACACGATCGAGGTGTATCCGAACATCCGGCGGCGCGAAAACGTCGTCACCAGGTGCGAGACGATCCCCGTGCCGGGCAGGAAAATGATGTAGACCTCGGGATGGCCGAACAGCCAGAACAGATGCTGCCAGAACACCGGGTCGCCGCCCCGGCGCTCGTCGAAGAAGCGCGTGTTGATCAACCGGTCCGACGCGAGGAGAATGCTCGCGGTGGCCACCGTCGTCATGGCGAACACGACCATGAACGACGTGACGAGGATGCTCCAGACGAACAGCGGCATCCGGTTCAACGCCATCCCGGGCGCGCGCTGCTTGAAGATCGTGACGATGAGCGTGACCGCGACGCCCAGCATCGAAATCTCCGTGTAGGTGATCGTCTGGGCCCAGATGTCCGATCCCTTGGTCGGATCGTACTGCGAGAGCGACAGGGGGGTGTAGCTGAACCATCCCGCCGGCGGCCCGTTGCCCGTCAGCAGTCCTGTATAAAGGAAGAGGCCGCCGAACAGGTACACCCAGTACGTGAACGCGAGCAGGCGCGGGAACGCGACGTTGCGCGTGCCGATCATCAACGGCACGAGGTATACGCCCAACCCCATCATCACCGGCACGGCGAACAGGAACATCATCGTCGTGCCGTGGGTGGTGAAGAACTGGTCGTAGAGCCGGGGCGAGAGCAGATGGTTTTCGGGCCGCGCGAGCTGCAGCCGCATCATCGCCGCGAGCGCTCCGCCCAGGGCCAGGAACAGCAGCGCCGTCGCGATGAACCGCAGGCCGATGGACTTGTGGTCGACCGAGCTGAACCAGCCGAAGATTCCGCGCGTGCCCCAGGTGCGCTCGAGTGTCTCCCGTTCCGGCAGGGTGGCGGTCATTTGAGCGTGGTGAGGTACTCGACGAGCAGGTTCAAATCATTGCCGGTGACGAGATTCGGCGGCATGCGGTTGCCGGGCTTCGGCCCCTGCGCGTTCGCGATCCACCCCGCCAGCTCGTTCCGCCCGTTGTGGAGCGTGCCGGCCGCGAGCGTGGCGCGCGACGCGAGATGCGTGAGATCGGGAGCCACCGTGCCACCGCTCGGCGTGCCGCGGATCGTATGACAGAACGGGCATGCCGCCTTGAGAAAGACATCCTGCCCGCCGCGTGCCGCGGCGGTCTCGGGCGCGCGGGCCGGCGCCGATTCGTTCCGGTACCACGCGGCGAAGCTGTCGGGCGGTTGCGCCACGATGAGCAAATGCATCTTGGCATGCTGATCGCCGCAGAACTCGGCGCACGGCGCGCGATACACGCCGGGTGAGTCCGCCTGGATCAGAAATCCGCTGGTGTAGCTCGGGATCAGATCGGACTTGCCGTGCAGATTGGGCGCCCAGAAGCTGTGAATCACGTCCGCTGATTCCAGCGAGAGCAGCACGGGGCGGCCCACGGGGATGTGCAATTCATTCGCCGTTGTCACCCGGTAGGGCGGCGTGCGCTGCTCATACTGAATCTCCCACCACCACTGCCGGCCGACGATTCGCACGTGCACCGTGTCGCTCGATGACCCGCGCGCCTCACCGATGCCGCGGCCGAGATTGTAGTCGTAGAAGCCCTGGCCCATCAGCATCAGCGCGCTCAGAGCGAGCGCGACAATCACACCCACCAGCTGCCGCCGCTCGATGCGATTGTCGACGACGCGCTCGTCGAGCCGCCTGGGGCGAAACATCGCGAACAGCAGGAACCCGAGAACGATGATCCAGATGATGCCTGCGACGACGAAGTACAGCTCGATCTGGCGCGCAATCGCGGCGGCTTGGGGCGATGCCGGCGACAGGACGGAGTGAGCGCCTTGCATGGGTGATCTGAATACACCCGGATCGTAGAAACGACTAATTCAGCGACTAATCCTTTTGAATGAGACTAGCCCGGGTAGTAGAAGAAACCTGAACTCGACCCCAACCCTCGCGGAGGGACCCTATGCGACCCGCCGGTGTCATCGGCATTCTGTTGATCGTATTCGGCGCCATCGTGCTCGTGCTGCGTGGCGTGTCGTACGTGAAGGACAAGGACAAGACGGATCTCGGTGTTGCTACTATCACGACTGAACGCCGCGGTTTCGTTCCGCCGTGGGTGGGAGGTGTCGCACTGCTCGCCGGTGTGGTACTCTTGGTGGCCGGACGGCGCAGCGGAACACCCACGATCTGAACACCGCCGGGGCCTCGGCCAGCAGCCGGGGCCTCGTCGCTCGCCGTCGTCAGACCTTTCGACCATGATGACCACCACATGACCGAGACACCGAAGCTTCTCTCCACCGGCATCGCCGGCCTCGACGACATTCTCCACGGCGGCCTCGCGCAGGGCGGGCTGTACGCAGTGGAAGGGGACACCGGCGCGGGCAAGACCACGCTCGGTCTCGAGTTTCTGATCGCGGGACGGGAGCAGGGCGAGCGGGGGATATTCGTGACGCTCTCGGAGTCGACACCGGAGCTGCGCGCGATGGCCGCGTCGCACGGGTGGGATCTCGCGGGCATCGACATCCTGGATCTGATCGCCTCGGAGGAGGCGCTCGCGCGCGAGGGGCATTACACGATGTTTCACCCCTCGGAGGTCGAGCTCACCGAGACGACGCGCGCGATTCTCGACGCCGCGGAGCGGATCAAGCCGACGCGCGTCGTGCTCGACTCCATGGGCGAGCTGCGGATGCTGGCGCAATCGCCGCTCCGCTATCGCCGCCAGGTCGTCGCGCTCAAGCAGTTCTTCAGCAGCAAGGGGATCACCGTGCTGTTGGTGGACGATCCGCGCGCCGAAGTCGCCGATCTCGCCATCGCCAGCATCGCGTCGGGCATCATGACGCTCGATCGCGAAGCGACCGAGTACGGCGCGTTCCGGCGCCGGCTCCAGGTGCTCAAGATGCGCGGCCGGGAAGTACGCGAGGGCTATCACGATTTCCGGATTCGCAAGGGCGGACTCGAGGTCTACCCCAGGCTGATCGCGGCCGAGCACTTGACGTCGTACGCGCGCGAATCGGTCAAGAGCGGGCTCCAGGAGCTGGACGATCTTCTGGGCGGCGGCCTGGCTCGTGGGACGAGCTCGCTGTTTCTCGGCCCGGCGGGCACCGGGAAGTCCTCGTTGGCGGCGCAGTACGCACGGGCAGCGGCGGGCCGTGGGGATCACGCGGCCATCTTCCTGTTCGACGAATCCATCGCGACGTTCATCGAGCGGTCCAAGGGTCTTGGGTTCGACGTCCTGCCGCTGCTCGAGTCCGGGAAACTGACGTTGCGCCAGATCGACCCCGCCGAGCTGTCGCCCGGCGAGTTCGCGCACTACGTGCGCAGCACCGTCGAGCAGCACGATACGCGGGTGGTGGTGATCGACAGCCTGACCGGTTACCTCAACGCCATGCCGAACGAGCGCCTGCTCGCGCTGCACCTGCACGAGCTGCTGACGTTTCTGGGCGGGCGGGGGGTGACGAGCATCATGCTGATGGCGCAGCACGGAATCATCGGCGTGAACGCGGAGACGCCGGTGGATGCGAGCTATCTGGCCGACACCGTGTTGCTGCTCCGGTTTTTCGAAACACGTGGCGAGGTGTCGATCGCCGTCTCGGTGATCAAGAAACGCACCGGCCGGCATGAGCGGACGATTCGCGAGCTGCGGTTCGTGCGCGGGGCCATCACGATCGGACCGCCGATCACCGAGTTCACCGGCGTCTTGGCGGGAGTTCCTCAGCTCATCACGAGCGGCCCGGAGCGCGCTACCCGCGCCGTGCGGACGAAAAAAGGCGACGCTTGAACGAGCGGGTGCTGCTGCTGCCCCCGACCCCGCGCGACGCTCAGCTGAGCCTCGCGATTCTGGCCGAAGCGAACCTGACCGGGCACGTCTGCGGCACTCTGGAAGAGTTGTGCGGCGAAATCGAGAACGGCGCGGGCGTGGTCTTGCTCACCGACGTGACGCTGGGCGCCACCGATCCCCAACCGCTCGTCGAAGCCATCGAGCGCCAGCCGCCCTGGTCCGATCTGCCGATCGTGCTGCTGTCGCCGATTGGGCCGGACTCCCCGACGGCGGTGTGGGCGATGGAGGTGCTCGGCAACGTCACGGTGCTGGAGCAGCCGGTGCGCGTGCTGACGCTGATCAGCGCCCTGCGCACCGCGATCAAGGCGCGGCTGCGCCAGTACGAGCTGCGCGACCGCATGCAGGCGCTGCGCCAGTCGGACAAGCAGAAGGACGAGTTCCTGGCCACGCTGTCGCACGAGCTGCGCAATCCGCTCGCGCCGATCCGCAACGCCCTGCACGTGTTGCGGCTCGCCGGCGCGGACGAGCAAACGCGCGCGCGGGTGCTCGACACGATGGAGCGCCAGACGGGAAACGTCATCCGGCTGGTCGACGATCTGCTCGAGCTCTCCCGCATCAACGAAGGCCGGGTCACGCTGCGCAAAGAGCGCATCAAGCTCCGG
Source organism: Gemmatimonadales bacterium (assembly GCA_035706765.1). Lineage (GTDB taxonomy): Bacteria > Gemmatimonadota > Gemmatimonadetes > Gemmatimonadales > GWC2-71-9 > 20CM-2-65-7. Next base: position 21,546 of record DASSUS010000087.1, read on the forward strand.
GCGATCCTGCGCAGCGCGCTGGAGACGAGCGCCCCGGTCGTCGAGGCGGCCGGACACGAGCTGATCGTGGAGGAGCCCTCCGAGCCGGTGCTGCTGTTCGCCGATCCCGTGCGGCTCGTGCAGGTGATCGCCAATCTGCTGAACAACGCCGCGAAGTACACCGAGCGCGGCGGGCGCGTGGTGCTGAGCGCGCGGGCGGAAGGTCCCTTCGCCGTGATTTCCGTGCGCGACAACGGGATCGGAATACCCGCCGACATGCTGGAGCGGATCTTCGAAATGTTCGTGCAGGTCGACACCTCGCTCGAGCGCTCGCGCCACGGTCTCGGGATCGGTCTCACCCTCGTCAAGCGTCTGGTCGAGCTGCACGGCGGCCGCGTCGAGGCGCGCAGTGCGGGACGCGGCCAGGGGAGCGAGTTCACCATCCGGCTGCCCGCCTTCGCCGATCAGCGCGTGGCGCGCACCGAGGCTTCCCCGGCAGCCGGCTACTCGGCCGATCGCCGCAAGACCGACCTCGAGCGCTATCGCATTCTCGTCGTCGACGACCATCACGATGCCGGCGAAAGTCTCGCCATGCTGCTCCGGCTGCTGGGACACGAGGTCCGCGTCGCTTACGAGGGCCCATCAGCACTCGACGTGGCCCGCACGTTCAAGCCGCAGGTGGGACTGCTCGACATCGGCATGCCGGGGATGGACGGCGTCGAGCTGGCGACGCGACTGCGCCGCGATCTGGGACTCGGTCAGATGCTGCTTGTCGCTCTCACGGGGTTCGGTCGCGACGCGGACCGGCAGCGCTCGATCGACGCCGGTTTCAATGCCCATCTGGTCAAGCCGGTCGACATCGCGGCGTTGAACGCGCTGATGGCCCGGCAGCTCGGACGTGTGGAGCAGCCCGCCTCGTGACGCTGCGCCTGCCCACGCCGATTCAGCTGTTGTGGAAGGCGATCCAGGGCTGGTCCAAGGACAACGTCCCTCGGTTGGGCGCATCGCTCGCCTACTACACGCTGTTTGCGATCTCCCCGATCCTCCTCATCGCGATCGCGATCGCCGGGTCGGTATTCGGCGAGGAGGCGGTGCGCGGGCAGATCGTCACCGAGATCGACGGGCTGGTCGGCCGGCAGGGGGCCGAAGCGATTCAGACGATTCTCCGGGGCGCGCACCAGAATCGTAGCGGATCGCTCGCGGTGGTGATCGGAACCGCCACGCTGCTGCTCGCGGCGAGCGGGGCGTTTCTCGAGCTGCAGCACGCGTTGAACACGATTTTTCGGGTAAAGACCGATGCCAGGAAGTCCGGCCTTCAGCGGCTGCTGCTCAGCAGGCTCCGGTCCTTCGGCATCGTCGTGTCGATCGGGTTTCTGCTGATGGTGTCGCTGCTGGTGAGCGCGGCTCTGTCCGCGCTCTCCCACCGGCTCCAGGAGCTCGATTTGGCGCGCCCCTGGCTGCTGAAGGGATTGGACATAGCGGTTTCGCTGGCGGTCATGACCCTGCTGTTCGGGATGATCTACCGCTTCCTGCCAGACGTACGGCTCGCCTGGCGCGACGTCTGGACCGGCTCGCTGGTGACGGCCCTGCTGTTCTCGGTGGGGAAGTTCCTGATCGGGCTGTATCTCGGACAATCGAGCGTGGCTTCGAGCTACGGCGCCGCCGGCTCCATCGTGGTGCTGCTGGTGTGGGTTTATTATTCGGCGCAGGTCATCCTGCTAGGTGCGGAGTTTACCCGCGTGTACGCGGAGTACCGGCGCGGCGGTGCCCCACCTCCACCCAACCACCTCGCGCGCCCGGATCCAGGCGCGCACCCTTCCGCGCCGCCGCCGACGTCGTGAAAAACTAGCCCATACGGGTTAGGAACTCCTGAATGTACGCGGGGTCCAGTACCCCATGGCCAAATGCGAAGTCTGCGGTAACGACTATTACATGTCGTTCGACATCGTTCGCGACGGTACCTCGTACACGTTCGACAGTTTTGAGTGCGCCGTTCACAAGCTCGCGCCCAGCTGCGATCACTGTGGCTGCAAGATCATCGGTCACGGGATCGAGGCGGACGGGACGTTTTACTGCTGTGCCCATTGCGCGCGCGAAAGTGGCGTCACGACCGTCGCGGATCACGTCTAAAAACCGGAGGGGCTGATGGCTCGATATGGACGAGCGGCCGGCAAGCGCGTCGCAAGCGCGATGCGGCGCCGCAAGCGTGGAACGCTGCGACGTGGTCGCGGCGGGCGCGGCGGCCGGGTCAAGAGCCGCAAGCAGGCGATCGCGATCGGTCTGTCCGAAGCCAGGCGGAAGGGCGCGAAGGTCCCGCGTAAATCTTGACAGCGATTACTCCGGGGCGCCTTCTTGATGACGCCTTGGAGACGCCACTGTGTTGCCTATGTGGGCAGCCGATTCCCAAATCCGCTTCGGAACCCGTCAGTTTGCTGGGCGGAAATTCTGCCGCGCTCCTCTGTCACGAGTCTTGCTTGACTGACCCCGGGCCCGGCCGGCGTTCCGGGCTCACCCAGCCGGCGGGCGACGCGCTCCTGGCCGCTATCGTCGAATCGTCCGACGACGCCATCGTCAGCAAGACGCTCGACGGCATCATCACATCCTGGAACCGCGGCGCCGAGCGGCTGTTCGGCCATACGGCGGAGGAAGCGATCGGGCAGTCCATCAAAATCCTCATTCCCGAGGACCGGTACGACGAGGAAGAGATGATCCTGGGGCGGATGCGCCGGGGCGAGCGTATCGAGCACTACGAAACCGTCCGCCGTACCAAGGACGGCCGATCGATCGACATTTCGGTCACGATCTCGCCCCTGCGGGATGAGGCGGGCGTGGTCGTGGGCGCGTCGAAGGTTGCGCGCGACATTACCCTGCAGAAGCGCGTGCAGCGCGAGCTGACGGAAGCCGACGAGCGCAAGAACGAGTTCCTGGCGCTCCTGGCGCACGAGCTGCGCAACCCGCTCGGCCCGATCCGGCACGCGGTCAAGATCCTCCGGGCGCGCACGCCCAACCCCGAGGAGCTGCAGTGGGCGACGAGCATCATCGACCGCCAGACCGAGCACATGACACGCCTGGTCGAGGACCTGCTCGACGTCGCGCGGATCACGCGCGGCACGATCGAGCTGCGCCACGAGCGTGTCGATATCGGGGGAATCCTCAAGTCGGCGGTCGAGGCGAGTCACGCCATGATGGAGCGCCACCATCACCAGCTGCGGGTCACCGCGCCGGCGCAGCCGCTGTTCGTGCAAGGAGACACCACCCGCCTGGTCCAGGTCGTCACCAACCTGCTCGACAACGCCGCCAAGTACACCGACCCCGGCGGAAAAGTGTGGCTGTCCGGTGAGCGGGAAGGCGACATGGTCGTAATCCGCGTGAAAGACACGGGGATCGGCATTCCCTCGGAGGTGCTGCCCCGCATCTTCGACATGTTCACCCAGTCCACGATGTCGCTCGAGCGCGCCCAGGGCGGCCTCGGCGTCGGCCTCGCGCTCGTCGAGCGGCTGGTGAAGATGCACGGCGGCAGCGTGTCGGCGCACAGTGCCGGGGCGGGGCAGGGCAGCCAGTTCACGATCCGGCTCCCGCTCGCACAGTCGCAGAAGGCCGCCCCCGCGGAGAATCAGGACCTGGTGTTGGAGCCCGGAACGCGCCGGTGCCGCGTGCTCGTCGTGGACGACAACGTCGATTCGGTCGACAGTCTCGGCATGCTGCTCCGGCTCCTGGGGCACGAGGTGGAAACGGCGAGCGACGGGCGCAGCGCGCTCGTGAAGGCGGATGAATTCCGGCCTCAGGTCGCCATCCTCGACATCGGCCTGCCGAAGGTGAACGGCTATGATCTGGCCAGGCAGATTCGTGAGCGGGACTGGGCGCGGGACGTGGTGCTGGTCGCGCTGACCGGCTGGGGCCAGGAGCAGCACCGGCGCCGCTCGGAGGAAGCGGGATTCAATCATCACCTCACCAAGCCGGTCGAGTTCGACGTGCTGCAGAAGATCCTTGCCGAAGCCGAGAGCTGTCTGCCGAACGGGAACGCCGCCGCGCAGTGACTTCTCGGAGGCGCTATCTTTTCCCAGATGCGTCTCCTTCTCGCTCTAAGCTGGCTGGCGATCGCGCCCCTCTCCGGGGGGCCGCATCCCCATTACAGCATTCTGGTCGCCAGCGAATCGGGCGACATCGTGACCGAGCTGTCCTGGAACGGGACGGCGCTCTCGGTGGCGAAGGTCATTCCCGTCGGCCTGATGCCCGCCGACATCGACGGCCCGCACAACGTGGCGGTCGCCCCCGACGGCTCGGCGTGGTACGTCTCGATCGCCCACGGCACGCCGTATGGCTCGCTGTGGAAGATGAGCAGCAGCAGCGACTCGCTTCTGGGGCGCGCCCAGGTGGAGATGTTCCCGACCACCATCGCGCTGACGCCGGACGGCGCCCTCGCCTTCGTCGCCAACTCCGACTTCCACGGCGATCATCCGCGGGTGAACGTCGTCACCATCGTCCAGACTGAGACGATGAGCCCGATCACGAATCTTCCCGCCTGCGACATGCCGCACGGCGTGAAGGTGAATCATGCCGGCAGCGCCGTGTACGTGTCGTGCATGAATTCGGACGAGATTCTGGAAATCGACCGCGCGAGCCTGCGCATCAAGCGCCGCCACCAGACGGGCGCGGGGACGGGTCACGCGACCGGACCGGCCGCCGGGCCTCCGATGCAGCACGGAACCGCGAGCGCCGGGTCACACGACTGCTCGCCCACCTTCGTCTCGGTCTCTCCCGACGACCGCCGTCTGTATGTCGCGTGCAATCACGGCAATACGCTGCAGGTCCTCGACGCGACCACGCTGGAGCTGGTGAAGGAGATTCCGGTGGGCGCCGGCGCGTACAACGTGGAGCCGTCGCCCGACGGGCGCTGGATCATCGTGACGAACAAGAAAGCGCAGAGCGTGTCGCTGGTCGACGCCGCCTCTCTCACCGAAGTCGCGAAGATCCCGACATCCAAGCCGCTGCCCCACGGAGTCGCGTACTCTCCCGATGGACGCTGGGCCTTCATTTCGGTCGAGAGCGTCGGGGCCGATCCCGGGGCGGTTGACGTAGTCGATCTCACCAGCCGGACCCGGGTGGCGAGTGTTGCCGTGCCGCGCCAGCCGACCGGCATCACCATTCTCCAGACGCCATGATTCACACGACGACCGTGTCGATTCCGCCCGCCGAGGTCCTGGAGCGAGCGGCGCAGTTCTTCGCCGAGCGGGTGCCCAGCTCCGCCGCGTTCGTGGAGCAGCGCGGGCCGAACTTCGTGACGCTGCGCGGGCAGGGAGGCGAGGAACTCGTCGTGAGCGCCTGGCCGGACCCGGCGAACGGGATCACGCGGGTGCGCGCGTCGACGCTGTTGTTCGACCAGCCGCTCGACCGCTTTTTGTCGACGCTTCCGCTCGCGTCGCCCGTGGAGGTCGCATGACCGCGGTCGCGGAGGAGCGATTTCCCGTCAGGGTCATGGTGATGCCGGCGTGGGACACGGTGACGATTCAGGCGGACGAGCGCACCACGGTCGCGCAGCTCAAACGCGAGGCCGTGCGAGCCGCGCTCAAGACCGCCGCCGACGCCGACAGCTACATGGTCAAGTTCCGGGGCGCGCCGGTGCTCGATGAGTCGCTCACCCCGCGCGCGCTCGGCGCTGTCGCTAATTCATCGTTCATCGTGCTGCCCGCCCGGCGGCAACCCGTCCGGTGACGACGTCGGCGTTCACGCGCGGCGCCACGATCGTCGCGGTCGGATTTCTGCTGCTGAACGCCGTTCTGCTTGCGATGATCGATCGTTTCTTCTGGGCGGCGGTGTGCGTCGGCGTGGCCGCGCTGGCCGTCGTGGGATGGTTCCGCTATCGCCGCGCGATGGCGGAGCTGACGCAAGCGCGCAAGGAGATGAAGCGCGAGGTCGAAGCGCTGCGGGATCTGCTGCACACCCACCGCCAGAACTAGATGGCGACGGAAGTGCTGTGGAATCCCGCCTGCCGGCACCACTACGCCGGCGCGGGACATCCCGAGCGCCCGCAACGATTCGAAGCGGCCCTGGAAGCGCTGCGCCGCGAGCCGCACATCGCCCTGACACAAGCCCAGCTGGCGGCACGCGCCGAGCTCGAAGCCGTGCATCCCCCCGCCTATCTGGACCTCCTGGAAACGCTCTCCGCGCGCGGCGGCGGCGCGCTCGATGGCGACACCTTTCTGGGACCGCGCAGCCTGGAGAGCGTGTTCGCGTCGGCCGGTGTGGCGCTCCGTGCCGTCGAGGCCGGCCTCGCGCGCGGCACCGCCTTCGGACTCACGCGTCCACCGGGGCATCATGCGCTCGCGGCGCGCGCGATGGGCTTTTGCTTCCTCAATAATGTCGTGCTGGCGGCCCGCGCCGCGCAGCGGCTCGGCTGCGCGCGGGTGCTGATCGTCGACTGGGACGTGCATCACGGGAACGGCACGCAGGCGCTCGTGGAACAGGATCCGTCCATCCGGTTCGTCTCGATGCATCAGTACCCGTGGTATCCCGGTAGCGGCGCGGAAGACGAGCGCGGCGTGGGCAACGTGTTCAACATTCCTCGCCCCGGCGGCCTGCCGCGGGCGGTGTACGCGCGCGATCTGCTGGCGGGCGTCGATCTCGCGTTGAAGGGCTGGGAGCCCGACATCCTGCTGATCTCGGCGGGCTTCGATTCGCTGGCCGGCGATCCGCTGGGCGAGTTCACGCTCGAGCCCGCGGACATCAGCGACTGGACCGCCGCGCTCCGCGAGCGCATGGGCGCGCGGCCCGTCGTCGCGGTGTTGGAGGGGGGCTACCGGCTCGATCTGCTCGCCGCCGGTGTTCTGGCACTCGTGCGCGCGCTATCTTGAGGAATGGCCGTCAACGTCGTCCAGCCGGGCGCTCAGCCGCCGCAAACGTCAAAGCATTGGCCGGCCAGCATCTACCGGCGGCCCGACGGTACGCTGGAGCAGGACGTCTCCCCGGTCCGGATCCGCGAGATTCTTCAGGGGGGGGAAGGCGAGCTGTGGGTCGACATCGACAGCACGAACATGCATCAGCACGCGCTGCTCGAGAAAGTGTTCGGGTTCCACCCGCTGTCGGTCGAGGACACGCTGTCGCCGGGGACGCGCGTCAAGTTCGAGGAGTACGATCGCTACGTCTTCGTCGTCATGGCCGTGATCCGGTTCGACGAAGGCACGCCCGAGCCGTTCGACCTCGCCACGTCCAACCTGTACTTCTTCCTCGGCAAGAATTTCCTCGTCACCGTGCACGCGCTTCCCTCGAAGAGCTGCGCCGCGGTCCGCGATCGGCTGATGCGCAACCCGGAGCTGCTGGCGCGCGGCGCGGAAATGACGATGCACAACATCATCGACCAGTCGGTCGACGCCTACTTTCCGCTGGTGGAAGAGCTGAACAGTCTGGTGGATGGGCTGGAAGAGCGGTTGTTCGAGCGCTTCGACGAGAAGCTGATCCACGAGATCTTCAAGGCCAAGCGCGCCGCCTTCTCGCTGCGCCGCCACGTGGGCCCGCTGCGCGAAGTGCTGAACATCATGACCAACCGCCCCTGCGGCTACATCCGGCCCGAGACCCAGCTGTACTACCGGGACGTGTACGATCACACGATCCGCATCACCGAATCGGTGGATACGACGCGCGACCTCCTGGGGGGCGTGCTCGAAACGTATCTGTCGCAGTCCTCGAACCGGATGAACAAGGTGATGAAGCAGCTCTCGATCGTCGCGACGATCGCTCTGCCGCTGGTCGTGATCGGCGGGATCTTCGGGATGAACTTCAGCCGCATGCCGCTCACGCACCATCCCTGGGGCTTCTACATCGCGCTCGCCACCATGGGCGCCGTGTCCGCGGTCATTCTCGCCTGGTTGCACCGGAATCGATGGCTCTGAAGCTGCTCGTCGAGCAGTGCTCCATCACAACCCGCCACCCCTTCGTCATCGCACGCGGCTCGACCAACGGGTACAAGCGCGCGTGGGCGCGGATCGTGGACGCCGACGGACTCGAGGGCTGGGGCGAGGCCGACCCGTCGTCGTTCTACGGCGAGACGCTCGAGACCGTGCTCGCGGCGTTCGAGCGGCTCAAGTCCCAGCTGCCGGCCGATCCGTTCGACCTCGAGAGCGCGGAAGCGCGCTGGGAGCAGGTCCTGCCGCGCAATGGCGCCGCGCGGGCGGCGCTCTCGGCCGCGCTGCATGATCTGGTTGGAAAGAAGCTGGGCCAGCCTCTGTGGCGATTGTGGGGGCTCGATCCCGCCAAGGCGCCGGTGTCGTCGTTCACGATCGGGCTCGATACGAACGAGAAGATGCGCCAGAAGGTCCAGGAGGCCGAGCAGTACCCGATCCTGAAAATCAAGCTGGGCACCGACCGCGACGAAGAGATTCTCACGACCATTCGGGACGCCACCGACAAGCCGCTGCGCGTGGACGCCAACGCGGGATGGACGGTGGCGCGCGCCAAGGAAATGCTTCCCCGGCTCCGCGATCACGGCGTCGAGTTTCTCGAGCAACCGCTCGTCCCTGAAGATCTCGATGGGCTCGCCGAGGTGCGCCGCGTCGCGAGCGGCTATCAGCTGCCGATCGTGGTCGACGAGAGCTGCCTCGTCGCTGCCGACATCCCCCGGCTCGTCGGGCGTGTGGACGGGATCAACATCAAGCTTGCCAAGTGCGGCTCGCTGCGCGAAGCGCTGCGCATGATCGCCACCGCGCGCGCCCACAACATGCTGGTCATGGTGGGGTGCATGATCGAGACGTCGCTCGGCATCACCGCCGCGGCGCATTTCACGCCGCTGGTCGACGCGGCCGACCTCGACGGCGCGGCGCTCACGATCGACGATCCGTTCACCGGCGCGACTATCGACCACGGGCAGATTCGCCTGCCCACGGAGCCCGGCCTCGGCGTTCGCCGCAAATGAGCGCGCCGCGCTATGCCGCGGTGGTGCTGCCCGTTCCAGTCAGCCGCTCCTACCTGTACGAAGTGCCGGACGCACTCGCCGAGCGCGTGAAGCCCGGCGCCCGCGTCGTGGTGCCCGTGCGGCGCCGCAGCGTGGTGGGCATCGTGACCGAGCTGGACGCGCGGCGTCCACCGGCCGGAGTTCAGATCAGGGCATTGGCGGCCGCGCCCGATGAAAAACCGGCTCTCTCACCGGAATTGCTCGAGTTGGGTCGCTGGCTGTCCGATTACTACGGCGCCCCGCTCGGTCTCGCATTGCGGGCGATGCTGCCCGGGCCGCTGTGGAGTGTTGCCCGTCCCGCGGGGCCGCGTCCGGCGACCGAGCGCCTCTTCGTGCTCGCGGGCAAGGGGCTCGACTCGCTGCTCGAGCGCGAACGGCGATTCAAGCGCGCTCCCAAGCGGCGTGCCGTCTACGAAACCGTCGAGGCCCTCGGCGGCTCGGCGCCCGTTTCGCATCTCACGCAGCAGCTCAAGCTGTCGCCCAGCGCGCTCCAGGGTCTCGTGGAGCAGGGGCTCGCGCGCTTCGAGGATGTCCCGGAAATGCGGGACCCGTTCGCGAGCCTCGCTACGCCTCCGCCCCCGCATCTCACGCCCGGGCAGAACGCCGTCGTCAGCGGCATCGCGGCGACGCCCCTCGAGACACCCATCCTGCTCCACGGGGTGACGGGATCAGGCAAGACGCTCGTGTATCTGGACGTTCTGCGCAGCGTCGTTGCGTCGGGCCAGGGCGCCATTCTTCTGGTGCCGGAGATCTCCCTGACCCCGCAAACGGTCGCGCGCGTTCGCGGCGTGTTCGGGGACCAGGTCGCCGTGCTGCATTCCGGCCTGTCCGACGGCGAGCGTGCCGATGCGTGGCGCGCGTTGCGCAATGGCGAGCGGCGCGTGGCCGTCGGTCCCCGGTCCGCGGTGTTCGCGCCGGTACAGCAGCTGGGCGCGATCGTCGTGGACGAAGAGCACGAGCCGAGTTACAAGCAGGGCTCCGCGCCGCGCTATCACACGAGAGATGTCGCCGCCAAACGCGCGCAGCTCGAAAGCGCCCGGCTGATCCTCGGCAGCGCCACGCCGTCGCTCGAAACCCTCGATCTGGCCGCGCGGGGAAAGGTGGTCACCTTCGCGCTCCCGGATCGCGTGGGCGCGCGGCCGTTGCCCGCCGTCGAGATCGTGGATCTGCGCAGTGCGGCGCGCGTGCCGCCGTCCGAGACGGGCATCATTCCCTGGAGCGAAGCGCTCGACGCGGCCGTCGCCGGCGCGCTGGAGCGCGGGGAGCAGGTGATCCTGCTGCTGAACCGGCGTGGCTTCGCGACGTTCGTCCAGTGTCCCGCGTGCGGCAACGTCCCGGGCTGCCCCCAGTGCGCGATCGCGCTCACGGTGCATCAGACGCCGGCCGCTCTGCGCTGCCACTACTGCGGGCACGAGGAGCCGGTCCCGGAGACCTGCGCGATCTGCGGCTCGGCGACGCAGCGGCTGCGCGGTTTGGGAACGCAGCAGCTCGAGCATTTCGTGGGGCTGCGCTACCCCCGCGCGCGCATCGCGCGGATGGATCTCGACACGACCTCGAGCAAGTGGGCGCACCACCACATTCTGGAGCGCGTCGGCCGCGGCGAGGTCGACATCCTGCTCGGCACGCAAATGATCGCGAAGGGACTGGACTTCCCCAATGTCACGGTCGTGGGCGTCGTGGACGCCGACACGGGACTGCATTTCCCCGATTTCCGCGCCGGGGAGCGCACGTTTCAGCTGGTAGCCCAGGTGGCGGGTCGCGCCGGCCGCGGGCCGAAAGGGGGGCGCGTGTTCGTCCAAACGCGCGCGCCGCAGCATCACGCGATACGCGCCGCCGCCGAACATTCCGTGGAGCGGTTCGCCGCGGCGGAGCTGCCGCTGCGCTCACCGCCCAATCCCCCGTATCCGCCCCGCACGGGGCTGGTCCGGTTCGTGGCGGCGAGCGACGATCACGCGCGCACCGCGGATCTGGCCGAGAAGGTCGCGAGCTGGCTGCGGCGCGCGTCGCGCGAGCGGCTCGACGACGCGCTCACCGTGCTTGGACCGGCACCGTGTCCGATCATGCGGATCAAGGGGAAGTGGCGCTGGCACGTGCTGGCCAAATCGGCCGAGCCGCGCGTGCTTGGGCGAGTGGTGCGCGCCTGGCGCGCGAAAGCGCATCGCGAGGTGATCGTCGATCGCGATCCCGCTTCACTCTTGTGAAAGCCGTTTCCTTCCGGGTATTTTGACCGGCCTGTGAGTCGTCCTCGTTTTCAGTACCGGGCACCCAACTTTGCCGCCCCCGCGCTGGCAGCCGCGCCCGAGGCGCGATTCACACCCGCTCCGGCCGACGGCGTCCTGCCCGACGGATTTTTCTCGACCACCAATCTGCCGACGTACGTGAAGCTGCCGGGCGGGTGGCGCCGGCCCCGGCTGCCGCGCATGGACTGCGTCATCGTTCACAGCGGCGACGATCTCGTCGTGACCGAGCCGCGCCGCGTGCGCCGGGGAGACAGGGTGGCGGTGGGCGCGGCGGAAGACGGTTCCGAGGGAATCTTCGTCCACGCCGAAGGCTTCCTCGGCGGCACGCACAGCCCCAATGAATTTCGCTTCATGGCGGCCGAGGTCTCGCGCGAGCGGCCGGTCGACTACAGCGTCCTGGCGCAGCTGCTCGGCGAGGAACAGGCGCGGGGAGGCAAGATTCTGTGGGTGATCGGTCCGGCGCTGGTGCACGCGCGCGCGCGCGAGGACATGATCTGGTTCATCGAAAACGGCTTTTGCCAGGCCCTGCTCGGCGGCAACGCCGTCGCCGTGCACGACCTCGAGGCCGCGATCTTCGGTACGACGCTCGGCATGTCGAGCTCCGGCGAGAGCGTGGAGGGCGGCCACGGCCTGCACATGCGCGCGATCAATGCGATCCGGCGCGCCGGCTCGATCGAACAAGCCGTGGCGCAGGGAATCGTGAAGAGCGGCATCATGCACGCGCTCGTGTCGCGCCGGATCCCGTACGTCCTGGCGGGCTCGATTCGCGACGACGGCCCGCTCCCCGACGTGATTCCCGACACGCTGGCGGCGCAGGATGCGATGCGGGCCCACACCGCGACCGCGACGTTCGCGATCTTCGTGGCGACGGCGCTCCACGCGATCGCGGTCGGGAACATGCTCCCGGCCTTCATCGATACCGGCGTCACCGAGGACATTCGACCCCTGACCACGATCTGCGTGGATCAAACCGAATTCGTCGTCACCAAACTCCGCGACCGCGGCACGCATCAGGCCTACGGGGTCGTCACCAACGCGCAGGACTTCATGCACGTCCTTCGCTTTTACGTCGAACGATGGCAGCAGGCGACACCACCGGTCCGGACTCCGGCGCCCTCTTCCCGCTAGCGCCCCCCCCTCCAGCGCCGGGGCAGGGGCAAGGGTGGGCGAAGCTCGCGGCCGCCGTCGAGGCGCAGGTGCCTCCGCGCGAGATCGAGACGATCTATGTCTTCCGGCCGATCAAGCGGGACGGCAAGGAATGGGGTACAGCGGTGGTGACTCGGAAAGCGCAGGATGGGAGGTTGCGAGTCTACACCGCCAAATACATGCTCATCGCGCGCGGGAAAGAGCGCGGCCAGGGAAAATTCGAAGTGGTCGAAGTCGCGCTCAGTCCCGCTGAGGTGCTGGCGCAGGTGATGCAGGCGACGGTGGACCGGGGTGGCGATTCGGAGCCGCCGGTCGAGCTCAGTCCCGCGGTCTGGTACGAAGGGAGGTAGTCCCGAGTTGATCGACTCACGAATGTTCATTCCGACCAAGGCCTTTTTGACCAAAGGCGTCGGCCGGCACAAGGAAAAGCTCACCAGCTTCGAGATGGCCCTGCGTGACGCGCATCTGGCGAATTTCAATCTCGTGCGGGTGAGCTCCATTTTTCCCCCTCATTGCGAGCTCGTCGACCGCGAAGAGGGGATGAGCATGCTCAAGCCCGGGCAGGTGGTGTTCGCCGTGATCGCGGAGTCCGCGACCAACGAGCCAAGCCGCCTCGTCGCCGCGTCGATCGGCGTGGCCATGCCCGCCGATCCATCGCACCACGGCTACATCTCGGAGCATCACAGCTACGGCCAGAACGAGACCGTTTCGGGCGAGTACGCCGAAGATCTCGCGGCCTCGATGCTCGCGACGGTGCTGGGCGTGCCGTTCGAGGCCGACAAGGCGTGGGACGAGCGGCGCGAGCAGTGGCTGCTCTCGGGCGAGATCGTGCGCACGATGAACGTGACGTCGACGGCCGAATGCGGTCCCGACGCCCGCTGGACCACGGTGGTGTCCGCGGTCGCCTTTTGCGGCTAGCATGAGCGTGGTTGTCGCATTCACGGCGGGGATTCTGAGCTTTCTGTCGCCGTGCGTGCTCCCGTTGATCCCGAGTTACGTTGGATTCATCACCGGCATGACGGTGGAGGAGGCCGAGCGGCGGCGCTGGAACGCGCTGCTGCACGGCCTCTGGTTCGTCGGCGGGTTCACCCTCGTCTTCGTGCTGCTGGGCGCGGCGGCGTCTGCGGTCGGGAGTCTGCTGCGGGACTATCAGGTCTGGATGGGCCGCATCGGCGGGGTGCTGCTGATCCTGTTCGGGCTCTATCTGCTGGGCGTGCTCCGGCCTGCCTTCCTGATGCGCGAACGGCGCGTACAGCTGGCTCGCAAGCCGCTCGGCTACTTCGGTTCCGGAATTGTGGGGTTCACGTTCGGTGCCGCCTGGACGCCGTGCATCGGACCGATCCTCGGCGGGATCCTGACCCTCGCCGCGACCCAGGCCGGGCTGGCCAGGGGTATGGCGCTGCTGACCGTCTACGCGCTGGGGCTGGCGGTGCCGTTTCTCCTGACCGCACTCGCGCTGGACCGGTTCCTGATTTGGTTTCAGCGCTTCCGCCCCTACATTGTATGGGTCGACCGGGTCGCCGGAGCCATGCTCATCCTGCTCGGCATCCTGTTGATAACAGACAGCTTTACGCTGCTCGCCGGTTATTTACAGAGTCTCACCCCTGATTTCTTGCGCGAACGGCTGTAGAACCTGCCGTCGCGCTACGGGTAAGGCAGAGCAACCCACGTTACAGAGAGGCATTATGAACCGGGTAGCGATTGTCGCGACGCTCGCGATTTTCGGCTTGAGCGCCTGCCAGAAGCAGGATCAGAGCCAGACCACCGACTCGACGGCGCGAGATCTCACGCTGGCGCCGACGGAGTCCACCACGGCAATGCAGGACGTGCCCGACCGGCAAACCAATCCACCGCCCGCCGCCCCGCGTACCAACCCGCCGGCCACGCGGCCGCCCGCGGCACGTCCGCCAGCTCCGCCTCCGGCGCGCCCGGCGCGTCCGGCGACGCGGACGCTGAGCTCCGGCGCGCGCTTCGACGTCGCCGCGACCGACACGATTTCGTCGCGCACGGCCAAGGTCGGTGACACCTTCAGCGCGCGCGTCGTGGAGGATGTCAAAAACGCCGCCGGGCAGGTGGTGATTCCCGCGGGGGCGCACGTCAATGGCACGGTCACCGACGTCAAACCGGCGCCGAATCCGCGCACACCCGGGACCTTGACGCTTTCCGTTACGAGCGTCACCGTTGGTGGCAGCACGTACCCTCTCGAGGCGGCGGTCGACTCGGTCGAGACGACGCATAAGGGCCGCGGAGTGACGACGGGCGATGCGGCCAAGGTCGGAGCGGGGGCGGTCGCCGGTGCCGTACTCGGCCGCGTGATCGGCGGCAACAAGAAGGGGACGATCATCGGCGGCGTGGTCGGGGGGATTGCAGGCGCCGGCGTCGCGTCGTCCACCAAGGATTCGGACATCGTACTGCCGGCCGGCGCGCACATCATCGTCCGGCTGACAAAGGATCTCACGGTCTCAGGGAGCTAATACCCTCGTGATCCGCACAAAACTGTCGGTGATGATGTTCCTCCAGTTTTTCATCTGGGGGGCGTGGTACACGACGATTGGCGTGTACATGGCGAATCATGGAATGGAGCGACTGACCTACTGGCCCTATACGGTGAACCCGATAGCGGCCATCGTCGCTCCATTTTTTCTTGGCCTGATCGCCGACCGCTATTTCGCCACGCAGAAGGTGCTCGGCATCCTCCACGTGCTGGGCGGCCTGTTCATGTTCATGGTGCCGCGCTTCACGGGATCACCGACGACGTTCATCGTCATCCTGTTGCTGTACAACCTCTGCTACATGCCGACGCTCGGGCTCGCGAACAGCCTGGCGTTCCATCACATCCAGTCGCAGGAAAAGCAGTTCCCGCTGATTCGCGTGTTCGGGACCGTGGGCTGGATCGTCGCCGGCCTGTTCATCAGCTTCGTGCTGGCGGCGTTGACGAGCGCCGTGCCGGAGTCGACGGCGCTGCCGTTGTACACGACGGCGATCGCGAGCGTGGTGCTGGGCGTCTTCAGCTTCACCCTGCCGCACACGCCGCCGCCCGGCGCGGGCGTCCCGGTATCGTTCCGCAGCATCGCCGGGGTGGATGCGTTCAAGCAGCTGGGCGACCGGCCGTTCTACGTATTCATCATTTCGTCGCTGCTCCTGTGCATTCCGCTGGCCGCGTACTACAACATGACCCAGCTGTACCTGGGCGTGGCCGGCGTCAAGAAAATCGCCGCGACGCAAACCTGGGGTCAGATCTCCGAGACCGGCTTCATGCTGCTCATGCCGCTGATGTTCGCGCGACTCGGCGTGAAGAAGATGCTGATGATCGGTATGGCGGCGTGGGTGCTGCGCTACACGCTGTTCGCGCTCGCCGCGCCTGACGCGGTGTTCTGGATGATCTTCATCGGGATCGTGCTGCACGGCGTGTGTTACGACTTCTTCTTCGTCACGGGCCAGATCTACGTCGACAAGAAGTCGACGCCCGCGATTCGCGGTCAGGCTCAAGGGTTCCTGGTCCTCGTGACCTACGGCGTTGGGATGCTGATCGGCGCGCAGATCGCCGGCAAGGTCTACGGAAGCTTCCTGGCACCGGGCGCGACCAGTCTGACGCTCGATCAGTGGAACCAGTTCTGGTGGCTGCCGGCGGGGTTTGCGGCGGCGGTACTGGTCTTCTTCTCGCTGCTCTTCAAGGAGTCCGCGACAGCCGACGCTACTCGAGCTCCCGAATCCAGATATTCCTGAAGCGGGTCGGATTTCCGTGATCCTGCAGCTTGAGCGGCAGCTTGTCGGCGTGCGCCCGATAGGGGGGCTGCTGCCGATTCGCCGTCGGTCCAACCAGCTCGAAATTGTCCTGAACCAGCACTCCATTTAGTAAGACCGTCATCCGCGCGGGGCGCTCGAGCGAGCCGTCTTCCTTGAACCGCGGGCGATGGAAAATGACGTCGTACGTCTGCCACTGGCCCGGGCCGCGCGTCGGGTTCACGAGCGGGGGATTCTGCCCGTAGATCGCGCCGGCCTGACCGTCTGGATACGTGTCGTTCTGGTAGGAGTCGAGGACCTGCAGCTCGTAGATCCCCATGAGAAAGACGCCGCTGTTGCCGCGCTCCTGTCCTTCGCCTTTTGCGACCTCAGGCGTCGCCCACTCGATGTGGAGCTGTACGTCGCCGAAGCCACGTGCCGTCGACATCGTCCCGGTGCCGGGCTTCACTTCGACATATCCGTCCCGCACGGTCCACTTCGCGGGGGAGCCGTCGTCGGAGCGCCACTGAGAGAGGTTCGTTCCGTCGAAGAGCACAAGGGCGTCCGAGGGCGGTCGCGACGGCGCCGTGGCCGGGCCTGGATCGACTACGGGCGGTCGAGGGCGTTCGAGCGAATGCTGTGGCCATTGCCGGGGCGTTTGTGCCATGAGGATCAAAGCTAGCGCCGCGATCATGGCTTCCACGTCCCTTTTGCAACAGCGGGCACAAAGCTCTCGATCCCGGGGCCCGGGAAGTCGAGCGTCTTCCCCTGCTCGGCGCTCATGTACGCCGTCATCAAGACCTTCACGACCCGCAAGCCGTCGTCGAATGTCAGCCACGGCTTCTTTTTCTTGAGGAAGCAGTCCACGAAGTAGCGATCCTCATTTTCGTACCCGTACGCCGCCGCTTCGCCCGCCACCACCGGCATCTGGCCCATTTCGGCATTCTGTTTCTCGACCAGGTCTTCGCCCGCTCTGCCCTGAACCTCGCGGCTGAAGAACAGCTTGAGTCCCGTGTCGAGCGAATTCCACTGGAGCGAATACTCGGGGCCGAGCAATTCTGCGGAGAGGCGCAGTCCGGCGCCCACGAAGCTCCAGGACGTCGTGGCTTCGCCCAGCACCTTGTGCCCGTCGTCGGTCTCGAATTCGATCATTACCGCCGCAAAATCCTCGGACGGCGACTGCTCGTAGTTCACATCCTTACCCATGGTCGCCGAAAGCTTTTTGGCGTACTCGGGCCTGCTCCATTTCAGGGAAGCGATGTGGCCGGTGACCTTCCTGGGCCGCACGGTGGAGGTCGGTTTCGTGGGGTCGGTAAGCAGGTGCTGCACAAGCAGCGACGAATGGCACATCATGTCGTTCAACACGCCGCCCCCCTGCAGCTTGCCCTGCCAGAACCACGGCGCGTGGGGGCCGCTGTGCTCTTCCGCCGCGCGCGCCAGGTAGGGGCGGCCGGTGAGCTTGGCGCCGCGGGCCCACAGCAGATTTCGGCCCACCTCCACCTGGGGCGCGAAGACCTGGTTCTCGAGATAGCCGTGCGGCAGCTCGACCTTGTTCACGAGGTTCAGCACCTGCTTTGCCTCGGCGACATTGCGCGCCAGCGGCTTCTCGCAGGCGATGCCGAGCAGCGAGCCCTTGCCGCGCTCGAGCGTGGCGACGATTTCCTCGACGTTCTCGACGCGCGCGTGATTGGGGCCCGACAACCAGATCGCGTCGATCGCGGGATCCTCCACCATGGCGCCGATCGAAGCGTACGCCTTGGCCTCGCCGACGCCGAGCTTGCGAGCCATCGAGGCGGTATCGCCGGCGTTCTTCTGATTGGGACTCCACACGCCGAGGACATCGGCGTCGCGGACACCGGTGAAGCCCAGCAAATGGAACTTGGCGTTGAAGCCGCTGCCTACCATCCCGATTCCCAGTCGTTTGCTCATTCAATCCTCGTATTGAACGCCAAGTTTGCGCAGCGCGGGCTCCGGACAGCCCTTCCACTCGGAGACGAACTCGTTGCCGCGATAATCGAGATCGGTGACGCCGATCTTGGAGGACCAGAATCCCGACGCGGTCATGTCGCGGAACATGTTGAAGAAAGCGACGCCCTGGCTGTGCTCCGGCCGCGCTTTCTTCGGCCACGCGATGTCGTTCAGAACGGCGGTTCGGTTCTCCGCGGACGCAGCCACAAACGTCTTCCCGAATCGCTCGATGCATTCGTGGTCGAGCCAGGCGAGCCCCCCGCGCATCGGGATCTGCCCGTCCGGCCGGTCGCCCATCATGAAATCCATGAACTCGGGTACGCCTGCGTCGGTCGCGCTCCCCGAGCGCTCGTCGCGCGGGATCACGATGTCCGCCAGGAGGCGTACCGTCTCCCATTCGTGTGCCGTAAAGAACGTCGGTGCGTACGGGGCTTTCACCGCCTCGCGGGCAAACGCCGCTGCCTTCTCGGCCTCCGCTGGCGTCCACTTGAATGCTGCCGTCATCGCGGCAGCCGCCACCGCTCCAAGTGCCTCACGCCGGGACATGGCCGTCATAGCGCCCTCTTTTTGAGTTGATCGGCGATGTAATCGGATGTCCGCCACGACAGCGCCATGATCGTCCAGGT
>DASSUS010000088.1:0-11761 GCA_035706765.1 Gemmatimonadales bacterium
TCATCGCGCTCTTTCAAGGCGCGGATTCCGGCGCGGACCACTTCGCTCGCGGACGCGTAATCGCCCGCGCTCACCTTAGCGTCGATGAATGCCGCCTGATCGCTCGACAGGCTGACGGTCCGTTTCTCGATGGTCGGCACGATGGACCTCCTTCACCTGATACGTCCCTATCACGTGGTATGAATTTTTCATACTTCAATCCTCGGGGTGATCCGGAGAAGTTTCGAGCCGGAGGCCCGACGGATTCAGGAGCTCGTGCCTCGAGCCTCAGACTGCCCGCCCCTCACGCCGCCTCGGCCGGCCAGGGACCGACGTAGCGGGATTGCGGGCGGATGATCCGGCCCGTCGTTGCCTGCTCGACCGCATGGGCCACCCAGCCGGCGCTGCGGCCCGCCCCGAAGATCGGCGTGAAGCCGGCGCGGGGGATCCCGAGCGCTTCCAGGAGGAGCGCGGTATAGAACTCCACATTGGTGCGCAGGGTGCGGCCCGGCTTCACCTCCTCGAGCACCTTCAGCACCGTCTGCTCGACCGAGCGCGCGAGATCGAACAGTTTGCGATCTTCGAGCGCCGCGGTGCTCATCTCGTCGGCCACACGGCTCAGCACGTCGGCGCGGGGATCGCGCACCTTGTAGACGCGATGGCCGAACCCCATGATGCGCCGCCCCGCCGCCAGCTCGTTCCGCACCCACTGCTCCGCCCGCTCAACCGATCCGATCTGCTTGAGCATGCCGAGCACCGGTCCCGGCGCGCCGCCATGCAGCGGTCCCTTCAGCGCGCCGATGGCGCCGGTCACCGCGCTCACCATGTCGGAGCGCGTGCTCGCGATGACCCGCGCCGCAAAGGTGGACGCGTTCATGCCATGATCTATGACCGTGACCCAGTAGGTATCGATCGCGCGCGCCGCGATCGGATCGGGCTCCTTGCCATGCACCATATAGAGGAAGTTCGCTGCATGGGGCAGATCGGCCCGCGGGGCGATCGGCTGCTTGCCGGCGCCGATGCGCGCATGGGCCGCCACCACCGTGGGGAATTGCGCGGTGAGTCGCTTGGCGGCGTCGAGGTCGTCTTCGAGCGCGATGCCGTCGGGATTGCGCAGCTCGAGCGACAGCATCGCGCACGCCATGCGCAGCGCGTCGATCGGCGGGGTCTTCGCGGCGGCCCGCACCACGTGCAGCACCTCGTCGGGCAGCGCGCGCAACCCGGCGATTTCGCCGCGGAGCCGATCCGCTTCGTCCCGCGAGGGCAAATGGCCGCACCACAGCAGATGGGCCGCTTCCTCGAAGCTGACGCGGCCCGCGAGCTCGCTCAGCTCATAGCCGCCGATGATGAGCTTGCCTGCCTGCCCATCGACATGGCTGAGCCGGGTTTGCGCGGCGACGACGCCGTCGAGTCCACGAGGCTTTACCGGGTTGCTGATGAGACCGCCTTTACGAGTTGATACACGTACTCGGCGCCATCGTAGAAATCCTGGACACCGATGCGCTCGTCCTTCCCGTGCGCGCGAACGTCGTCGATGTCGACGAATACCCCCGAGACACCATACACCGGGAGCCCCGCGTTCCGTAGATAGAGTCCATCCGTCGCACCCGTCTCCATCACCGGGATGACGGGGATGTTCCACAAACGTTTCGTCACCGCCTCGATCCGACTCATCACTTCCGGTTTCAGCGCGGCCATCGGGCTCGGGACGGCCGGACTCACGACGCTGATCTGAATCGCGGTATCCGCCACCACTCGCGCAAGCGCCTCCTGCACCTCGGCCTGCGGCGTTCCGGGGAGCATCCGGCAGTTGATCGTCGCCGACGCCGACTGGGGAAGCGCGTTCTCGGCGTGCCCGCCGGCCAGCTGTGTCGCCACGCAGGTCGTGCGGAACTGTGCATTGTACAGCGGACTCGCGTCGGAGAGCCGCCGGATCGCCGCCGTGTCGCCGGCCCCGGCGGCCTTCATGTCGCTCGCGAGCTGCCCCTGCTGCAGCTGGGCCGTGCGCGGAAAGAAGGCGCGCGTGATCTCGTTGAGTCGCGCCGGAAACTCGTACGCGCTCACCCGCCCTAATGCCGCCGCAAGGCGGTAAATCGCGTTCTCCCTGGTGGGCATCGAGCTGTGCCCGCCCGGATTGTGCGCTTCCAGCTTGAACGTCACATACACCTTCTCGGCCGCCTGCACGGAACGGAACAGGCGCTTTCCGTCGACTTTCACCGGATCACCGGCGTCCATGTTGATCACGTACTCCGCGTCGATCAGATCGCGGTGGTTCTGGAGCAGCCATTCGACACCGTTGTAATCGCTGCCGCCTTCTTCGCCCGCCGTCAGCGCGAGGATCAGGTCGCGATTTGGCCGGTAGCCCTCCTGCTTCAGGCGGGCGAGTGTCGCCACGAGGATCGCCGCGCCGTCCTTGACGTCGAGCGTGCCGCGCCCGTAGAAGAATCCGTCCTTCTCCGTGAGCGTGAAGGGATCGACGGACCAGTCCTCGCGCCGAGCCTCGACGACGTCGATATGGGCGAGCAAAAGAATCGGCTTCAGCCGACTTCCCGCAGGACCGCGATAGCGCGCCACGAGGTTGTGGTTCGGAGATCCCGCCGGGCCGATGATCTGGACGTCAGCGGGCGGAAAGCCGGCCTTGATGAGCCAGTCGGCCATCGCTTTCGAGGCGGCCGTCGTGCTCCCGCTCGAGCCGGTGGTGTTGATGTTGATCAATTGCTCAAAAATCGCGCGGGCGCGCTCGTTGTTCTGCGCCTGCGCCGGACCGGCAAGACAGATGAGTGCGATCAGGACACCACGGTTCATTTCGCTCTCCTGGGGGCTCGATTGCTCCATGCGACCTGCAATGCCTCACGTACGGCGGTCTTTTTCGCCGTCCGAAGCATGACCTGGGTTGCTCCCTTCCGTCCCCAGCCGCCGGGCACCGGCTTGAACGTCTTCGGCTCGGTGCGGACGAAAAGCTCTTGCTGCTCGGGAGTCAACATGACCGTGGCGAATGGGGTGCTGGGATACCCAAGGGTCGCGAAGATCCTGCCTCCGACTCGAAAGTCGGGATGCCCCATGTGCGCCGCCTCGACCGCCTCCGGCAGCCGCAAAGCGAAGCGGCGAAACTCCTGGGCTGTCAACGCCGCGCGGGGAGGGAGCGCAACTCGATCTCGGACACGATGAATCCGAAGGCCGGCCAGCCGCCCGACGCCACGGACCGTTCGAACCATCTGCGCGCGTTCGCCGCGTCGCCGCGGACCAGGTACCAGTTCCCGATTCCGTAACTGAGAGTTGCGACGGTGATGTCACTCGTATCGGCCGCGGTGAACAACGACTCGGGCGACGCCTGGCCCCGATAGAGTCGCAACCGCTGATCGTAGGCGTTACCGCCGGGCGTGACATCCGGCTTGCGGCCGAGCAGCGCCTGGGCTTCCGCACGGCGGCCGGCGCGGGACAGCGACATCCAGAGCCAGTCGGTCGCCCCGGCGCGCTCGCCTGAATCGGGCGCGATCGGGAGCGCCCGTGTGAACGCCTCGACGGCGCCCGGAAAGTCCCGGCGCGCGAATTTCACGATCCCGAGGTGATACCAGATCCCGTAGATCGTGCTGTCGAGTCTGGCGCCGCGGTTCAGATCATCGAGCGCGCGATCGAGCTGACGGGTCGAGAGATAACGATGGCCGCGCCAGCGATACAGCAGCGCGTTGTTCGGATCGATTGCGAGACCCTTCGTGAAGGTCTCGATCGCCTCCCGGTACTGGCGCACGCCCGACTGGGCGACGCCGAGCGCGATGATCCGCTCGACGTCGGCAGGTTGTGCCGCGAGAGCGCTCTCGGCGCGGGCGATGGCGCCCGTATCACGCTGCGCGCGGTACTCGACCCCCGCTGGTGAGCGGTACTGGACGGATTGAAGCAGGCAAAGCGGCGCGATGACACTGAGGAGGGTGGGCATGCCGCCATATTGCAGCCCACCGCACCGCGCCGGAAGCCCTTACGAGCAGGGCTCCGTGTTGTCGACGAATTCGAACACCGCCTGCGTCGCCACGCGCGGTACGCTGATGATGTGCACCGGGTTCGTGGTCACCGCTAACCCTCCACAGGCCGGCCACTGGCTTTCCACCAGTACGGCGAGGTGCTCGGGCCGCTCCCGGACCTTGGTGATCCGGAAGAAGATCAGCTGAGTCGGCGTGGGCCCGGCGGAGGCGATCAGGACGACGTCGTGCTTGAAGTCGATCGGCGGGACCCACGGTTTCTGGTCTGCCGAGTAGTTCACGAAGACCTCGTCCCACACCTGCCGCAGCTCGGCGCTGTCGGTAATGATGCGGCCGCGCTTCGTCTCCAGCCCGCTGAATGATTGCAGGGAATAGAGGTCGCGTTGCGGCAAGATATCGGCGGAATTGAGCTCGGGAGGCCCGCTGGGTCCCGCCGCGTCGGGCGGAATGCAGGTCGTGACGCCGAGCGTGAGGATCAGGATCGCCAGCTGTGCTTTCATGGGCCCTCGTGAGGCAAGAAGCGGGCCCTGTACCAGCTAACCGGTCGGTGGCCCTTCGTAGCGCACGCGGCACATCCGCGAGGCCGTCAGTTCTCCTTCAAAGCTCACGGTGAGGGCATACAAACCGGAATCGGAGAAAACGTTGGGAAGCGTGTCCATCGCAAGGGTGAGCGTTTCCATGTCGCGGAACGCTTTATTGCCGTATGGGATGAGGACGACCGCCCGGCCCTTCGGAGTGAACACCGCGAGCTGTGTGCCGTGCGGGACACTCATCCGCAAGGTCAGCTCTGCACCAGGTTGCAGCCGTCGCGGCGCGCACACGAGGTCGGGTCGCGGATTGGGGAACGGCCACTGCTTCGGCGCGAGCAGATCGAACACCAGGAATCCGCCCGCGAGCAGCGCCGGTATGACGAAGCCGATCGCCCACACGCGACCCGTGATCTGCATGAGACTGTCGAACCACGATTCCGGACCTTCGCTCGAGAGTGCGGCGGTGCGATTGTCGATGAACCGTGACGCTTCCCAGTAGAGCACGAACAACATCAGAGGAAGGACGAGCCATCCCACGTCTTCACGAATGTCGGCGTTGACGTAGGCGAGGAGGAACGCGGCGCAGGAGAGATCCGAGACGACCTGCCCGCCGGCGTAGAAGGCGCCGACGCGCCGGCGCAGCAGGAGGGCGATCATGGCCCCCGCGAGCAGCGTGCGCGCGCCGACGTAGACGAGCGTGCTATTCCAGATTCCCATGGGGGGACGGACAGGGAGGGATTCGAACCCTCGATACCCTTGCGGGCATACCGGTTTTCGAGACCGGCGGTTTCAACCGCTCACCCACCTGTCCAGGCTAGACGCACAGACGCAGCAGACGCGCAGACGCACGGTTCCTCCGACCTACCGCCTGTTCCGCGCTGCCCCAGCCTTTCAGCGGACAGGGTGGGATTCGAACCCACGTAACGGTTGCCCGTTAACACGCTTTCCAAGCGTGCGCCTTAAGCCACTCGGCCACCCGTCCCGGCACCAATAGTAATCGGTGCGTGACGCTCATTGAAGCCGCAGCTTGGCCCGATCGACCTTGCCGAGATGGGTACGCGGCAGCACGTCCAGAAATCGCACCGTGCGTGGAGCCTTGTACGGCTCCAGCCGCTCGCGCGCGAACGCCTGGAGCTCTTCCGCAAGTCCCGCCCGCGCCTCCTTGGCGACGACGAACGCGTGCGGCTTGGTCAGGCCGTTCGCATCCTCCACTCCCACCACGGCGACCTCCTTGACGAGCGGGTGTTGCAGCAGGCAGCCTTCCACTTCCTGGGGAGCGAGCCATTTCCCGCCAACCTTGAGCAGGTCGTCGGCGCGGCCGCAGTAGGTGACGTACCCGTCCGTGTCGCGCCGAATCAGGTCGCCGGAGACGTACCACTCACCCCGGAACGCCGCCTGCGTCTTTTCCATCTGCTGCCAGTAGCCGACGGCGCGCGAGTTGCCGCGCACCCACAGCATCCCGACTTCTCCGTCCGGAACCGGCAGGCCGTCGTCGTCGCATACCTTGACCTCGAAGCCGGGAACGACGGTGCCGAGCGTCCCGGGCTTCACCGCCCCCGGCCGGTTACTGATGAAGATGTGCCACATCTCGGCGGTGCCGAGTCCGTCGAGCAGCTCGACGTTGAATGTCCGCTTCCAGCGCTCGTACAGCTCGGCGGGCAGCGCCTCGCCGGCGGACGTCGCGCAGCGCAGCGACGACAGGTCCTGCTCGGCCGCATCGGGATGCGATACCATCTGATTCACCATCGTCGGCACATTGACCAGCACGGTGGGGCGGAACTTCCGGATCTTCTCGAACAGCGTCTCGGCGGTGCTTTTCTCCGGGAACAGGGCGGACGCGGCGCCCACGGCGAATGGAAAGAACAGGTTCGAGCCTGTCGCGTAACCGAAGAACAGCTTCGGCACGGCGAGCGTGACGTCGCGCTCGGTAAGGCCGAGCACCCCCTGGCCGTAACACACCGTCGTGTTGGCGAACGAGGCATGACTCTGCACAACGGCCTTCGGCTTCCCCGTCGTCCCGCCCGAGAACAGCCAGATCGCGGCGTCGTCCCGGTGGCTGGGGAATGTCTCGAGCTCGGGCGACGCTCCTTCGATCGCGCGCGTTGTGGCCGGCTCGCCGATCACGATCACCTGCTTCAAGTGGGTGCCGGCGGCGCCGCGCGCGGCCTGGAAGGCCGGGGCCGTGTGCCGGTGCACAAGCGCGACGCGGGCGCGGGTGTACGTGTAGAAGTACTCGATCGCATCCACCGCCAGCTGCGGGTTGACCATCACGACCGCCGCGCCAACTTTGAGTGTGCCGAACAGCGCCGCCACGAACTCCGGCCCGTCGGGCAGCGCGATAATCACCCGCTGTTCCGGCTCCACGCCGGCATGTTCGAGCAAATGACCGAACCGGTTGGCGAGCGCCTGCACGTCGCGGTAGCTGAGCGTGCCCTGGTCGGTCAACAGCGCCGGCCGGTCTCCCTTTCCCTCGCGCACCCGTGCATCGAGGAGCCAATCGGCAATATTCAGCTGCTCAGGAAACATGACCGTCATTATATCTCCGTCTCGCCCTGGCGTCTTTAGCCATGCCCGTCCATGAGCTCGCGCAACTCACCTGGGAGGAAGTCCGCGATCTCGATCGCGCGCGCACGGTCGTCGTACTGCCCGTGGGCGCGATCGAAGCGCATGGCCCGCATCTGCCGCTCGACACGGACGTCGTGATCGCCACCGCGATGGCGCGAGCCGGCGCCACGCGCCTCGGCACCCGGCACGTCGTCCTGATCCTGCCGGCGCTGGCGTACACCGCCGCCCGATTCGCGGCAGCCTTCCAGGGAACGCTGTCGATTTCCGGCATCACGGTCACCGCGGTCATCGTCGATCTCGCGCGCAGTCTGTCGGATCAGGGGTTCCGGCTCCTCGCCATCGCGAACGCGCATCTCGATCCCGAGCATCTCACCGCGCTGCACGAGGCCGTCAAACTGGGTCGCGCCGACCGGCTGCTGCCGATCGCCTTCCCCGATCTCACCCGGAAGCCGTGGGGCTCGCGGCTGGGTGAGGAGTTCAAGAGCGGCGCGTGCCACGCTGGCCAGTTCGAAAGCTCCATCGTGCTCCGCGAGCGGCCGGACGGTGTGCGGGAGCAAATTCGCGGCGCGCTGCCCGCAAACCCGCGCTCGCTCTCGACGGCGATCAAGACCGGCAAGCGCACTTTCGAGGAAGCCGGCGGACCGCGCGCCTACTTCGGCGATCCGGCCGCCGCGTCCGCCGCGGAAGGCTCACAGCTCGTCGACACGCTGGGTGAGATCCTGGAAGCAGCGGTCCTCGAGACAATGGTATGAGATTCTCCGGCGCGGTTGCGGTCGTGACGGGAGGGGGCCAGGGCATCGGGGCCGCGATCGCCCGCGCATTGGCCGCGGAAGGCGCCGCGATCGTGGTGGCGGCACGCAGCACCGATCGGATCGAGCGCGTGGCGAAAGAGATCCAGAAAAAGGGCGGCAAGGCCTGGGCGATCCAGTGCGATGTCACGAGCCTCGCGAGCGTGCAAAGCCTCGCCCAGGCCGCGGGGCGCCGAGCGGGCGCGGTCGACATTCTCGTGAACAATGCCGGGGCGGCCCACAGTGCGCCGCTCGCCAAGACGACGCTCGAAGATTGGACTCGGGTGCTGTCGGTCAACGCGACCGGCACCTTTCTGTGTACGCAGGCGTTTCTGCCCGCGATGCTGCTGCGCAAGCAGGGATCGATCGTGAATGTCGCGTCGATCGCCGGGTTGGCGGGCGCGCGCTACATCTCGGCGTACGCGGCGGCCAA
This sequence comes from Gemmatimonadales bacterium, assembly GCA_035706765.1. Taxonomy (GTDB): domain Bacteria; phylum Gemmatimonadota; class Gemmatimonadetes; order Gemmatimonadales; family GWC2-71-9; genus 20CM-2-65-7. The sequence continues at coordinate 8,270 of DASSUS010000088.1, forward strand.
GCACGCGGTGATCGGACTAACCCGGAGTGTGGCGGCCGAGCTCGAGGGCACCGGGGTCACGTGCAATGCCGTCTGCCCCGGTTTCGTGGACACCGAGATGACGAAGGAATCGGTGGCACGGGTGGTCGCGAAGACAGGTATGAAGCCCGACGAAGCGCTGAGCGCGATGCTGGTATCCGCGGAGCAGCACCGCTTGATCGGCGTCGACGAAGTCGCGGGCGCGGTATTGGCGCTGTGCGATCCGCAGGGCGAGCGGGCCAACGGCACGACAGTGCCGATAACCGGTTAAGGAGCGTCATGGCGTTCGAGATCATCAACCCTGAAGCGTTTGGTGGCCGCCCGAGTGGCTGGAACCACGGAATGCTGTCCGACAAGGGCGGCCGAATCCTGTTCATAGCCGGGCAAATCGTGCCCGTGGGCGATTTCGTGACGCAGTGGGATGGCGCGCTGGGGCGCGTGATGGAGGTCGTGCGCTCCGCCGGCGGCAAGCCGGAAAACGTCGGACGGATGGTGGTGTACGTGACCGATCGTCCGGCGTATCTCGCCAACCTCACGCCACTCGGCGAAGTTCACCGCAAGCATATGGGCCGCCACTATCCCGCCATGGCCGTGGTCGAGGTGAAATCGCTCATGGACTCGCATGCGTTGGTGGAGATAGAGGCAGTGGCGGTTTTGTGAGCTATCGGCTATCGGCTACCGGCTATCAGGTGGATGCCACGACGAATGTGGCGACCATCACCTTGAATCGTCCGGAACGGCTCAACGCGTTGACGTTCGAGACATACACGGAGCTGCGCGACTTATTCCGGGGACTCGATACCGACCCGGATGTGCGCGCAATCATCATTACCGGCGCGGGGCGCGCGTTCTGCTCGGGCGGCGACGTCGAGGACATCATAGGAGCGCTGCTCGACCGCGATCTGCAGGCGTTGCAGGAGTTCACCCGCCTGACGTGCGATCTGATCCTCGCCATGCGGCGTTGCCGCCGCCCGATCGTGGGCGCATTGAACGGCACCGTCGCCGGAGCGGGCGCCGTGATCGCCGCTGCGTGTGACATTCGCGTCGCGGCGGAATCGGCCAAGATCGCCTTTCTCTTCACGAAGGTCGGGCTCTCCGGCGCGGACATGGGCGCGGCCTGGCTGCTCCCGCGCCTCGTCGGCTACGGTCACGCGACGGAGCTGCTGCTGACGGGTGACTTCATCGACGCCAGGCGGGCGCATGAGATCGGCCTGTACAATCGAGTCGTGCCGCAGGGTGAGCTCATGACGGAGGCGCGCGCGCTCGCCGACAAGCTGGCGCGCGGCCCGGCGGCGGCGCTGGGGGTCACCAAGCAGGCGCTCGAAGCGGAGGCATCGCTCGATCTCGAGGCGGCGCTCGCGTACGAAGCCGAAGTGCAGGCGCAGCTGATGCAGGCCCCGAACTTCCGCGAGGCCCACGACGCATTCCGCGCCAAGCGCGAGCCCAAATTCACCTGATGATCGATACGGCTCCCGTCCGCGCGTTTCTGGACGAGCGCCATCTGACGCTCGCACAGCGCGTGAGCGACTTTGCGGCCCGCACGCTCGCCCCGCTCCCTGAGCCCTCCGACGACGCAGCCGCCCGCCACCAGGCGCGGGACCACGTGCGCATGCTCGGCACGGCGGGCTGGTTCAAAGCGATCGAAGCACAAGACTGGCGTGCCTGCTGCCTGATTCGCGAAGCACTCGCGGCGGCGTCGCCGCTCGCCGACGCCGTGTTCGCGCTGCAAGCGCTCGGCACTGTACCGATTCTGCTCTCGAAGAACGACGCCCAGCGGCGTTGGCTCGACGCGGCGCTCGCTGGCGAAGCCGTGGCGTCGTTTGCCATGACCGAGCCCGAAGCGGGCTCGGACGTCGCGGCGATGGGAATGCGGGCGGAACGGGACGGCGATCACTACGTCCTGTCCGGCACCAAGACGTTCATCTCCAATGCGGGGATCGCGGACTTCTATACCGTGTTCGCGACGACCGATCCTGCGAGGAAGGACAAGGGCATCGGCTGTTTCGTGGTAGCCGCGGACACCCCGGGACTCAGGTTCGTCCGCCCGCTCGTCCTGTCGGCACCGCACCCGTTGGGCGAGATCACGTTCGCCAAGGCACGTGTGCCGGCCGCCGCGCGGCTCGACGCGGAGGGCGAAGGTTTCAAGCTCGGTCTCGGAACGCTCGACCGGCTGCGGCCGACGGTCGGTGCCGCGGCGTGTGGGATGGCGGCGCGGGCGCTGCACGAGGCGATCGCACACGCCAAATCGCGCAAGCAATTCGGCAACCGTCTCGCCGACTTCCAGCTGATCCAGGACAAGATCGCGCGCATGGCGACCGACCTCGCCGCGGCGCGGCTGCTCGTCTATCGCGCGGCCTGGGAGAAGGACCAGGGCGCCGCGCGGGTCACGCTCGAGGCGGCGATGGCCAAGTCGTTCGCCACGGAAGCCGCGCAGCGCATCATCGACGACGCGGTCCAGATTCTGGGCGGGCGCGGCGTGCTCGCCGAACATCCGGTGGATCGCCTGTATCGCTCGATCCGCGCGCTGCGGATTTACGAAGGGACGACCGAGATCCAGCACCTGATCATCGCGGGGCAGCTGCTCAAGTGAAGATCGTGACGATCGGCGCCGGACCGGGCGGGCTGTACTTCGCCATTCTGATGAAGAAGGCCAATCCCGGCCACGAGGTCACGATTCTCGAGCGCAACCGGCTCGAAGACACGTTCGGATTCGGCGTCGTGTTCTCCGACGCGACCCAGAACAACCTCGCCGCGGCCGATCCCGACACCTACAACGCGATGGCGAGCCACTTCGCGCACTGGGACAACATCGACGTGCATTACCGCGGGCAGGTGATCACGTCGAGCGGTCACGGCTTCAGCGGGCTCTCGCGCCAGGCGTTGCTCAAGGTGCTGGGCGAGCGCTGCCGCGAGCTGGGTGTGTGCATCGAAGTCGGAACCGACGTGACCGATCCCGACGTGTACGCCGGCGCCGATCTCGTGGTGGGGGCGGACGGCTTCAACAGCACGGTGCGTGAGCGTTACGCGCATGCGTTTCAGCCGACACGCGATGAGCGGCCGAACCGGTTCGTCTGGCTCGGGACGACGCGGCCCTTCCCGGCCTTCACCTTCTACTTCAAGCACGACAACCACGGCCTGTGGCGGGTGCACGCCTACCAGTATGAGGAAGGCCGTTCGACCTTCATCGTCGAAGCCACGGAAGCCACCTGGCGCAAGGCGGGGCTGAACCTCGCGACCGAAGACGAGACGGTCGAATTCTGCGAGCAGCTGTTCGCGCGCGAGCTGAAGGGTCATCGCCTGCTGAAGAACCGCTCCCTCTGGCGCAACTTCGTGACGATCAGGAACGCCGCCTGGTCGCACGGCAACGTCGTCCTGCTCGGCGACGCGGCGCACACGGCGCACTTCTCGGTGGGCTCGGGAACGAAGCTCGCGATCGAGGACGCCATCGCGCTCGCGGGCGCGCTGCGGCGGCAC
>DASSUS010000089.1:0-5081 GCA_035706765.1 Gemmatimonadales bacterium
TCGAGCGCGAAGCCGGTGTCGCGAATCTGTACGTTGCCGATCAGATCCAGGCGGTTCACCCCGCTGTAATGCGCAAAGCTGTCGGCCGAAATCGTCGTGCCGGTGCCCGCGCAGTGCGCCAGCACGCCGCCGCCTCCGCTGGTCGTCTTTTCGCCGCTCGCGCTCGTGACCTCGGAGTAGTGGCCCATCGAGTCGATGGCGACGCGGCACGGACGCCCCACGGTGGAGTCCTGTGGAGCGGCCTGCAGCAGCAGCAGCGACGCAAGCAGATGCATCATTGGCTCGGCAGGACGAACTCGCCGCCGGTCCCGCGCGGCCCCTTGGCGGTGATGCGCCGGAATTCGGGATCGGACGTAAAGCCCCGGCCTTCGATATGCCGGTCGGGGGCATCGAACACGAAGTCGCGGTCGGAGCTCACCTCGTTGCGGAGCTGGTTGTAGTACATCACCTCGGTCCGCATCGTCCCGCCGTCCTTGTTGCGGACCACGACGACGCTGCCGCGGGCTTCCATGTCGCCGGTGCGCCAGTGCTGTGTGCCCGCGCGCGCGGTGAGCACCGAGGTTGGTTGCCCGGTCGCATCATAGAACGTGACGTGCACGTTGCGCAGCTCGGCGCGCTGCGTCCCGGAGAAAAAAAACGCCGTATCGGCGCGCACCCGCGCCCGCAATACGCCGGCATTGGTGACGTAGTGCGTCATGCCGATCAGGACCTGATCCGCACTGTCCAGGGCGGCCTGGGTCGCGGTGACGGGAGTTCCGGATTTGCAGGACAGCAAGAAGGCGTCGAGTAAAAGCGTCAAGCAGAGGCGACGCAGTCGCTCGACGCCTTTGCTCGACGTCTTTCTCTCTTTCATACCGCGCCGGCTTTCATTAGATCGTGCAAGTGCACGATCCCGATGACGCGCTTGGCGCGATCGAGCACCGGCAACGCCATGATGCCGTGCCGTTCCATGATGCTCACGGCGACAGCGCCCAGCTCCTCGGCGGTCGTGAATTTCGGCGTTCGCGTCATCACGTCTCGGACGGGGATACTCAGGAATTCATCCGAGCGTTCCATGAGGCGCGTGAGATCACCGGCGGTCACGACGCCGGCCAACGTGCCCTGTTTTTCGTCAACCACGAGCGCCGTGCCTCTTTTTTTGGCAAGCAGCACGACGCACTCGCGCATCGGCCGATCCGGGGTCAGGGTCGGGAGATCGTCCTTGAGCATGACATCGCCCACCGTGAGGACGAGCTTGCGGCCCAGCGCGCCCCCGGGATGCAGGGTGGCGAAATCGCTTCGGCCGAACCCCTTCTCCTCGAGCAGCGTCACCGCCAGGGCGTCGCCCAGCGCGAGCGCGACGGTGGTGCTCGCGGTCGGCGCGAGCGTCTCGGGGCAGGCTTCGTCGGTCACCGAGGCGTCGAGCACGACGTCGGCGTATTTGGCGAGCGGCGAAGTCGGATCGCCGGTCAACGCGATGATCGGGACGCGAAAGCGCCCCAGCTGCGCCACGAGGCCGAACAACTCATCGGACGCGCCGCTCTTGGACAGCAGAATCGCGATGTCTTTCTCGCTCACGCTGCCCAGATCGCCGTGCAGCGAATCGACGGGGTGCAGGAAGGTGGCCGGCGTCCCGGTCGACGTGAACGTCGCGGCGATCTTGCGGGCGATCAGCCCCGACTTGCCGACGCCCGACACGATCACGCGGCCCTTCACCGCTTTCAGCAGCTCGATCGCCCGGCCGAATGCCGGCCCCAACCGATCGGCGAGGCGCTGCACCGCCGCTGCTTCGAGCGCCAGCACGCGCCTCCCGCGATTGACCAGGGATTCGGCGCCGGACTGGGCTTTGGACGCGCGCGTCGGCTTACGCACGGACGGGCTCTCGCACGCGATGCCAGATCTCGACCGCGAGCCCGACGATGGCGGCGAGCTGATCGAGCGGCACCATGTTGGGACCGTCGGACGGCGCGCGCGCGGGATCGGGGTGTGTCTCGAGAAAAAATCCATCGGCGCCCGCCGCGGCGGCGGCGTACAGCAACGGTGGAATGAAGGCGCGCTGCCCGCCGCTCGAGCCGTCGGCGCCCTGCCCCGGCTGCTGCACCGCGTGCGTCGCGTCGAAGATCACGGGCGCGCCGCACGCCGCACGCAGTCGCGGGAAGGAGCGCATATCCACCACCAGATCACCGTAACCGAAGAACGTACCACGCTCGGTCACGGCGACTTCCGGCGCGCCACCCGCGCGCACCTTCTCGACGGCGCCGCGCATCTCCTCGGGCGACATCCACTGCCCCTTCTTGATGTTGACCGGCCGTCCCGCTTTGCCGGCTGCAACCAGCAGGTCGGTCTGGCGGCAGAGAAACGCCGGGATCTGCAGCACGTCCGCGACGCGCGCCGCGGCCGGCACGTGCCCGGGCTCGTGCACATCGGTCAGAATCGGAAGTCCGGTGGCGCCGCGAACCTTCTCGAGCGCGCGCAGCCCGGCGTCCATCCCGGGGCCGCGCGGCGCGTTCAGGCGCGAGCGATTCGCCTTGTCGTACGACGCCTTGTAGATGACGCCGATGCCGAGCTTGACCGAAAGCTCCGCCAGTGCCTCGCCGATCCGAACGTTGAGCTCGTCCGATTCGACGACGCATGGGCCCGCGACGAGAAACGGGTTGCTCTCGGTCCCGAACCGCGCCATGTCAGTCGGTGAGCTCGGCCAGCGCGCGCGACACGTCCGAGCGCGGATGGAGCTTGCTGTAATCGACCGCCGCGCCGATGAACCCGGCGAACAGTGGATGCGGCCGCATCGGCCGCGACTTGAGCTCGGGATGGAACTGGCAGCCGATGAACCAGGGATGATCGGGCAGTTCGATCATTTCGACGAGCGAGCCGTCGGGCGACAGACCCGAGCAGCGCATCCCGTACTCCGCCAGCACGTCGCGATAGGCGTTCGATACTTCGTAGCGATGGCGGTGGCGCTCGCTCACCTCGGTGGCGTTGTAGGCCTGCGCCACGCGCGAGCCCGGCCGCAGCCGGCAGGGATAGGCGCCGAGCCGCATCGTGCCGCCCATTTCCTGGATTCCTTCCTGCGAGCGCATCAGCGAGATCACCGGGTTCTCGCACTCGGGCTCGAACTCGCTCGAGTTCGTGTTGGGCAGCTTCGCCACGTTGCGCGCGAACTCGATGATCGCCGTCTGGAGGCCGAGGCAGATGCCGAAGAACGGCAGCTTGTGCTCGCGCGCCCAGCGAATCGCCTCCAGCATCCCTTCCACGCCGCGCACGCCGAAGCCGCCGGGCACGAGCAGCCCGTCGTAGTCCGCGAGCAGCTCGCCCGCGGCCTCCTGATCGGTGAAGCGATCGGACGCGATCCACTCGATCGAGACGCCGCTGTCGTTCGCGATCCCGCCATGGATCAGCGCTTCGTGAATGCTCTTGTACGCGTCGGCCAGCTCGGTGTATTTGCCGACCACGCCGATGCGCACGCGCTGCGGCGGATGCAGGATCTTCTCGACCATCGCGCTCCAGGCGCGCAGGTCGGGCTCCTTGGTCTCGAGGTGGAGCCGCATGCAGACTTCCTTGTCGAGCCCCTGCTCGTGCAGCTTGAGCGGGATCTGGTAGATCGATTTCACGTCGGGGCTCTCGACCACGCAGCCGAAATCGACGTTGCAGAACTGCGCGATTTTCCGTTTGAGATCTTCGGACAACGGACGCTCGGTGCGGCAGATCAGGATGTCGGGCTGGATTCCGATCTGCATCAGCTCGCGCACCGAGTGCTGGGTCGGCTTGGTCTTCAGCTCCGCCGTCGCCGCGATGAACGGCACGAGCGTGAGGTGAATGAACAGCGTGTTGTCCCGGCCGACTTCCTGGCGGAACTGGCGGATCGCCTCGAGGAATGGCAGCGACTCGATGTCGCCGACCGTGCCGCCGATTTCGGTGATCACGACGTCGTGATCGGGCGCGAGCCGGCGGATCGCGCCCTTGATCTCGTCGGTGATGTGCGGAATCACCTGGACCGTCGAGCCGAGGTATTCCCCGCGCCGCTCTTTCGTGATGACGGACAGATAGATCCGGCCCGTCGTAACGTTGTTCACCTGCGACAACGAACGGTCGATGAACCGCTCGTAATGGCCGAGGTCGAGATCGGTCTCGGCGCCGTCGTCGGTCACGTAGACTTCGCCGTGCTGGAACGGCGACATCGTGCCCGGATCGACGTTGATGTACGGATCGAATTTCTGGATCGTGACCTTGAGGCCTCGCTCGGCCAGCAGCCTGCCCAGCGACGCGGCTGCAATTCCCTTCCCGAGCGAGCTCACTACGCCGCCGGTGACGAAGATGTATTTCGTCGAGCTCACGGACTGACCCCTCCCAAGTGTCTCGTGATCTCCGCTTCCGCCCATTTCAGGTCGGCCGGTGTGTCGATGCCTGGCGCTGCCGGACCGTCAAACAACGTCACGCCCATCGAAATGCCGTGCAGCAACGGGCGCAACTGCTCGAGTCGCTCCCACTGCTCTTCGGGAACCGGCGGCAGTCGCACCCATCGCTCCAAGGCGTCGCGCGTGTACGCGTACACGCCGACGTGCTGATGGTAGACCACCGTCCCGCTGCCGTCGCGATCGAACGGAATCGGCGCGCGCGAGAAGTACACGGCGCGGCCCCGCGGATCGACGACGACCTTCACGCGGCTCGGATCGTTCACGAGCGAGGGCTCGAGCGAACCGGCCGCGGTGCCGAGCGGCTCGCCGCGCTCGAGACATGCGAGCGCGCCGCGCACCGCTGCAGGCGCGACGAAGGGCTCGTCACCCTGCACATTGATGATGAAGTTGAAGCTGCTAAATCCAGATTTGCCAATGACTTCCGCCACGCGCTCGGTTCCCGAGGCGTGATCGGGCGAGGTCATGACGGCTTCGAAGCCCGCCTCGCTGACGGCGCCGGCGATCTCGCGTGCATCCGTCGCCACGACGAGCCGGTCGCAAATGCCGAGATCGGCGATGCGGCGAGTGACGAAGGTGATGAGGGGTTCGCCAGCCAGCGGCAGGAGTGGCTTGCGTGGGAGCCGGGTCGAGCCCAGCCGTGCAGGAATCACGCCAAGGACGGGCACGGGGGAACATACAAAATTCGTG
>DASSUS010000090.1:0-16479 GCA_035706765.1 Gemmatimonadales bacterium
GAACGATTCAAACGTAGTTCTCAGAAACCCGCCGTTCGCCCCGCGTTCACCCAAAACCTTCACGCGACTGTAGTCTCTCCGCTACGGTTGCGACTCGGCCGGCCTGGCGTCTGCATGCTCGGCACCTTCGGCTCAGTAACAAGCTGAGGCCCAAGGAGGCGTCTAATCGCAGGCGATTTTGAAACGAGCTCCACAAGCTTGGGATCAAATTGTCTCCCAGAATGTTTCACCATTTCCTCTAAAGCCTTCGCAAGACTCAGTGCCTTTCTGTAAGGACGGTCCGTCGTCATAGCATCGATCGTGTCCGCGATCATGATAATACGTGCACCGATCGGAATCTGTTCGCCGGCCAGGTTGTCGGGGTAACCTGTACCATCATAGTTCTCATGGTGGTTGCGAATGTCGGCTTGAACACGCCCCCGAAATTCTGCAATAGTGCTTGCTAGATCGGCGCTCCGAATGGGGTGCGCCTGCATCATCATTCTCTCTTCAGGCGTCAAACGACCTGCCTTACGGAGGAGCGGGGCAAAGTCCTCGTGAATCTTCCCCACGTCGTGCAACAGCGCCGCGGTCGCAATGTCATCAACATGCTTGGGAGGCAGCCCAAGTTCGCGCGCCATCGATCTTGCGTACTCTGAGACGCGCAGCGAATGGCCAGATGTGTAAGGATCACGCGCTTCGATTGCCTTGACCATGAGCTCGAGAAGTTCTCTGTTTACCCGCTCAAGCTGCAAATTCATCTGATACATATGGCGCACGAAGAACAGCGGAAGAACGAGAACCGCCAATCCAATGACCTGGAAGCGGATGAAAAGAAAGGCCAAGACGATCGCCAAGGAACTTGAAACCAAATCGTACAGAATTGAACCAGCTGCAATCCTAGACCACGCCTCACGAAGCGAAATATCTGAAGTGAACGAGACAGCCAATGATACAGTGCCCTGATTCACTGCAAAGAAAACCACAACCAAGGCGGCGAAAGCAGTGAAGTTGACTTCAACTCTATCAAAACCCACGTGCCCACCCAGAGCCCCGTAAACCAGTGCTCCCAACCCAACGCCTAGCATGTACTGCGCAGTATTAAAGGCTGCCCGAGGAAGTTCTTTTCGTCGAATGAGCACCTGTGAAACGAGGCCTGTTATACAGGCAATGACGAGCGGCCAAGGGTGAGAGAAGAGCAGCACAGAAGCAATGAACGGCACAAAAACAACTGACGACCCTACCCGCGAATTAGAGATTCGTGGAAGAGGGAGAAATGTTGAATCGCTCGCAATTCCCAAAGCTGTAAAGGCAAGTAAAGCGTTCCAGAACGCGGAATTGTCCAGTGATGGCACATACCAGTCACCCCAGAGCAGCAAGGCGATCGCCGCTGCACCTAAGACGAAGAGTAGAGCTCGGAAGCTCCACCTATCGAGTTGGGGAGACCTGCTCTCAGCCATTTCAATGGCTCCGCAAGAAAAAGGGAGGACCCCACATCACGCTAGAACTGGACTGCACCATCGGCGAAAAACAACTTCGCGACTGCCGTGAACAGCACAGCGAGCAGTTGCAACATCGAGCGTCTCACCTCCTCACAGGTACAGCGAGTGAACTGCCTGTCTCGCCTTGGAGTGGCACGCCACGCTATGGCATGCCCGACGCTCCGCTCGTCTACTGTTCGCTCTGCTCCGCTCTAGCTAGCGGTGACCAGGGGCCCCCTGTTCGAAATTTCAATCGACATGACTACGCGACCTTCCGCGACAACAACGCACGACGCATCGCCTCGATAACCACCCCCATACCATCCACCTTGTTGACGATCGCCCGAACCCCCAACCGCCGTAACTCATTCTCTGCGCTCGCCGGCAATCCGCCCGTGACGATGATCACCGGCGCCGTGATACGGTTCTGCAGCTGCTCCACCACCTGCACCGCGTTCATCCCCGGCAGCGCATAATCGAGCACCACCAGGTCCGGATTCACCCGCCCGATCTGCAACAGCCCGTCCACACCCGTCGTCGCCTCGATCACATCGATATCCGCGGCCTCATGCTGCAACGTGCGCACGAGCGCCTTCAGATATCCCGGATCATCCTCCACCACCACGACCACCGGGCGATCGCGACCCGTACCACCCGACAACTCGCTCGGCACCGCCATCCCATGCTCGCGCAAAAACTCGGCAAGATCCGCCGCCGCCACCCGGCGCCGGCCCGTCGGCGTACGATGTCCCTTCAAATGGCCCTGGTCGATCCAGCTCGCCACCGTCGCAGGGGTCACCTGCAACACGCGCGCGACTCGCTGTGTCCCCCAATACCGCTTGGTTCGAGCCGTATTCACGAAACGGGAAATACCGCTAAAACCGGCAGTCCGCTAGATGGGAGTAGCCCCGGGTCGAGAGCCCGGTGGAGCAAACTGATAGGACGGGAGCCGCCTGGCGGCTAGACGGCAAGCGGTTGGCAATACGTAGGTTACAGCACTACCGTCTGGCGTCGACCCAGCGATTGGTGGCATCGAGCACGGCCAGCACGGCGCTCCGCTCGGCCGACTCGCGAATCTCGCACGTTCCGGTGAGCAGCTGCGCCTCGCGCCCACCCAGGCCGTGCACGGCGACCAGCACGAACTTGCGATCGAACGCGTCCAGAATCTGCGCCCCCTCGAGCGCGATCGAATTGTCCGGCAGCAGGTCATCGAGACACGCCGCCGCCGCCCGCGCCGCCGCCTCCACGCGATTGCGCATCGTGTCGGTCCCGACCTCCTGGGCCTCGGCCTCCTTCTCGCCGTACGCGAGCTTCACCTTCATCTGCACCCGCCCCGGCTTGTCCGACGGCCGCACCTCGAGCCCCTTGAACACCACCACGCGCTTCTTGGCGCGCTCGGTGATCGCCTCGTCCTGCAACGCCTCGATCGGGCGCACGTCCGCGATCTGCGCGACGCTGATCTTGCGATAATCGACCTTGAAGCCCAGCTGCGCCATCAGCGCCGACTCGATGTTGCGCGCCACCTGCTTGGGCTGGATCCCCTTGGCGACGACGTGGATTTCGCTCACTTCGCCAAGCTGCGTCACGACGACCCGCGCCGACACGACGCCGGTGAGCCCCGTGATCAGGTTCTCGATCCGCTTCATCCCCCACGGATCGCCCGTTCCTCCCGGCGGCCCGAGTGGCAACGGCTGCTGCTCCCCCGACGGCGACGGATTCGATGGCGTCACAGCGATTCTCCCGAGACCGTGGCCCCAGCCACGCGGTTACGGCCTGCGGCCTTGGCGCGATACAGCGCGCGATCGGCCGCGACCAGCACGTCTTCGTCTTTCCTGTCGTTGCGGTACTCGGCGACGCCAATACTCGCCGTCACGAGCCCGTCCGGATAGCCCATCGCCTTGCCCACGTCCACCACGGCGGCGCGAACCTTCTCCGCCACGCCGAGCGCGCCCTCTTCGCCCGTGCCAACTAATACGACAACGAACTCGTCCCCGCCATAGCGACCCGCCAGGTCGGTCGAGCGGATATGGGCCGAGCAGGCGGCGGCAGTCTCGCGCAGCACTTTGTTCCCCGCCTCGTGCCCGAACCGGTCGTTCACCTGCTTGAAGTTGTCCAAATCGAGGAACAGGACGGCGAAATGATCGCCCGAGCGGTGGCAGCGCGCCACTTCGTTGGCGAGCCGGTCACGCAGCACCCGGAAAGACGCGAGCCCGGTGAGCGCGTCGATCGCCGCCGCCTGCTGGGCGAGCGCGGCCTGGCGCTCGAGATAGCGGGGACAGGACTTGAGCGAGGTCCTCCCCAACGCCGCCGCCGCCGCGAACTCGCGGCAGGTACGGTAGCCGCACGAGCCAGAATCCCAGGGCCGGCCGTTGGGGGCAAGGCCGATCTGCTCGAGAATGTCCGACACGGCGTCCTCAGGCGGCGCCGTGTCGGAGACTTCGATCTCGAACGCGGCGCCGACGGCCACTTCGACCCCCTCGGCCAGGACCGGCGCGGCGGCGCGCGGCGGCTCGGTGGCTCCCACGATCGCGCGGCGCCGAAACAGCTCCTCCCGCGGCCCCAGCAGCGGGTGGTCGAGACAACCCTCGCAGGGGAGGATGTCGACGAAACCAAGCTCGATCCGGTCCTCGCCCACCGCCCGCGCGATGCCCTCGAGCGCGCCGAGACCCCGAACCTTGCGGAACCGGCGGCTCGATTGGCGCTCTTCCTTTAGTATCTCGAGCGGCAGCCCGCCGGCGGTGCTCCAGTAGCGGCGCCGCTCCTCGGGAATCCGGCTGAAGTAGAGCGGCTGCTCGTGGACCTTGATCCCGCGCTTCTTGAAGATCGACTCGAGCTCGGCCAAAGTGATCGCGGCGTCCACCTCGGCGCCCCCCTCGGTCAGGCAAACTCCGGCATACACGACCTTGGTCTCGCGCCCGTAGAGCGCCTTGAGATAGCGCGCCTCGGCCTGGATCGGCGTGGCCACGGGGGCGAGATAGGGGATCAGCTCCGGGTACTGGTTCTTGATCGTCTCGACGATCACCGGGCAGGTGGAGCGGATCACGGTGCCGCCCGAGCCCCAGTCCTCTTCCTTCCACAGCTCGAGGTATTCGCGCGCCACCAGCTCATCGCCCAGGACGCCGCGGTGTACCTTCTCGAACCCGGCGGCATAGCAGGCGTTGACCACCTGCTCGGGAGTGGCGGGATAGAAGTAGGCGGCCGATTCGACCGAGAGGATCAGGACGGCGCTGCGGCTGAGCGCGAACTCGAGCGCGCGGGTCGAGTCGCCGACGGCGATGATGGCTTCGTGGGGACACGCGGGCAGGCAGAGGCCCGCGCGCACGCAGGTCTCGTCTACGATCCAGACTTTGTCGTTTTCGACGGCGACCGCATCGGAGGGGCACACACGCACACAGGCCAGGCATGCAACGCATGCCTCCGGGTCGATTCTGAAATCCACGAACTATCCCCCGACGGGCGCGGGTTGGCGGGCGCTAATCTATCGCGTATTCCTTGAGTTTGCGATAGAGCGTGCGCTCGCCGATGCCCAGCGTTTCGGCGGCTTTTCTTCGGTTGCCGCGCGTCTCCCGGAGCGCGGCGTCGATCGCCGCGCGCTCGACTTCCGACATCGTCATCCCGGGCTTGTAGATGACGGGGGCCAGAGGCTCGGCACTCGGGGCCAGCGGATCGATCGCCGCCTCGAGCTGTCGCGACGCTGCAACACTCCCGGATCCTCCACCGACCTCGATGACCTCCACCCGTTCCGCCGGGCGCTCCTCGATCCTTCGCCGCAGATCGCCCAGCTGCATCTTGAGCTCGACCAGCGTCCGGAAGATGAATTCCAGCTCCTGGCTCCCAGTTTGGCGGGAATCGTGCTGCGGGGTCGGGATTCGGACCGGCAACGCCCGGGTGCGATCGCGGATATCGCTCGGAATGTCGCTCTCGCGGATTTCGCGCTCGGGCGCGAGCACGACCATCGACTCGATCAGATTGCGCAGCTGGCGCACGTTGCCGGGCCAGTCCGCTTCGATGAGGAGCTGCAGCGCCTCGGGGGTGATGCCCTTGAACGGGCGGTCGTGGGCACGCGCGAAGTCGGCGATGAAGGTGCGCACCAATAGCGGTATGTCCGAGCGGCGCTCGCGCAGCGGCGGGAGATAGATGGACAGCACGTTGAGGCGGTAGAACAGGTCGTCGCGAAAATGCCCGAGGCTCACGCTCTCCTTGAGCGACTTGTTGGTCGCGGCGATCACGCGCACGTCGACCTGGATGCGCTGGGTGCCGCCCACGCGGAAGAAACTCTTGTCCTCGAGCACGCGCAGCAGCTTGACCTGGGTAGCTGGCGGCATCTCGCCGACTTCGTCGAGAAAGATCGTTCCGCCGTTCGCCAGCTCGAAGCGGCCGAGGCGGCGCTCGGCGGCGCCGGTAAACGCGCCCTTCTCGTGGCCGAACAGCTCGCTCTCGAGCAGCGTCTCGGTGATCGCGGCGCAGTTCACGGCGATGAACGCCTTGCCCCGGCGGGGCGAGAGATCGTGGATCGCGCGCGCGACGAGCTCCTTCCCGGTGCCCGATTCACCTTCGATCAGCACCGTGGACGTGACGGGCGCCATCTGCTCGATCTTGACCAGCACTTCCTGGATCGGCGCCGATTCGCCGAGGATCCCGGTGCGCTGCTGCAGGCGGCGACGCTCGATCAGGCGGCGCACCGTGCTGGTGACTTCGCCCGGATCGACCGGCTTGACCAGCCAGCCGGTGAGGCCGAGCTCGCGGCCGATCTGGCTCGGATCGTCGTCGGTCGGCTCCACCAGGCCGAGGGTCGAGACTGCGTGGTCGCGCGCCGCGGCGAGCAGGCGCGTGGCGGTCGGCTCGTGGAGACCGCCGGTAAGGACGATCGCGTCGGGTTCTCTTCCCTTCACCGCCTGGCGCACATCATCGAGGGAAGAAACCGTTGCCGTGTCATAGCCGGCCTGCTCGAGGCTCGCGTTTACTCGAACGGCTGCCTCGAGATCGTCGGTCGTAATCAGGACTCTATCAGCCATGGTCGTGCGTCGTGTGGGTGCCGCTCACGAGATCCACGGCGTGGTCGAGGAACTGGGCGAGCACTGCCAGGCCTTCCTTCACGCCGTTCGTCGAGCCCGGAAGATTGATGATCAAGGTCTTGCCGCGCGTCCCTGCCCTGCCGCGCGACAGCCACGCGCGCGGAAATGACGGCCCCGACGCCGCGCGAATCGCCTCGGCGATGCCTTCGGCTTCGCGCTCGAGGATCGCGGCGGTGGCTTCGGGCGTCACATCGCGCGCGGTGAGGCCGGTGCCGCCGGTCGTGAGCACCACGTCGACCTCGTTCGAGTCCGCCCAGCGCGCGAGCTTGCCCGCGATGCGGTCGGTCTCGTCGGCCACCACGCTGCGGACGACGACCTCATAGCCCCGGTCGCTTGCCCATTCGACGATCGCGTCCCCGGACGTATCTGCCCTTTGGCCGACTGCTCCCAAATCGGAGATTGTGAGCACCCCGATGCGGACCTCTCGTTCACCGGCCGTCATTTCTTGGTTCTGTGCGGCACGAACGGCATCTTCACCACTTCGGCCGCCACCTTCTTACCCCGAATGTCGATCTCGAGCTTCACGCCGGGTTTCGCGCTCTCTTTGGGCAGATACGTCGTGCCGATCGCAGCACTCGCCGTTGGCGTGACAGTGCCGCTGCGCACGACGTCGACTTGGCGGCCGTCGAGAAACACGGGGAAGCCGTGGCGCGCGATCGCCTTGGGCTCGCTCAGCTTGAAGCCGACGAGCTTGCGCGTCGCGCCCTCGAGCTTCTGGCGCTTGAGCGCTTCCATGCCGGTAAACGGCGCGCCTTTGTCGAGCTTCACGATGAAGCCGAGCCCCGCTTCGTACGGTGTGGTGGTGTCGTCGATGTCGTTGCCGTAGAGCGGCAGGCCGGCCTCGAGCCGCAGCGTGTCGCGCGCTCCGAGTCCCACCGGCTCGGCGCGGCCCGCGCCGACGAGCGCGTGCCAGAGCTTCTCGACGTCGCCGGCGCGGCAGTACAGCTCGAAGCCGTCTTCACCGGTGTAGCCGGTGCGCGAGACGAAGCACTGCACACCGGCGACTTTGCCCTGTGAAAAGTGATAGTACGGAATCATCGCAACGCCGAGACTCGTGAGCTGGGCGATGAGCCCCTCGGCTTTGGGGCCCTGGACCGCGAGCAGCGCGGTCTCGTCCGAGATGTCGCGCAGGCGCACGTTGGCGCCCGCTTTCTGCGCCACGATGTGGTCCCAGTCATTTTTAATGTTGGACGCGTTGACCACCATCATCAGCTTGTCGTCGAACCGGTACACGAGGCAGTCGTCGACGAACGTCCCCTGCTCCGTCAGGATTCCCGAGTACTGCGCCTGCCCGGGCTTCAGCGCGCTCACGTCGTTGCACGTCACGCGCTGCACGAACGCGTTGCGATCGGGGCCGGTGATTTCGAATTCGCCCATGTGGGAGACGTCGAACACGCCGACGTCTTCACGCACGGCACGGTGCTCGGAGTTGATGCCCGCGGGATAAGTGACGGGCATCTCGAAGCCCGCGAACGGGATCATCTTGGCGCCGAGGGCGACGTGGGCGTCGTAGAGGGGCGTCTTTTTCATGTGACCATCAGCGTCGCGAGCAGCGCCTTCTGCACATGCAGCCAATTCTCGGCCTCGTCCCACACCCGCGACTGAGGACCATCGATCACGTCCGCGGTGACCTCCTCACCGCGGTGGGCCGGCAGGCAGTGCAGGAAGATCGCTTTCGGATCCGCCTGCTTCATGAGCTCCGCGTCGACCGTGAATCCCTTGAACGCGTTGCGGCGCGATTCGGCTTCGGCTTCCTGGCCCATCGAGGCCCACACGTCGGTATTGATGACATGGGCACCCTGCACCGCTTCTTCCGGCTCTTCCGTTACCATGACACAGCCACGCTTCTTGGCGTCTTCGTACTTGGCGATGTTGGGTTCGAAGCCTTCCGGACACGCGAGCCGGAGCTCGAAGCCAAGCACGGCGGCGGCCTCGAGCCAGGCGTTGGCCATGTTGTTGCCGTCGCCGATCCAGGCGATGCGCTTTCCTTCGTACGTGCCAAGGTGCTCTTTGACAGTGAACAGGTCGGCCAGGACCTGGCAGGGATGGGTCAGGTCGGTGAGGCCGTTGATCACGGGGATGGTCGAGAACCGCGCCAGCTCCTCGACCTCGGCGTGGTCGTAGGTGCGGATCATGATGCCATCCACGTATCGCGACAGGACGCGAGCCGTATCGGGGATCGGCTCGCCGCGCCCGATCTGGATGTCCTTGCTGGAAAGAAACAGGGCCTGGCCGCCGAGCTGGTAGGCGCCGACCTCGAAGGAGACGCGGGTGCGGGTGGAGGACTTGGCGAAGATCATGGCCAGGGTCTTCCCGGCGAGGGGGGTCTCGCGGTACTGGCCGGCCTTCATGCGTTTGGCGAGATCGAAGAGCTGTTCGATCTCTTTCTTGCTGAAATCGGTGATCTGGAGGAAGTCGCGCTTCGGCATGGGCCCCCGAGTCGGTCAAAATGACAGATAAGTGTGACGGATTTTACCCGGGGCGGCTCCCGGAAACAAGGTTGAGGGGCGTTCGGGGGAAGAAAGCCGGCGATTCTACAAGATGTATTTCCTGAGGTCCTCGTCCTCGACGATCTTCAGCAGCCGTTCCCGCACCGCCGGCGCGTCGAACAGGATGTGTTTCGACGGATAGTCGGGCAGCTCGAACATCACGTCTTCGAGCAGGGTCGTCATCACGGTGTGCAGCCGGCGCGCGCCGATGTTCTCCATGCGCTCGTTCACCTTGGCGGCGATGCGCGCGATCTCCTTGACGCCGTCGTTCGTGAACTCGAGCGTGGCGCCGTCGGACTGGCACAGCGCCGCGTACTGCTTGGTGAGCGCGTTCTCGGGCTCGGTCATGATCCGGACGAAGTCCTCCTCGCTGAGCGAGCTCAGCTCGACCCGGATCGGGAATCGGCCCTGCAGCTCGGGAATCAGGTCGCTCGGCTTGGCGATATGGAACGCGCCCGCCGCGATGAACAGGATGTGGTCGGTGCGCACGTACCCGTAGCGCGTCTGCACCGTCGAGCCTTCGACGATCGGCAGCAGATCGCGCTGCACCCCCTCGCGCGACACGTCCGGCCCCGAACGCTCGCCGCGCGCGCCCGTGATCTTGTCGATCTCGTCGATGAAGATGACGCCGTGGTTTTCGACGCGGTCCAGCGCTTCGTTCACCACGTCGTCCATGTCGACCAGCTTCTTCAGCTCTTCGTCGACCAGAATGCGCCGTGCCTCGTGCAAATGCACGGTACGGCGCTTTTTCTTTTTCGGAATCAAATCCTGCAGCATCTCGCCGAAGTTCATCTCCGTCCCTTCCATGCCCTGCGGCGGCTGCATCATCTCGAGCATCGGGAAGCCCTGCTGCTGCACTTCGATCTCGACGTCGCGCTCCTCGAGCTGCCCTTCTTTCAGCTGCTGGCGCAGCTTCTCCCGCGTCCGGCGGCGGCGCTCGGCGGCCTCGGTTTCGGCCTCGGGAATTTTTGGCTGGACGTCGCCCTTGGAGGACACGACGAAAAGTGGCCTTGTCCCGGCCCCCTCAGAACCTCCAGAACTTCCAGCACTTCCACCAGCTGGTGTCGAGGTTGGTGGAGGTTGTGAAGGGATTGGAGGAAGCAACAAGTCCAAAAGCCGCTCTTCAGCTCTTTGTTCGGCAGTGGGATAGACGTCGTCTTCCCGCTCGCTCCGCACCATGTTGATCGACACGTCCACCAACTCGCGGATCATCGACTCGACGTCGCGGCCCACGTAGCCGACCTCGGTGAACTTCGACGCCTCGACCTTGAGGAACGGCGCGCCCGCGAGCCTGGCGAGCCGGCGCGCGATCTCGGTTTTTCCGACGCCGGTGGGACCGATCATGATGATGTTGTTCGGCATGATCTCGTCCCGGATGTCCTCGGGCGCCTGGGCGCGGCGCCAGCGGTTGCGCACCGCGATCGCGACGGCCTTCTTCGCCGCTTCCTGGCCGACGATGTAGCGGTCGAGCTCGGCCACGATCCGGCGGGGGGGCATCTCCTCGAGCCAGGGGACGGTTTCCGCCGCGTCCGGAGCTGCTGGAGGTGTGGTGGAGGTCGGTGGAGGTTCTGCGGGTGAAAGCGGTGTCTTGGCCATCTCTATAACTCCAGAACCGTGATGTTCGCGTTGGTATACACGCAGATCTCGGCGGCGATCTCCAATGATTTCCGGACGATCTCAGCCGGATCGAGTTTCGACTCCTTCAGCAGGGCGCGCGCGGCGGCGAGCGCAAACGTGCCACCCGAGCCGATGGCGAGCACGCCGTCGTCGGGCTCGATCAGCTCGCCGGAGCCCGACAGCACGTAGCCGTGCTCCTTGTCGGCGACGACGAGCAGCGCCTCGAGCCTCCGGAGCACGCGATCGGAGCGCCAGTCCTTGGCGAGCTCGACGGCCGCGCGCGGCAGATTGGACGGATAGCGCTCGAGCTTCTCCTCGAACTTCTCGAACAGCGTGAACGCGTCGGCCGCCGCGCCCGCGAACCCGGCGAGAATCTTCCCACCCCGCAGGGTGCGCACCTTGTTGGCGTTGGCTTTCATCACGGTCTCGCCCACCGTGACCTGGCCGTCACCGCCAATGGCGACTTTGCCGTTCTTGCGGACGCACAAAATTGTCGTGCTGTGTATTCGCTCCAATGCGTTCTCCGGCTATCGGCTATCGGCTATCGGGTTTATGCCCGAGGGTGCGCTTGCTGATAAACCTTCTTGAGGCGCTCGACAGACGTATGAGTATACACCTGCGTGGTTCCGAGCGAAGCGTGTCCCAGTAATTCCTGCACGGAGCGGAGATCGGCGCCCGCGTCGAGCAGGTGCGTGGCGAACGAGTGGCGCAACGCATGTACGTGCAGCTCTTTGCCGACACCCGCGAGCGCGGCGAACAGCCGCTTCATCGCGAGCTGCACGCCGCGGGGCGTAATCCTCCTGCCGCGCATATTCACGAACATCGGGCGGTTCCCGCCGCGCGCCGCGGCGATGTGATCGCGGGTCTGCAGGTACTTCCGCAGCGCCGCCGTAGCGTGCGAGCCGATCGGCACGATGCGTTCTTTCCGGCCCTTGCCGCGCAGCTTGACCTGATCGGATACGAGATCGACGTC
Source organism: Gemmatimonadales bacterium (assembly GCA_035706765.1). Lineage (GTDB taxonomy): Bacteria > Gemmatimonadota > Gemmatimonadetes > Gemmatimonadales > GWC2-71-9 > 20CM-2-65-7. The sequence continues at coordinate 11,615 of DASSUS010000090.1, forward strand.
GGGATCGTTGAGCCCGGCGAGCTCCGACAGCCGCATGCCGGTCGAGTAGAACAGCTCGAGCATCGCGAGATCGCGTACTTCGCGGAAGCTGCCGGCCATGGCGCGCGCCTCGGCGTCGGCGAACAGCATTTCCATCTCGGCCTTGTCGAGCCAGGTCGGGAGCGTCTTGTCTAGTTTGGGCGTGCGCGCAGCGCGCGCCGGATTGATCTCGAGCCCGCGGGTGGCGTTCAGAAAGCGATAGAACGTGCGCAGCGCCGAGAGCGCCCGCGCCACGGAGCGCTTGGCCAGGCCGCGGCGCTGCTCGGCCGCGAGAAACGAGCGCACCGCGAGGCGATCGACGCCGGCCCAGCTCCAGGGACCGCCGTAATAATCCTGGCAGAACGTGGCGAATGCGGTGAGGTCGCGCTCGTACGCTTTGACCGTGTGCGGAGAGTCGTTGCGCTCCTTCTCGAGAAAGGCAACGAATTCCGTAATCTCGTTCACGTCCTCACCCCCTGACCCCCACCCCCTCTCCCGCGGGAGAGGGGAAACTCGAGGCAAGGCTGTTGGCGAATTTCTCCATCTCGGTGAGCGCTCTCTGCGCCAGCGCCTCTTTTTTCTTGAACTTGTCCCTCGGCGTGTGCTCCAGCGGCTCCATCAATCCGAAGTTTGCGTTCATCGGCTGAAAACGCTTGGGATCAGTCTCGCGCAGGTAGCGATAGAGCGAGCCAAGCATCGTCGTGGGCGGCGGGATCGCCGGTTCCTCGCCCGCCAGCATGCGCGCGAGATTGATCCCCGCCAAGAGCCCGGTCGCCGCCGACTCGGTGTAGCCCTCGACGCCCGTGAGCTGCCCGGCGAATAACAACAGGGGCTCGGTTTTGGGCGACAGGTGGCGGGTCAACACGGCGGGCGTATTCAGGTAGGTGTTCCGGTGAATACTGCCGAAGCGCAGGAACTCCGCCTGCTCGAGCCCCGGAATCATGCGGAAGATTCTCTGCTGCGCGCCGGTTTTCAGCCTGGTCTGAAATCCGACCAGGTTCCACATCTGCGCCGCGCGATCTTCCTGGCGCAGCTGCACGACGGCATAGGGTTCGCGGTTGTTCTTCTTGTCCCACAACCCGATCGGCTTCATCGGCCCGAAGCGCAGCGTTTCGATCCCGCGTTGCGCCATCTCCTCGACCGGCAGGCAGCCCTCGAAGTACGCAACATTGTCCCACTCGTGACCGGGCACATACTGCTCGCCCTGGATCAGCGCCGAGACGAAAGCTTCGTACTCGCTCTGCGTAAACGGGCAGTTCCAGTAGTCGTCGCCACCGCCCTTGCCGTAGCGTGAGGCTTTGAACAGGCGCGAGAAGTCGAGTGAATCTGCCGAGACGATCGGGGCGATCGCGTCGAAGAAGGCGAGCGACTCGACACCCAGGCGTGCCGCGATGGTCCTGGCGAGCGCATCCGACGTCAGGGGACCTGTCGCGATGATCGCGGGAGAAGAAAGCTCCGTTACTTCCCCCCGAACGATCGTGATGTTGGGATGCGACTGGACCCGCTCCTGGACGCCCCTCGCGAACACGACGCGATCGACCGCGAGCGCGCTGCCGCCCGGAATGCGGGCGGCGTCCGCGGCTTCGAGCACGATGCTTCCCAAGAGGCGCATCTCGGCCTTGAGCAGCCCGTGCGCGTGCAGCGGTTCGACCGATTTGAAGGTGTTGCTGCAGACCAGCTCGGCGAGCGTCTCTGTCTGGTGCGCCGGCGTCATCTTCACGGGACGCATCTCGTGGAGGGTGACCGGCACTCCACGTTGCGCCAGGGCCCAGGCAGCCTCGCACCCCGCGAGGCCGCCGCCGACGACGTCTACGACGCGACCTCTTCTGCTTCCTGCGATTCGGCCTCCCCCTCCACCGTCACCTGATGCCCGCACTTCAGGCATTTGCGCGTGGTTTCGCCGGTGGTCTTCGACTTGATCTCTTCCATGCCCAGGAAACGACAGTTGGGACACTCGACCGCGACCGGCTTGTTCCAGGTGGAATAATCGCAATCGGGATAGCGCAGGCAACCGTAGAAGGTGCGGCCGCGCTTGGTGCGGCGCTCCGCCAGATCACCGATGCCGCACTTGGGACACTTGATACCGAGCGGGACGGGCTGGGTGTACTTGCACTTGGGATAGCGCGTGCAGGCGAGGAACTCGCCGAAGCGGCCGGTCTTGATCACCATCGGCGCGCCGCACTCCTTGCAGATCTCGTCCGACGGGCGATCGGGGACCTTGTCCTTCTTGATCGAGCGCGAGTAGTCGCACTCCTTGGTCGCGTAGCGCACGCACGCGATGTAGGGGCCGAACCGGCCGCTCTTCACCTCGAGCGGGCTGCCGCATTTGGGGCACTTCTCCGACTCGAGGCCGGAGAGGTCGTGAACTTCGTGAATGATCTTGTTCACGTCCACCGCTTCGAGCGCCATGTTGAACGGCTTCCAGAATTCGCCGAGCACGTCCTGCCAGGCGAGGTCGCCCTCCTCGACCTTGTCGAGCTCGTTTTCCATCTGCGCCGTGAAGCCGACCTCGAACACTTCGGGGAACGAGCGCTTCAGCACCTTCCACACGATCTCGCCCTGCGGCGTGGGCTGGAAGCGCCGGTCCTTGGCGGTGGCGTACCACCGGGTCCGCAGCGTGGAAATGATCGCGGCGTAGGTCGACGGCCGGCCGATGCCGAGCCGCTCCAGCTCTTTCACGAGACTCGCTTCGCTGAACCGCGGCGGCGGCTCCGTGAAATGCTGGCTCGGCACCACCTGCTTCGTGGTGGCGCGGTCGCCCTTTTTCAGGACGGGGATGTTCTCGACTTCGTCCGAGTCCTCGCTGTCCCCCTTCTCTTCCTTCTCGTAGACCTCGTTGTAGACGGCGTGATAGCCGTCGAATACCACGCGCGAGCCGGTCGCCCGGAACAGGAACTTGCCGTTGGCGAGATCGAAATCGACCTTGGTCGACTCATAGACCGCCGGCGTCATCTGGGACGCGAGGAAGCGGCGCCAGATGAGTTGATACAGCTTGAACAGATCGCGCTCCAGGTACTTCTTCAGATCCTCGGGCTTCAAGCCGACGTCGGTGGGGCGGATCGCCTCGTGCGCGCCCTGGACCTTGGAGCCCCGCCCGCCCTTGTGCTCGACCGGCGCATCGGGCAGGTAGCGCTTGTCGAACTGGGCGTTGATGTATTCGCGCGCCTGCTTGATCGCCGCGTCCGACACGCGCACCGAGTCGGTGCGCATGTAGGTGATGAGACCGACGGATCCCTGATCGCCGAGCTCGACGCCCTCGTACAGCTTCTGGGCCGCGCGCATGGTGCGGCCGGCTGAGAAGCCCAGCTGTTTCGCGGCTTCCTGCTGCATCGTGCTGGTGGTGAACGGCGCGGGCGCCTTGCGGCGGCGCTCGCCCGTCGCCACGTCCGTCACGATGAACGGCAGCTTCTCGACCTCGGCCACGATCGCCCTCGCGGCCTGCTCGTTCGGAATCTCGGGCTTCTGGCCGTTCAGCTTCTGGAGCCGCGCCTGGAACGGCTGCCCGTCCTTTTCGAGGTCGGCGGCGACGGTCCAGTACTCCTGCGGCACGAACTTCCGGATCTCTTCTTCCCGCTCGATGATGAGCCGCAGGGCGACCGTCTGCACGCGGCCGGCCGAGAGCCCCGTCTTGATGCTCTTCCAGAGCACCGGGGAGGCCTTGTAGCCCACCAGCCGGTCCAGGACGCGCCGCGCCTGCTGGGCGTCGACTTTGCGCTGGTCGATGTCGAGGGGGTTGGAGAGGGCTTCCGCGACGGCGTCCTTGGTAATCTCGTGGAACAAGACCCGGCGGACCTTGCCGTTACCGTCGCCGTTCAGCTGGGAGGCGACGTGCCAGGCGATGGCTTCGCCCTCTCTATCAGGGTCGGTCGCCAGCAGCACCTGATCGGCGGCCTTGGCGGCCTTCTTGATCTCGGCGAGGGTCTTCGCCTTTTCCTTAATAGTGACGTATTTGGGCGCGAAGTTGTTGTCGACGTCAACGCCGAGCTCGCGCTTGGGCAGGTCGCGCAGATGCCCCACCGTCGCCTTGACGGTGTAGCCGCGGCCCAGATACTTGCCGATCGTCTTGGCCTTGGTCGGGGACTCGACAATGACGAGTGCGCCGCCCTTTACAGGAGCGGCGTCGGTTTCGTCCTGGTCCGCCGTGGGGAGAGCCGCCTCCGCTTCCTTTCCCTTCGGGACAGGCTTCTTGCGGGGGGCTCTCTTCTTTTTTGGCTTCACCTCTTCATTACTATCGGGCACGAATCAACCTTTGTTCAACCGTTTAGGGGTTGCATTGTTACCAACCGGCGTTCATCTGCGCAAGTCTGACGATCTCGTCGGCGACTTTTTCAACACTCTTCGCCTCGGTTAGCACGGTCGCATCCGCCCTGGTGTAATACGGATCACGCTCGGCGTACAACTCGCGCATTATGGCTACCGGATCATCACCCATCAAAACGGGCCGGGTTCCCGACGGCTCCGCGCGGCCGGCTGCAATTTCGGCACGCGCCTTCAGATAAATGAAATACCCTCGGGACTTTGCGCCGTCGAGCTGACCGGGTTGCGCGGCCCAGCCGCCGCCCGGCACGATCACCGCGGGCTCGTGCTCGAGCGCCGCCTCGACTTCCTTGCGCTCCATTTGGCGAAACGCCGGCTCGCCCTTCTCGGCGAAGATCAGCGTGATCGGTTTCCCTTCCTTGCGGATCAGGATGGTATCGATGTCGACGAAGCCCGTGTGCAGCCGCTCGGCCACGAGGCGACCCACGGTGCTCTTCCCCGCGCCGGGCAATCCGATCAGCACGAGGTGCCGTTTCACGACGCCTCACCCCGGGCCTGGGCGCGTTCCGTGCGCGCGCGTACCTGCGCGA
>DASSUS010000091.1:0-27841 GCA_035706765.1 Gemmatimonadales bacterium
TCGTCGCCGCGACCGACGCCGGCGCTGCTTCGATGCGTTTCATGGCACTGAAGAACAGCAGATTGGCGGCGATTACCGAGCCGGCCGCGAGACCCAGTAGCCCGAACCAGGCGTCGCCCGACGGGGGCGGCGCCGGCGGGCGTCCCCACACGAGCAGCGCGATCAAGATCAGCACGACTCCACCTACCGCTTCGAGGAACAGCACCTTCACGACGCCGTAGCGCGGCGCGGCCCAGCGTCCCATAAGCGAGGTCAGCGCGTAGCTCAACGCCGAGAGCAGCCCGCCGGCGATGCCGGCGGTCAGCCCCATGCGTGCCGCTTCGGCCCCGGCGTTGCTGCCGCCCGTGACCGTGAGTGCCACACCGATCATCACGGTGAACGCGAGCACGACGCGGGTTGGGGTCAACGCTTCCTTGAGGATGATGCGCGCGAGCACCGCGACGATCACGGGCGCGGTATAGAGCAGTGCCGCCGCTCCAGCGACGCCGGCGCCGCCGATCGCGAACTGGTAGGCGATCTCGAACAGGGCGACGAGTGCTCCGCCGCCCAACCCCACCACCAGCCAGCCTTTCTTGTCGGCCTTGAACAGATCGCGCCGGAACGCGACGCCCCAGATCGCCAGCGCGATGGTGCCGATGAGCACGCGCCAGAAGCCGATGCTCGTCGCCGGCATGAGATCGTAGAGGCCGGTCGAGAGCGGCCCGGTGGTACCCCATGTGGCCCCGGCACCGAGGGCGCAGAGGTACCCGATGATCCTGCTGGATCGTTTGGGAGTGGCGTCGGTCACGACGCCAAGTTGCCGGCCGTCAGTTCTCCACGCAACACCGTTACCGCCTGGCCGCCGAGGCGTACGCGATCGCCGGCCAGGCGCAGCCGGATCTCGCCGCCGCGCGCGGATGCCTGGAATGCCATCAGCTCGTTTTTGCCGAGCTTGGCGCTCCAGTACGGCGCGAGCGCGCAATGCGCGGAGCCGGTGACGGGATCTTCAGGCACGCCGGACTGCGGCGCGAAGAAGCGGGAGACGAAGTCGTAGCGTCCCGTGTCGGCGCGGCTCGTGACGATGACGCCGCGCGCCTTCACGCGGCCGATCGCGCCCAGATCGGGCTCGAGCTTGCGCACCGTCGCTTCATCGTCCAGCTCGACCAGGTAGTCGAACTTGCTGCGCCCGACGAACCGCGGCTTCGCGCCGAGGGCTTCGACGAGGCGCGAGGGCGCGTCGGCGGGAGTCGCCGGCGTCGCGGGGAAGTCCAGCTCGATCCATGGATCGCGCCGGTCGGCGGTGAGCACGCCGCTCCTGGTATGGAACCGCGCCTGCGCGTTCGGCGGGAGGTGACCTTCTTCCCACAGCACGTGCGCGCTCGCGAGCGTGGCATGCCCGCACAAGTCGACTTCGACACAGGGCGTGAACCAGCGCAGGTCATAGCCGTCGCCGCGCGGCACGAGGAACGCGGTCTCGGCGAGATTCATTTCGCTCGCCACCTTCAACATCCAGGACTCGTCGGCCGCTTTGGGGAGGATGCAGACACCCGCGGGATTCCCGGCGAAGGGGCGGCTGGTAAAGGAGTCGACCTGGGTGATGTGGAGGGTCATGCCTCCAATGTATACGCTCGGGCCCGATGCCACAGGTTCACCGCGGCGACGATGCAGCCGAGCGCCGCGCCGGCGATGCTGTTCACGACGATGTCTCCGCCGCCTGTCGTGCCGAACCATCCCACGATCCCGCCGATGACCGTCCCCGCGGCAAGGACGGCGAACATTCGGCCCAGCGGTACGCGGCGCAGGAGCGTCCACCCGAGGAGCGGCGCGGCAATGGCGCCCAGGGGAGCGCCGGTCACGCCGCCGAACCACAAGCCAACCAGCAATAGCGAGACATTGGGCATCGACCAGGGCGGGCTGAACAGCAATGCGGCGGTCAGGGCGATCGTGCCCGCAGCCGCGCCGCTGATCGCTCCGGCTCCCACGAGGCCGAGCGTGATCGAGGCCCTGCGGCGAATGCTGGTCATGTGCCTGATGGTCGCCTGGCGGTAACCGCGGCCGGGCACGAAGCGGTCAGCTGAGGCATCTGCTCGCGAACGAGCTTGCGTGCCCGCGAGCGGCTCCAGTTCCAGGTACGCCAATCGGTCTCGTTCGGGCCGGTTACGGCGAGCTGCTCCTGGCTCTGCAGCGGACTCCACTTGTCCAGGAGCTTGCCCACGACGACGCACCGATCGGCCTCGTTCAGGCGGGGGAGCGCGTCGATCAACGTCGGGACCGCGTCAGCGCCGAGCGAAGCGGCGTACGCCGCATCGAAGGGACGCTCGGCGGTGGGCCGATCCAAGTTGAACTTCACGATGAACGCATCAGGGTTCAGCACGTGCAGCCCGGCGAGCACGGCGAACGCCTGCATCAGCGCGCCGAACGCGAACCGGTGCCGCAGTCCGCGCAACACCGTCCAGGCGAACCAGCCGAAGACGGCGATCAGCAGGATCATGAACGCCGTCGCGTAGAGCCGGTCGTCGGTGAGGCCGAACGCCTGCACGTAGAGGCGCATGCGCTGCAACGCCGACGCCATGATGACCGCGAGCAGCACGAGCAGCAGCCCGGCGAGCAGGCGGAACACGCGCACCTGCGCCACGGTCCCGGTGCCGACGAGGTGATCGGCGCCGAGCAGCACCGGCAGCACGAGGCCGCACGCGACGACGAGCTGGAAGAAGCCCTGGCGGGCGTATTCGGCGTATGTGAGGCCGCTCGTTTGCTCGACGATCGACGCTCCGCCGAAGAAGTACCGCAGCTGCACCACCACGAACATCAGAAACAGGAAGTTCAGGAGCCCGAGCGCGGTGGCGACCGGCACGACGCTCTGGAGCGGTTTCACCTCCGGGCCCTGTACTCCCACCGGCCGGCCCAGGAGGCCCCAGCGGAGATAGCCGGCGGTCAAGGCGCCCCAAAACACGAACAGGAACGTGTGCTGAAGGACCGACTCCATGTTCACGGAGAAGATGTTCGACAGCACGCCGCCGAATACCGGATCCGCCGAGGCGAACAACGCCGCGAAGATGACGAGAAGTGGCAGGGCGATCAGGACGCCGAGCGCGGCGCCGCGCAGGTGGCGCGTCCTCGCGTCTTGCGGGAGCTCGCGCCACTGAATGTCGCGAAACAGCAGCGGGAGACTTCCGACCACGCTCCAGAACGCCGCGGTCACGATGCCGCGCGCGTAGTCGAACGGATACCAGGTCGAGACGCGCTCGCCCTGCAGACTCGCGGCCGCCAGCGCGAGGGTGACCACCATCGCGAGCATGTTGAATGCCGCGAGCGTCTCGGCGTCACGCCGCAGGAACGCCACACCGAGGAGCAACACGGTGATCGCGAGCCACGCGGCGTCGGGCCCGGGCCGGATCTGGTTGCGCCGTACCAGCCACGCGGCCGTTGCGACGAGCGCTACCGTGCCGATCGTGGCGTTCAGGCCCCAGGGCATCGCGCGCAACAGGGCGTCGCCCACCACGCCCGCGACGATGCCGGCGGCGGCGATCTCGAGCCCCAGCCTGGTGCGTTGTGTCAGCGTATTCAGACAGCCTCCTGAGTTGGCAGTCCGCCAAAGCGGCGGTCGCGTGAGTGAAATTCGTGAATCGCGGCGGCCAGCTGCGACGCGCCGAAATCGGGCCACATCCGGTCGGTGAACCAGAGCTCGGCGTAGGCGCACTCCCACAACAGAAAATCGGACAGGCGCTGCTCGCCGCCGGTGCGAATCAAGAGGTCGACGTCGGGAAGCAGGGTGCCCGCCTTGATCGCGGCGCGTGCCGAGTAGTCGACGGCGATGCGCAGCTCGAGCCGGGTTCCGGAGGCCGTCGCCTGTTCCGCCGCGGCGATCGCTTCGATCAGCGACGGGGGCAGCCGATCGCGCCGGCCCACGATCGTCAGCCGGACGCCCTGGGCCGCGAGCTCGGCGGTCTCGCTCCGGAGGTGACGCGCGAACAGCCGCATCAGCGTGGACACTTCGGCCGCCGGCCGGCTCCAGTTGTCGGACGAAAACGCATACAGCGTGAGGTCAGTGATGCCGCATCCCGGCGCCACCCTGACGACTCGGCGCACCGCTTCGGCGCCGGCGCGGTGGCCGGCGGCGCGCGGCAAGCCGCGGCGCGTGGCCCAGCGGCCGTTGCCGTCCATCACGATCGCGACGTGAAACGAAGTACTTTGCTTCATAAAGCTAGTCCTCAAAAAAAAGCGAGTCTCCACGTCAGCGCGTTCCGGTGCGGGTGGCGCGAATCAGCGCTTCCATGTGATCGAGATAGCGCTCGAGCGCCCGCCGGCCGAGGGCGGTGAGTCGGTACTCCGTCCTGGGGACGCGTCCCTCGAACGATTTATCGCAGGCGATGTACTCGGCGTCCTCGAGCTTGCGCGCGTGCACGCTGAGATTGCCGTCCGTCGTTTTCAGCAGCGTTTTGAGATCGTTGAACGTGATGCTGTCGCGCACCGCCAGCGCGCTCACGATCGCGAGTCGCACGCGCTCGTGAATCAGCCGATCCACCTCGGCCGGCGCGAGCTGTGGTCTGGCTTTCATCGGGCCGGTGCGCTCCTCGGCCCGTGCCGCGTTGCTCTTAGCCACCGTACCTCCGGGCAATGATGATTCCAAACACAATGTTGAGCCCGCCGAATCCCGCCGCCATGAACACCGGCCACCACGCGCTCGGCGTAAACAGCGCGGCCGTTCCGAGGAGCATGAAACAGGCGCCCATGATCGGGACGACGCGAACCGAGAACGCGCCGGCGGTGGCGACGGCGGTGCCGTAAAGCAGCAGCCACATCCCGGGCATCAGCTCGAACAGCGAGGCGCGATGCAGCGCGATGGTCAGCAGCGCGCCGACGACGATGGGCGGGAGAAAGCTGAGCCCGAAGCGCCGGCCGGGACCCGAGAGCAGGGGATCGTTCGCGCTGCGCGCCTTCTGCACCATCGCGGCGCCGCCCACGACGATGCCGAGCACCGCTTCGCCGAGCCAGACCGCGAGCCAGTCGGCATTGGCGCCGACGCGCATGGCGATCCAGGTTGCGGCGAGGGCGGTCGTGCCGACCACCACCATGCCCCACCCGGGGACGGCGGTGAACGACCCCGCGCGCTCCATGGTGGAGCGGATGAACTGCAGGTTATCGAGAGCCCGATCGCGAATCGGGCGTGGGGCGGTCATGTCTCTAAGGTGCCTGGCAGGTTCGAGGTTGTCAAGTACTTTGTGTGGCAAAGTACAGTGCAGGTATCAGCTATCGGTTATCAGCTATCCGGTGCTCGCTCGATTGCAGGCGAAATGACTCACTGTTGAGCCCGTCCGGTAAAAGTGTCCCGATGGCGTCGCGTGGAAGGTCAATCCGCGGTTTCCGGGATCTCGTCGCATGGCAGAAAGGCATGGATTTGGTAATAGAGATCTACGCAGCGACGAAGACATTTCCTGCGGACGAGCGTTATGGGCTGACGTCCCAGCTTCGCCGAGCCGCAGTTGCCATTCCATCAAACATCGCCGAGGGCCGGGGGCGATTCGGCGTGGGGACATTCCTCTATCACCTATCGGTGGCCACCGGTTCAGTCATGGAGTTGGAAACACAGCTCATCATCGCTGTAAGGCTCGAGTATCTGAAACGCGAACAGGCGCGAACTCTCCTGACCCTACTTGGAGAAGTTCGGCGCCTGTTGGCCGGTATGGTGCGCGCTCTACGTCGAAAGGTTCGAAGCGAGCCCCCGCTAGCCGCTAGCCGCTAGCTGATAGCTGTCTCTCTACTGCACGCATTGCCCCCGCGGGTTCGGTTTCGGCTTGTCGACCACCACGCGGTGATCGAGGTTCGCGACCGCCAGGGCGACGTCGTACACGAACTGCGACACATTCGTGAGCTTGTCGTAGTCGATGTACTGCGGCTCGTCCGTCACCTGGTGGTAATCGCGGTGACCACCGGTCGTAAAGAACGCGATCGGAATCCCGTAGCGCGCGTACATGTAGTGATCGCTGCGGCAGTAAAACTGCTCGGGATGGCCTGAAGCGTCGTACTGATAATCGAAGGTGAACGGCTGGCGCCGAGCCTTGTTCACCGTCTCGATCAGATCGCCGAGCTCGGTCGACAGGCGGCGCGTGCCGATCAGCTGCAGGTACCCGGCGCCGCCGCCGTTTTCATCGTCGGCGCGGCCGCGGCCCACCATGTCCATGTTCAGTTGCGCGACGATCGAATCGCGTGACACGGTCGGGTGATCGGTGAAGTAGCGCGCCCCGAACAGCCCCAGCTCCTCGGCCGTGTGCCAGACGAAGATCAACGAGCGCTTGGGCTTCACGCGCGCGCCGGCGAACGCCTCGGCGATCTCCAGGACCGCGGTCGTCCCCGAGCCGTCGTCGTCGGCGCCGTTGAAGATCGAATCGCGCCGCGCCGCGCCTCCGCTCCTCGCGGCACGGATGCTGTCCATGTTCACGCGAATTTGCTGGAGCTGTGCCTGCGATACCTGATGGTCGGGCGCGGCGTTCTGCAAGCGCCGGACCGCGTCGTTGTAGGCGCGGAGCGAATCGTGATCCGCCGACGTTCCGTCGCTGCCCACGTGATCGCTGTGCGCCCCGATCGCCACGTACTCGGCCTTGAGCCTGGGATCGCTCCCCGGCAGAATCGCGACGACGTTGCGTGCCGGCGCCGGCGTGTCGCTGAACGACACCGAGCCGCGCACCGCCTTCCCGAGCGTACCGACTTTCACGCTGTCGAGCGGCGCGCCGAACATGAGGCCCGCGGTCGGTGCCGCGACGTAGATGTAGACCGGAATACTGACCGTATCCGTCGGCGAAGGCGTCGCGTCGCGCAGCGTCATCTGAGGTTGGCGGAAGAACGCGATCGCCGGCTGCGGGAAGGTTTCGAGCGCCACGACCGCGATCCCCGCGGCGGTGCGGTAGCGCGCCAGAATCGCGCCGCGGTTGATCTGCTGCGCGAGCGGCACGTCGCCGCTATGAGCGCCCAGCACGACGAATTTACCGGCCGCCTGCTCCGCGCCGATCATGTTGCTGTCGGGCCAGACGCCGGCGTAGATCGTCTGCGCGCCGTCGAACGGGCGCGTCGCCCGACCGGGATCCCGCGGGACGAAGTCGTCCCATGCCTTGAGGGACGTGCCCTCGATCGTGATCGCCGACGACGCGTCGAGCGCGCGGCTCACGAGCGGCACATTCTGGAAGTAGGTGCCCGAATCACCGCCGGGAACGAGCTTCAGCCGCCGCGCTTCCGCCGCGATGTACTCGGTGGCCTTCAGATTGTATGCCGTTCCCGCCTCGCGACCCATCATCGAGTCGTCCGCATACATGTAGAGGCGGGTCATGAGATCCGCGGGACTGATCGACGTTTGGGTCCGAGCCGGCGCGCGCTTGAGCGGCAGCGCGGCCTGCGCTCCGATCTGAGCGGGGAACACCAGCAACGCCCCGAGCAGTATCCAACGACCAGCTGCCTGCATGAGATGATCTCCAAAAAGGGGGAGGATGCGAGTCGCACGACCTGCGACTAAGACGTGCAACTTCGCCAATTCGTTGCGATCAGTCACGTCGGAGTCTTGTCAGGGGGCGGAAACTCGGGCCTCGACGCTCGGGGACGGCGGAAGATCGAGCGCGCCAGGATTCCGATACCAGCCGGCTGGCCTTCGCGTCTGGGCAGCGCGCGGTACAACAGAATGATGACGACCCACGTGAGCCAGCTGGCGCGCTCGCTCCAGCTCAACGAGCGCAGCAGAAACCAGGGCTGCGTGACCGGCGCCGTCCAGGGCCGCCACTCCCCCTGGACCAGGGCGAGCGGGCGGGCGAAGACGCGATTGGTCTGAAATCCCTGCGCGCCGGGGTGCGACACGTTCCAGACGCAGGTCACTTGGCCCCAGCCGTGATTGTCACTCGCTCCCACGACGATGCGATCGTGATGGCCCGCGAGCGTGAGGACTTCGCGGCGGCCGCTCGCCGGGAATGCGAGGCCCTTCGGGGAACAGTTCACGATCTCAAAGCCGTCCACTCCCGCGACGACGAACGCGCCCAAATCGTCGCGATGATTGCGCCAATACTCGGGCAGCGACGCGATGCTCAACGCGCCCTGGCGCTCGATCGCGGAAAAAATTCGCAGCATCCGCGCCGTGCTGTCGCCGAAACTGTCGCGCGGCAGCGGCTCGACCGGGCCGATCGCGATCACGTGCTGGCGATAGACGCTCCACTCGACGCCGGGGAGCAAAGCGATCCGCACGCCCGCCGGCGCGGGGAGCGATCCGTCGTAAACAGTGTTGTGGTCGGTCACGTACGTCGCGTTGAATCCCTGCCGAGCGTGCCAGCGCGCCATGCGCGCCAGCGTCCAGCCCGGCCGCCCGTCGTGTGAGGCGCTGGTGTGCGCGTGATAGTCGATCACCGTTCCCGCGCCGCTCGTGGAAATGAGCCGCGGCACGGGGCGGGGCAGCAGCACGGCGGCGCCCGCGAGCACGATGAGCAGCGCCGGTCCGATCAGCGCGCGCGCCACCCGGCGCCGCCAGGTGGGGGCGGTGGCCGTACGACGCAGCGCGCCCCAGGCGGCCAGCGCGATCAGCCAGACCGCCAATGCCCACTCGGCCCGCGCCTGACTGAAAAAGGTGAGCCCGTCGAGGACATTCGACAGCGGCGCGAACATCACGTAGAGCGTGGGGCGGACCAGGTCGGCGTCGCCCGGTACGGAGCCGGTGACGGCGTCGACAATGGAAGGCAACGGACGAATGGCAGTGAGGAGAAGGAGGAACGCCAGCACGATCGCAACCGGGTGGCGGCGCAGCAGGTTCACTCGCAAATTCCCCGCATGTCGGGTCGGATGGAAACTAGTAGTCGACGGGCCCGAACGCGATGAGCCGGCTCGCCGAGATCTCCGCGCTGGTGCTCGATCCCCTGCGGGGTCGGTCGGACGCCGAGTGCGAGCGCGGACCAGCGGGAAAATGGACGCCGGCGCAGATCGTCGAGCACCTCGCGATCGGGCTCGTCGGAAGCGCGCAGAAGTTCGAGGAGCGGCGCGACCGGCCGCCCATGGCGCGCCGGCGCCGCAGCCTGGTTCAATGGGCTGGTGGGCTCGTGATCCTGGGGTTGGGCTGGTATCCACAGGGGATCCGCGCACCCGAGGGGACGGTCCCGATGCCGGGAATCTCGCGGGCGGCGGCGGAGTCGCATTTTCGCGACGGGATCGGCAGATGGGAAGCGCTCGAGCGTGAGCTGCTGCCGCGCCGGCCCGGCGATCTCTTCCTCAAACACCCGCGCCTCGGTGACTTGAACCTCTCGGAGTGGATTCGGTTTCATCAGATGCACGCGCGACATCACGCGCCGCAGATCCGCGAACGGCTCGGCGGATGACCAGGAAGCGCCAGAAAAAAAAGCTGGTCGTGCGCGTGCCGAACCCCAAAGCGCCGGTCAAAGAGCGCCTCGACACCCCGTCGCACAAAGTCCACCGTTCCAAAAAGGCGTATCGCCGGCGCGAGAAGCACCAAGAACCGCCGGACCTCGACTAGATTTCACGTATCATGTCTGCCGTTGCCGACGCAAACCGCGGGGATTTCACCGCCAGCCCGCGCGTGCTCGTCGTAACCATCATGGCGGTGTTCCTCGGTGTCGTCGGTGCGTTCGTCGCGCTCGCGCTCACCAAGCTGATCGGTCTCTTCACCAACCTCTTCTACTTCCAGCGCTTCTCCGCCAGCGAGCTCGCCTCGCCGGCCGGGCATCTGCTCGGTATCTGGGCCGTGTTCATTCCCGTGATCGGGGGCCTGCTGATCGGACTGATGGCACGCTACGGATCGGAAAAGATTCGGGGGCACGGAATCCCGGAAGCGCTCGAGGCGATCCTGATCGGTCGCAGCCGGATGGAAGCGCGCGTGGCGGTGCTGAAGCCGTTCTCTTCGGCGCTGTCGATCGGGACGGGCGGACCGTTCGGCGCCGAAGGGCCGATCATCATGACGGGCGGGGCCTTTGGCTCGCTGTTTGCCCAGGGCTTCCACCTTTCCGCCGCCGAGCGCAAGACGCTGCTCGTCGCGGGCGCGGCGGCGGGCATGTCCGCGATCTTCGCCACACCACTCGCCGCAGTGCTGCTCGCGGTCGAGCTGCTACTGTTCGAGTGGAAACCCAGAAGCTTCATTCCGGTCGCGAGCGCGGCGGCAGTGGCCGCCGCGCTGCGCGTGCCCCTGCTCGGCGCGGGGCCCGTGTTTCCCACTCCAGCGCACGCGCCACTGGCGGTGATCGGCCTGGGCAGCGCGCTCGCGCTCGGACTCGTGGCCGGATTCGGCTCGGGCGGCCTCACGCGCCTCGTGTACGCGTCCGAGGATTTCTTCGGCAGGCTGCCGATTCACTGGATGTGGTGGCCCGCGATCGGCGGCATCGCGGTCGGAGTCGGCGGACTGCTCTACCCGCGCGCGCTCGGGGTCGGATACGACGTGATCCGCGATCTGCTGAATGCCCGGCTGATCGGCACGTTCCTGCTCGGCCTGCTGATCACGAAGGCAGTGATCTGGGCGATCGCGCTGGGATCGGGGACTTCAGGCGGGGTGCTCGCGCCGCTGATGATCATCGGCGGCGCGCTCGGGGCGCTGGCGGGACCGTTCCTGCCCGGCGCTGATCCGGGCGTGTGGGCCGCGCTCGGCATGGGCGCGATGATGGGCGGGACGATGCGGGCGCCGTTTACGGCGATCGCGTTCATGGTCGAGGTCACCCACGACGTCAACCTGCTCCCGGCCTTGCTCGTCGCCTGCGTCGCGGCCGACGCGGTCACGGTTCTCCTGATGAAGCGGTCGATCCTCACCGAGAAGATGGCGCGACGCGGGTACCACGTGATGCGCGAGTACATCGTGAATCCGCTCCATCTCATGCGCGTCGCCGACGTCATGGAGCGCGACGTGCCGACGGTGCCGGCGACGCTGCCCGTGGACGGGCTGTTCCAGCGCCTCGCCGACGAGGATCCGGTGATGGCACGCCGGCACGAGTGGGCGGTCGTGGACGACGCGGAGCGGCTCGTTGGGATCGTGACGCGCGGCGATCTGGTCCGCGCGCTCGAGCGCGAAGACGACGATCTCGCGACGGTGGCCGACCTGGTCACCCGGCGCACCGTCGTGACTCACGGTGACGAGCTGCTCGAAGAGGCGACGGCGAAGATGATCGCCCATGACATCGGGCGGCTGCCGGTGGTCGAGCGGTCGGATCCCGGCAAACTGGTCGGATTGCTCGGGCGCGCGGGCGTCATGGCGGTGTGGTTGCACGCGACAAATGAGGAACAGGCGCGGGAATCGGGATGGCTGAGCTCCTTTGCGCGGCGCGTGCGGCGGCGCATCAGACGAGACGCAAAGAAATGACGGAAACGCTCCAGTACAGGCTGACCGGTTACGCGCCGGAACCCACGATTGCAACGGTCACGATTTTGTCGTTCGACAAGCGCGAGCGGGTGCGCCGGGCATTGAAGGGGTTGGGGACGTTCCTGGCCGCGGCGATCGGGAGCGTGTTCATTCCCGTCGCGCATTTCGTGCTGGTGCCATCCTTCGCTCTCTACGGCGCGTACACATTCTTCGAACGGCTGAACGCGAATCAGATCGTCCTGGCGGCGGAGGGCGTCTGCCCTGATTGCGGCAAGCCGCAGAAACTCGATACGGGCGGTCGCTGGCGCGTGCCGCGTGATATCGCCTGCCGCTACTGCCAGCGGGTGCTGCGGATTTCCTAGAACCGGTAGCCGGCGGCGAGGTTCAGGTGATTGACCGTGAACTCGCCCGCCTGATGCCGCGTCTCGAGCCTTCGAAACTCGAATCCAAACACCAGCGGACCGGGGGGCCGCCACTCGGCATGCCCCTCGCAAACGAAGTTGCGCAGGCGGCCGGTCGGCAGGACGTCGACCTCTTTCGGATCGTCGACTCCGCAGCCTCCACCGAACATCCAGCCTGCGCGCGGGCGAATGTTGATCTGCGTCCAGAAGCCGTTCGTCCGCACCGGCGCGCCGCCCACGCCGACATTCTGGCCGATCGCGCCGCCGCCCAGTCCCGCGAGCGCCTTGCCGACGAACGCCTCGCCCAGAATCTCCGCGGGACCCAGGCGGAGCCGCGTGTCGAAGGTGATCGCGCTCGAGATCAGCAGCGTGTCGCCCGAGGCGGAATCGAGTCCCCGGATCCAGCCGACGTGTCCGCCGATCGCCACCTCGCTCGGATCGTCAGTCGGGCCCCAGCCGAGTCGCACGCGGCCCTGCAAGTACGGCCGGCCGCTGCGCTCGCCCGAGTCGGGTTGCGTCACGGAAGGTCCCTGGATCCCCGCGGCGATCGGGGCCAGCACGGCGCCCTGGAAGGCGAGACGGAGCGTGTAGCCGTACTCCGCCGTCAGCCGCAGCTGTGGAATCCAGAGCCAGAGATTCCCGGCGCTGGTGAACCCTGGCACGCCGACGCTCGCCAGCGACAGCGGATTGCGCTCGGCGATGAGCGGCGCTTCCTGGCCGAGCATCAGCTGAAAGTGCGTCCACTGCACCGTGCCGATCGCGCGCCGCAGCCGCACCACCGGGAAGGTGCGGTTTCCGGCCGCGGCGAGCTGCCCACCGTAAAAGTCGATGTCGACTTCGCCGCTGAAGCTGCCGCCCAGCACCTGCGGATCGGTGACGAGTATGCCGAGTCGCGTTTGGCGCAGCGTGGCGCTCGCGCCTTTGACGCCGACGGCGTCGGTGTCGGCGAACACGGGAACGTCACTGTTGTTGGTGCGCGCGCTATTATAGAAGCCGTTCATCAGCACGCTGCCGGTGAATTCGACGGTGCGCCTCGCTGCCGGCTGCGCCGTGGGGGGCGGGAGCGGGGGTGGGGGCGGGGGCGATGCAGGCTGCTGTGCGATGAGAGCGACGAGAAGCAGGACCGGCATCACGGCTCGCTCCTGGCGAGTTGGTTAGCACTACAGTAAGCTCGAACACTCAGACGCAACAGACGCACGGAATTCGGGAGATCGGATGCGCGTGTTCACCGCGATCATGGCGCTCTTGGTTGGGTGGGGAAGCGCCAGCACGGCGAGCCGAATCGCCGGTCGTATCGTCATTCTGGAAAAAGACAACAGGCCGTCGCCCGATCTTGGCGACGCGGTGCTCTACCTGGAAGGTCCGAATTCCGCCGCGACGGCGGCCAAACCTGTCACGGTGGACATCGCGATCACCGACAAGGTGTACGCGCCGCACGTGGTCGTCGTCCCGCTCGGATCGACGGTCCGCTTTCCCAATCACGATCCGTTCAATCACAACGTGTTCTCGCTCAGCGAGCCGAACACATTCGACCTGGGGCTGTACGGTCGCGGTGAGACCAGGAGCCGGACGTTCGAGCAGGCGGGACTGGTTCGGGTCTACTGCAACGTGCACCCGCGGATGGTGGCCTACGTGCTCGTAATGGCGAACCGGTTCTACGCGCAGCCGGGGCAGGACGGCAGCTTCGTGATCGACAACGTACCGGCGGGGCGCCACCGGCTGCACGTCTGGCACGAGCGCATACCCACCGAGGTGGTCAAGGACGTGACGGCCGATTCCGGCGGGACGCTTCAAATCGCGCTGAACGCGCGCGGCTACAGGTGGCAGCCGCATCGCAACAAGTACGGGCGCAACTATCCGACCAATGCCGGCCGCGAACGCTACTAAGCCGGCGTTCGGACTCACGGCGAAGATCTTCCTCGCCTCGACGCTGCTCGTCGTGGCGGTGCTGGGGCTGACCTTCGGTGTGACCTCGTTGCAGGCGAATCGCACCGCGGATGCGTCGATCAATCGGGCGTTGCAGTCGACCCGTCGCGCGGTCGACGCCTATCTCGCGGCGCGCACTCGCACCCTGGGACGCGCCAGCACTGTCGCGACCGACGTGCCGCAGTACCGCCAGCGGCTGCTCAATCAGCGCGACCGCGCCGAGGCGCTGGATCAGGCCGACGACATTCGCGGCTTGATCGGGGCTTCCTGGGTGCTGGTGACCAACAGCGACGGGATCCTGATCGCGCGCACCGACTACCGCGAGCAGTACGACCGCGACCTGTCGATCGCGCCGCTGGTCGCGAACGCGTTGAGCGGCGATCAGACGAGCGGCGCGTGGCTCGACGACGTGCGCGGCGCGATGTTCATCGCCGTCGGGACGCCGCTGCGCGACCGGCCCACCGCCGCGCCGCTGGGCGCGCTGGTCGCGACGTACCAGATCGACGACTCGCTCGCCGGCGCGATCAAGCAGGCCACCAATTCCGACGTGGTGTTCTTCTCGCTGGACACGCTCAACAAGCCCGTCGTCGTGGGCAGCACCGTCCCCGCCGAGGGTATCGGCAGCGTGCTGCAGGAGGCGGTCAACGTCGACTCGCTCGCCGCCGATACCGGTATCGGGACGCCGCTCGCCGCGACCATGAACGGCCAGCATCTGATCGGGCTCGCCGGGGCGATCCGGTCGCCGAGCGGCGACGTGCGGGGCGGTTTCGCGGCGCTGCGCTCGCGCGAAGCCGAGCTGGCGGTCTTCAACACGCTGCAGCGCACCATGCTCTGGGCCGTGGGTTTGGGCGTACTGCTGGCGCTGATCTGGGCGTTCATGCAGGCCCGCCAGATCGCGGGGCCGGTGCGCCGGCTCGTCAGGGCGACGCGCCAGGTGCAGGACGGCGACTACAGCGTCGAAATCGACGTGAAGTCGCGCGACGAGATCGGCATTCTGTCGCAGGCATTCAAGAGCCTGGTCGAGGATCTCAAGGCGAAAGCGTCGCTGGTCGATTACATGATGCAGGCGTCCGGCGGCGCGCCGACGCAGCGCATCGAGTCGGTGCCGACGGAGGTGCGAGCCGCGGGCGGCGACCAGCTGCGTCCCGGAGCGATCTTCGCGGGCCGTTACGAAGTGAAGGAGATCGTCGGCGCCGGCGGGATGGGGGTCGTGTACCGCGCGTTCGACCGCGAGCTGCAGGAGCCGGTCGCGATCAAGACGCTGCGGCCGGAAGCGCTGGCCGGGGGCGGCGCGGCGCTGGACCGGTTCAAGCAGGAGATCCGGCTCGCGCGCAAGATCGCCCATCGCAACGTCGTCCGCACCTACGACCTGGGCGAGCAGAACGGGATGTATTACCTGACGATGGAGTACGTGGAAGGGACGTCGCTGAAGCAGCTCATTGCGTCGCGCGGCAGGTTGCCGGTGAGCGTGACTTTGACCGTCGGCAAGCAGCTGTGCCGCGCGCTCGAGGTCGCGCACGCCGAGGGCGTGATTCATCGCGACATCAAGCCGCAGAACATCGTGGTCGAGCCGAGCGGCTTTCTCAAGGTGATGGACTTCGGCATCGCGCGGCTCGCGAACCCGCCGAAAGGGAAGGGACTTACCGAGGCGGGGACGTCGATCGGCACCCCCGACTACATGTCTCCCGAGCAGTTATCGGGGGCGGAGCTCGATGCGCGCAGCGATCTCTACGCGGCGGGGGTGGTGCTGTTCGAGTGCGTGACGGGCCGCGTCCCGTTCGAAGCGGAGACGACGTGGGCGCTGGTGGCGAAGCATCTCGAGGAGCAGCCGCCCGATCCGGGCACGTTGAACCCCGAAGTGCCGATCGCGCTGTCGGCGCTCGTTCTCAAGGCGATGGCGAAGGAGCCGAAGGATCGATTCGCGAGCGCGTCGGAGATGCACGACGCGCTGGAGCGGATCGGCTGACTACACGCCCGCAAACCAGGGGTAGCCCTGGTCTTCCCAGAATCCCCCCGGCCGCTCGGCGGTGAACGTCATCGACACGAGGTACTTCGTCATCTTGTAGCCCAGCTTGGTTGGCGCATACAAGCGGAGCGGCGCGCCGTGCGTGGGCGGGAGCGGGTTGTCGTTCATGCCGTAGGCGAGGATCGTCTGCGGATGCATCGCGCTCGCGAGGTCCCAGCCGTTGAAGTAGTTCGAGTCGAACGAATCGAACCGCACGTAGCGCGCCTGCGGCAGCAGCCCGCAGCGCTCCGCGATCGCTGAGACGGGAACGCCGTGCCACGTCGAGATCGCGCTCCAGCCTTCCACGCAGTGATGCTTCACCGTGTACGATGTCGCCGGCAGACGCTGTAGATCCTCGATCGTAAACGACTGCGGCTTGCGCACGAGCCCGCCCACCTGAAACCGCCACGTCGCGGGATCGGTGAGCACCGGCATTTTCGGTGAGATGAAGTAGCTTGGCACTCCTCTCGTTCGCTCGCTGATCGGGTACTCGCGCGCCAGGCGCCGCGGCGAATACAGGACCTTTTCGCCCACCCAATCGTTGATTCGGCTGACGTCCAGCAACAGCGGGCGGATCGCATTGCCGCCGTCCCAGCCGCAGGCGGCGACCAATGACGCGGCGCCTCCACCGGCCAGCAAGCGCAGAAACGCGCGGCGATCAGTCATGATTGGGAAATCTCCCCCGGTACCATCCCGAGATCATCGCGCGCAGCGACGCCGGATCGACGACGAACACCAGGATCACGTGGACGATCAGGAATCCGGTGAAAATCCACACCGTCCAGAAGTGCCAGTAGCGCGCCGCCTGGAATCCGCCGAAGAGGGCGGTAAGCCACGAGAGCTGGGTCGGCTTGTAGATCGCGAAACCGGTCAGGACCGCCAGCGCTCCGACGACGATGATGAACGTGTAGGCCAGTTTCTGCAGCGGATTGTGCTTGCCCTGGGGCGGATGGTCTTTGCGCAGCCGCAGGTAGTACTTCTGCATCTCGATCGCACCGCGCAAATCGCGGGGGCGGAACAACAGCGAGCGCCATTCACCGCTCCCCGCGAGATAACTCAAATACAGCACGCCGGCGAACATCAGCGGCCACATCAACGCGAAATGCCAGTTGATTCCGCCCGCCAGCCAGCCGCCGAGCCGTACCGCTTCGGGGAATGCGCGGTCCTGGAAAGCATTCACGTAATACGGGCCGTTACGCTCGCCGAACTTCGCGTACGCGGCGTAGATCTGCAGCCCGCTGGTGATCATCCCCACGAGCAGCAGGAACGAGAGCCAGTGCGTGAGCCGGACGATCCAATGATGGCGCTTGGCGGCGGGAGTCTCGGTCCGAACTGCGGTGCTCATGGGCTAAGTATATTGTTCGCCATGCGCACGGCAACGCTGATCGCCATCGTACTGCTCGCGGCCTGCCGGTCCCAAAATGCCGCGGTCTCGACCCAACAGGTCGACACGCTCTCGCTCGCCGGCGTCAGTCCCGCCGACTCCGCCGACAGCATCCTGCTCACGCCGCGGGTCGTCACCGGGCCGACGGTGATCGTGTTCTGGCTCGCGACCGCCGACACATTTTCCGCGGACGATCAGGCGGAAGCGCTCGACGAGCTGAACTTCGCCACGGAGCGCATTGCACCCACGCTGGCGCGCCACAACATCACGCTCGTGCCGACAAACTCCGACTCGGTCTACGTCGCGCTCCCGAACCGCCAGCGCCGCGTGATCGTTCTTTCCGGCGTCGACTACCCGTTCGGGTACTTGCTGATCGAGCCCGGAACGTCCGAGCGCATTCTCGCCGGCGTGTACGCCGACGAGGAGCTGTTGGACGAGATCCAGGCGTACTTCGACATTCCGTCCATGGCGGATTCGACGCCCGCGGGTCCGCGGATTTCCACCTGATGCTGCTTCTCGTCCTCGGCATCCTGGCCGCGCAGGACATCAGTTGGGAGCCGGCGGTGCCGCGACAGGGCTCGCTCGTGAGCATCTCCGCACCGGGCGCGCTGACCGGCGAGGTGGCGGGAGAGCCGCTGCATTTCATGGACGGCCACGCGCTCGCGGCCGTGCCGCTCAGCACGTCGGACAGCGCGACGATCAACGTGCTCTATCTGCGCTGGGACGGCAGATTGCTCGGAAAGACGCTGCGCGTACCGGTGGCCGAGCGCCCCCAGTCGCGCGAGCGCATCCGGGTCGCGCGGCGCTTCTCGGTTCCGCCCGACAGCGCGTTGCAGGCCAGGATCGATCGGGAGCGCGCGCTCTCCCGTGACGCGTCGCGGCGCGCGCACGGCGTTCCGCGCCTCTGGCGGGCGCCCTTCGTCCGGCCGCGTCAGGCGCGCGTCACCAGCGCCTTCGGCGGGGGCCGCGTGGTCAACGGTGTGCGGCGCAGCGTGCACTATGGTCTCGATCTCGACGGCCGCACCGGTGAGCCGATCAAAGCAGCCAATCGGGGTGTCGTCGCCCTGACCGGCGACTTCTTTTATGGCGGCCGGTCGGTCTACGTGCATCACGGGGAAGGGCTGATGACCGTCTACCATCACATGAGCCGGATCCTCGTCGCCGTGGGCGATACCGTCGAGCGCGGGCAGATCATCGGGCGGGTCGGCGCGACGGGTCGGGTCACGGGACCGCATTTGCATTGGGGAGCGCAGTACGGACTGATTTCGTTCGATCCCGACGATCTCCTGATCATCCCTTGAGCCCGTCCTCCAGGCCCCTGCTGCTTCGCGGCGGGCGCGTGGTCACGATGGACGCGTCGCGTCGCATCGTGGATGCCGATGTTCTGATCGAGGGCGCTCGTATAACCCGGATTGGACGTGCCGTCCGGCCGTCCGGCCGTCCGGCCGTCGTCGATTGCACCGGCCTCGTCATTCTTCCCGGCCTCGTTCAAGCCCACATCCATCTGTGTCAGACGCTCTTCCGCGGTCTCGCGGACGACCTCGCGCTGGAAAACTGGCTGGCCAAGCGGATCTGGCCGCTGGAAGCCGCGCACACCGAAGCGTCGATCCACGCATCCGCCATGCTCGGCGCGGCGGAGCTGCTGCTCGGCGGCACGACCGCGATTCTCGACATGGAGACGGTGCGCCATACCGGGGCCGCATTCGAAGCGCTCGAATCGATCGGCCTGCGCGCGACGGCGGGGAAGTGTCTGATGGACGCACCGACCAATCCCGCCTCGCTCCGTGAGAAAGCCGATAGCGCGCTGCGCGAGAGCGCGGACCTGTGCGCGCGCTGGCACGGCGCCGCCGGAGGCCGTTTGCGCTATTGCTTCGCGCCGCGATTCGCGCCGAGCTGTACCGGCCCGTTGCTCAGGGCGGTGAGCGATCTGGCCGAAAAAGCGGGCGCGATGATCCACACGCATGCCGCCGAGACGCCGCTGGAGCTCGACATGGTGAAGCGGGACACCGGGCACGATGAAATCGCCTACCTCGACTCGGTGGGCATTTCGGGTCCGCGGAGCGCTCTGGCGCACTGCGTCTGGGTGGACAAGGACGGCATCGCGAGACTCGCGCGCCAGGCGACCAACGTCGTGCATTGCCCGAGCTCCAATTTGAAGCTCGGCAGCGGTCTCGCCCCCATTCCCGAGATGCTCGCCGCCGGCTGCCGTGTGGCGTTGGGCGCCGACGGCGCGCCCTGCAACAATCGGCTCGACGGGTTCGCGGAGATGCGGCTCGCCGCGCTCGTGCAGAAGCCGCGACTGGGCCCGGAGGTGATGCCCGCGGCGCAGGTGCTCGAGCTCGCGACGCTCGGCGGCGCGCGCGCTCTCGGGCTGGAAGCGGAGATCGGCTCGATCGAGGTGGGCAAATGCGCCGATGTGATCGCGCTGGATCTCGACGGGCCGCACGCGCAGCCGGAGGAAGCGGATCTCGTTTCGCGGATCGTGTACAGCGCGCGGGCGGCGGATGTGCGCCACGTGATCGTCGACGGACGCGTGGTCGTGCGCGATGGCGCGCTGAAAGCGGCCGATCTCGGCGAGATTCGCAGAGCCGCCAACACCCAGGCTCGGCGCCTGCGGCGCGCCGTAGGATTCTAGGAAGCTAGTTCCCGCCGTTCCCGCTGACGCGGAAGCGCTGCACGGTCCGCGCCAGCACTCCGGCCGCGTCGGACAGATGTTGTGAGGTCGCGGTGAGCTCGCGCAGCGATTCGATCTGCTGCGTCGTCGCGGCCGATGTCTGCCGCGCGCCGTCGGCCGCGCCCTCCGCGATCGCGGCGACTTCCTCCATGCGCCGCAACACTTCACGCATCCGCTTGGTCTGATTCTCGGTTTCGGCGGCGAATGTCGTGGCAAACTGGACCGTGGAATTCAAGTCGGCGAAGATCGCGTCGAGGGCGCCCTGCACGGTGCTCGCGACGCTGCCGACGCTCTTCGCCGCTTCGCGTCCTTTCTTCATCGCCTCGACGACGCGAGTGATCTGCTCCTGGGTGGACCGCACCTTGGTGCGGACCTCTTCCGCGGAGCGGCCGCTCTGCTCGGCGAGCTTGCGCACTTCGCCGGCCACGACCCGGAATCCCAGGCCGTGCTGCCCGGCTCGCGCCGCCTCGATCGCCGCGTTCAGCGCCAGCAGATCGGTCTGGCTCGCGATTCTGGTGATGCCGTCGACCAGCTTCCCGATCTCGCGGGACTCGCGATCGAGCAGCCCAGCGACTTCCGACGCGTGATCCATGTGCAGCATCAGGTTCATGAGCAGGCTGCTCGCGCGCGCGACTTCCTCGCCGCGCTTGTGTGCCTGTAGCGCGATCTGGGTGATCTGCCGCTCGGCCTCCTGGGCACGCGCGTGCAGCGTGGTGGCGAGCCCCGACGCGGCTTCCGAATCCTGGCGCCCATAGCCGATCAGCTGCCGCTGCCGCTCGGTGCCCTCGGTGAGCTGGATGGTGGTGTTCGAGATCGAGAGCGAGGAGGTCTGGAGCGCGCGCGCGGCGCCGGCGAGCTCGCCCGCCATGTCGGCGAGCGCATGCCCCTGCTTCCCGATCTCGCGAATCAGGTCGGCGATGGCCGCCGTCGTGCGGTTGACGCTCACGCCGAGGTAGCCGAGCTCGTCGGTAACCACGTCCGCGGCGCCGCTCTCGAGCTGCTGCGTCAGATCGCCGCGCTCGATTTCGCCCAGCACGCCGCGCGCGGTACGCAGCCGGTCCACGATGTGTACGAGCATCGGCACCAGCGCGACGCACACGAACACGAGCACGAGACCTTCCTGCACGTACAGCGACCAGGGCCATCCGTGACCCGAGGCCTGCGCCAGCGCGGTCGCGAGCGTGAACGCGACGACGTTGATGATCAACGCCCCCCACGCGTCGCGACGCTCCAGGTACAACGCGGCCTGCAGCGGAGCGATCAGGTACGCGCCATAGAGGATGTGCCCGTTGGGACCCATGGCGTATACCACCGCCGAGATCATCAGGCAGCCGACGGCGAGATTGAGATAGGCATGCCACGGGTGAAACGTCGAGCGCTGCACCAACCGGCGCACGCCGAAGTTCGCGGCGACGAAGGCGATCGCGAACGCCACGATGAACCCAGGCGCGACGGGCGTCAGCCCGGCGAGCTTGACCGCGGCGAGCAGCACGATGCCGAAACCCACAAACCCCCAGCGGGCCCGGGTGTTGGTGAGGACGTACTGCCGCTGCTTCGCGAGGCGCTCTTCGAGGAGCTGGTGCTCGAGCGTCGTCACATGCGGAAGAGGTAACTGGCTTTCAGGAAAAAGCCGTCGCCGGTGCGGGCCAGGTGGCGGAAACTGAACGGATCCGGCTCGCTCAGCGAGGAGCCGTAGCCGAAGAAGAACACGGTGCCCGGGGACGGCTTGTAGGAGAACAGGAAGTCATTCCGGAACTCGGTTTCGGTGGTGCGGGGCGCGACAGCGCCGTCGATCAGCAGCGGGGCGCCGCTGCGCGGATCGCGCAACGTGTCCCGCTCCTGGGCGAAGTACTGACCGACATACCGGAAGAAGATGTCGCGCGTGAGCTGATACTCGACCTTGAGGCGCGGGATGTTCGCCGTCGAGAACCAGCTGCCGTCCTCCGCGCGCGTGAGGCGCTGGTGCGGCCACTGTCCATAGACGCGCAGCGTGGCGGTCGGTTTCCACTCGAGATTCAAGGAGAGATTGAGCGCGCGTCCTTCGGACGCCTCCGCGAAGATCGGGCCCGACGCGTATCCCAGGCTGACGTCGGCTTTGAGCGCGCGATTGGGAGTGCTCAGCGCGCCGAGCCCGCTCCACAGATTGTACAGGCCATGCGGCACGGCGAAGCCTACCGGCGTTCCGCCCGAATCGACTTGATAGCCGGCGTAATCGGGCTGGTCGAAGCGTTGGTGATTGTTGCTCCAGAACAGGGTGGCGACCCATGCGCCGCGCAGCTGGAGGATCCAGCGCTGCGAGATGCTGCCCTCGAGCGTGCTGCGGAATTTGAAGAAGTCGTCGTAGCGCCAGACCGGCTCGAACCCGATGAACGTGGTGGCGTCCTCGATCAGGGCGCCCGGTTTTCCGTAGAACGAGAACCGGTTGAAGATCCTCCCCTGGACCACGTTCACCCGATTGACGAAGCCGCTCGCCGCGTCGAAGTCGGCGCTGACGCCGGTGAGCCGGCCGTGATTTCCGTACGAGCGGCCGGTACGATCATACATCGTCACTTCCCACAGCTCGCCGGAGCGGACGCCGGAGCCCGCGCCCGTCTTCGTCCACGAACCCGCGTACTGCGCGGCTGAGTACCAGATTTTCCCCCAGACGACGCGCGCATCCGCGCCCAGGACGCGGTTGGACGCGCTGCCCTCGATCCGATCGGTGTACGCGAGCCCGACAGTGGAATTCGAGCCGAGATCCCGGCGCAAGCGCAGCAGGTTGACGACGGGGTGATCGCCGCTGGCTGAAAGCGCATCATCGTCCACAGCGCCGATGTAGGCTACGCCCGTTCCGCCTACCTTCCCGGTGAGCTTCACGCCCGCGACCGGCGCGTTGATGCGCCGGGTGTAGATCAGCGCATTGGGCGTGTCGAACTGCTCGAGCCCTTCGAGGAAGAACGGCCGCTTCTCCGGGAAGAACAGGGCGAAGCGCTCGTTCACCGTCACCTGGCCGACGTCGGCTTCCACCTGCGAGAAGTCGGGGTTCACGGTGGCAGTCGCGCTGAGGTTCTGGGTGACTCCCCAGCGCAGATTGGCGCCGATTTGTGGGTCGGCCTTGCCGTAGTGATAGTCGGTGGAACCCGGCAGGCCGTCGACGCGCGAGGTGAATTCCGGGTTCACGTCCATCACCAGGCCGCGCCGCAGTCCGGTGAGGTCCTTCAGGGTGCCGGACTGTATCAGAAAGCTCGCGTTGGCCCGGACGACCGGGGTCCAGGTGTCCTCGTAGCCCGAGTGCTGCGTCAGGCGCACGATCTGAAGTCCCCAATCCTGCGTCTCCGCGCTCTGATAGCGCAGGCTCTTGAACGGAATTCGCACCTCGATCTCGAACCCCGCGGGAGTCACGCGCCCATGCGACTGAAAGACGTAGTCCGGATTGAGATCCACCGTGCCGTCGAAGCGGAATCCGGCATTCGCGCCGCCCGCGGCTCCGGCGAGACCTTCGCTGCGGACGCCATCCTCCTGCGCGCCGAGCGGATTCACCGCGAACAAAAGCGCGCGGCGGCGATCGTTGAACGTGTCGAGCAGAATCTGGATCTGGTCGTCGGCGCCGATGTTGTCGCGATCGGCCAGGGTGGCGCGGACCACGTTCCCGTGGGCTTCGAAAGCGCGGATGCCGAAGTAGATCGCATCGGGTGCGTATAGCACGAGCACCTCGGTGGAGTCTTCGGCGGGCCGGCTATCGACCGGGCGGTACTGGCTGAATCCGACGAGGCGCGCGGCCTGGCGCCACGCTTCCTCGTCGAGCACGCCGTCGATCCGGACGGCGGCCGCTTCGATGCGGGGAGCGCGCACGTCGATCTGACGGAGGTGCCCGTCGTAAACCGGTTGCTGACTGATTGATTGAAGAGCGAGCAGAGCAACGAGCATGCGATAAGATAACGCACGCCGCGCGTCCGACTATTCGTATCTCAACGCGACGATGGGATCCAGGGACGCGGCGCGCCGCGCGGGCCAGATCCCGAAGAACAATCCGACGATCGCGCTGAAGACGAAGGCGACCAGGATCGCGAACAGGTTGATGGAGGTATTCCACTTCATCAGCGACGAGAGCGCCACGGCGCCGAGCGTCCCGAAGAGAATGCCCAGCAGGCCGCCCACGAGACACAGCACCAGCGCTTCGACCAGGAACTGGAACATGATGTTGAAGCGCGTCGCGCCGAGCGCCTTGCGGACGCCGATCTCGCGCGTCCGCTCGGTCACCGAGACGAGCATGATGTTCATGATCCCGATGCCGCCCACCAGCAGACTGACCGCCGCGATACCCGCCAGCAGGTACGTGAACGTCTCGGTGGTCTGCTGGAAAGTGGCGAGAATGTCCGACTGATTCCGGATCTGGAAATCGTTTTCCGCCCCCGGCCTGATCTTGTGCTCGCGCCGCAGCACGCGCTCGATCTCGATCATGGTCAGCGTCATCTGCGGCACGCTGAGCGCGTCCACGGTGATCGAACGGAGCCGGTCGGTACCCATGATCCGGTAGCGCGCCGTCTGGAGCGGAATCAGAATCTGCTCGTCCGGGTTTCCAAAGCCGCCGGCCGAGCCCTTGGCCGCCAGCACGCCGATGATCTCGAACGGAATGCCCCGGATCTGAATTTCCTGGCCGATCATGGCCACCGGATTGGCGCTGAACATCTCCGGGATCGCGGAGCCCAGCACCGCGACCCGCCGCCGGCTCTCGTCCTCGCCGGCGCTGAACATCCGGCCGGCCGCGATCGTGTAGTTCTTCACCTGCGGGTAATTCGGCGTCGTCCCCACGATACTGACGTTCTGGTTCAGGTTGCCGCGCTTGATCTGGAGATTGCGCGTGAGCTCCGGCACGACCGCTTTGGCGTAGCGGGCGTCGCGCGCCAGCGCTTCGTAGTCGTCCATCGTCACCGACACGCGCTGGTCCATGAAGATGCCGCCGCGGAACGACGCGCCGGGGAACACGGTCAGCAGCGTCGGCCCGAGCGCCTGAATGCGCGACTGCACCGATTTCTGCGCGCCGCTGCCGAGCGCGACCATCGTGATCACCGCGCCGACGCCGATGATGATGCCCAGCATCGTCAGGAACGAGCGCAGCTTGTTCGCCCGAATCGCCTGGAGCGCAACCTGGAAAATCTCGCCAAACAGCATCCTACGGCCTCGCCTGTTGCGGGCGCTGCTGCGTGGTCGGCTGCTGCTGGAGACCCGGCAGGCCGCCACCGGTGATGTTGCGCATGCGCTGCTGCATGTCGCGCTGGGCATTGAGCAGCGACGCGCTCGGCAGAACGAGGACCGTGTCCTGCTCACTGAGGCCGTTCAGGACTTCGATGTAGTCGAGGTCGGTGAGCCCCGTGCGAATCTGCACCGGCGTCGGTTTCCCGTTCTTCAGCGTGAACACGATGTAGTTCGAGACGTCGGCGTTGCGCCGCATTCCCTGCGCGCCGCCGCCGCCCGAGCGCATCATCATCTGGCGCATCGCGGCCATGGCGCTTTGCTCGGCCGGCGTGAGCTCCTGCCCCGCCATCCGCTTCTGGAACGCCGAGCGCACCTGCTCGGCCGACACACCGGGGGGCAGCTGGATCGTGCGGCCGTCAGGCGTCGTCATCGTGTTGCCGCCCGCCGGGGCAGCGGCCGAGTCGCGCCGCGCGCCGGTGCCGCCGCCGCCGAGCGACGCGCTGTCGCGATTCGCCGGAGCCGGGGTTTGCTGCCGCCCCGCGGCGAGCTGCTGCTGGACCTCGTCCGGATCGAGCCCGAGCACTTGCGCCGCCGACGCGACGTCGCGTTGCGTGCGCAGCGCCGCGTTCGGAATGGCGAGCGCGTTGTCGCGGCGCCCGACGTGAATCTCGACCTCGGTGTTCATTCCGGGCTTCAGCAGGTGACTCGGGTTCGGAATTCGAATCAGCACGTTGAACATCGTGACGTTCTGCTGAACGGTGGCCTGCGGCTCGACTTTCAGCACCGTGCCTTCGAACGGCCGGTTGGGGTAGGCGTCGACCGTAATCGTCGTCTGCAGCCCGGGCTGCACCTTGCCGATGTCGGTTTCGTCGACGAGAGCGCGAATCTGCACCGTGTCGAGGTTCGCCATCTTGAACAGCACCGTGCCGCCGCCGACGTCCGTGGTGGGCGACGAAATCACCGCGCCGAGCTCCACGTTCTTCGCGATGATCGTTCCGGCGACGGGCGCGCGCAGCCTCGTGTCGTTCATCCGGTCGCGCGCGTTCTCGAGGTCCGAGCGGGCGCGCACCACGGCGGCGTTGGCATTGGCATAGGCCAGCTTCGCGGTGTCGTACTCGGTCTGGGTGATCGCCTGCGCCTTGAGCAGGGTGTCGGAGCGCGCGAGCTGCGCGCTCGCGTTGGCGAGCTGGGCCTGCGCCACTTCGAGATTCGCCTGTGCCTGGGCCAGGGTGTTGCGCGGAATCCGCGGATCGATCGTGGCGAGCAGCTGCTCCGGCTTCACGTCGTCGCCGGTCTCGACGTTCATGCTGATGATCTCGCCCGACGCCTTGGATTTGACGTCCAGGGTGAGCACCGGCTCGATCGCGCCCGAGGCGGACGCCGACACGACCAGCGTGCGCCGCTGGACGGGGACCGCTTCGTACATGGGGGTCGCCTGCGGCTTGCCGCAGGCCGCCAGCCCCGCGACCGCCAGTACGAGCCCCCGCATCGTCGTGTTCACGTTACTGTCCTCCCGTCCTCTCATCACGCGCGATCTTTCCGTCGAGCAGATGAATCTGGCGGCGCGCGTGCGCCGCGATGTCGTGTTCGTGCGTCACCAGCACGATGGTCTGTCCGGAGTCATGCAGCTCGTGAAACAGCTCCATGATCTCGTTGCCGGTCTGCGAATCGAGGTTTCCCGTCGGCTCGTCGGCGAGCAGGATGCTGGGCGCGTTCACCAGCGCGCGCGCGATGGCGACGCGCTGGCGCTGGCCGCCCGACAGCTCGTTGGGCCGGTGATCCATGCGGTCCGCCAGCCCGACTTGCCGGAGCGAATTCGCGGCACGCTCGCGGCGCTCTTTGGCCGTCATGCCGGCATAGATCAGCGGCAGCTCGACGTTGTGCAGCGCGTCGGCGCGCGGCAGCAGGTTGAACGTCTGAAAGACGAAACCGATTTCCTTGTTCCGGATCCGGGCCAGCTCGTCGTCGGTCAGGTCGCTCACCTTCTGCCCGTTGAGCCAGTATTCGCCGGCCGTCGGCGTATCGAGGCAGCCGATCAGGTTCATGAGCGTCGACTTGCCCGAGCCGGACGGTCCCATGATCGCGACGAACTCGTTGCGCTTGATCTGAATGTCCACGCCGCGCAGCGCGTGCACGACTTCGGCGCCCATGTGGTACTCGCGCGCGAGATGGTGCGTGAGGATCACCGTGTCGGCGGTGGGCGTGTCGCCGGTTCGGAACAGCGCGGCTTCGGTGCTGGTCATAGCGTGCGCCCCACCACCGCCTCGACCTGCGCGCGGGCGATGAGGTAGTCGAAGCGGGTCTGGACCACGTTTACCTCGGCCTGTGTCAGGGCGGCCTGCGACGTGAGGAGGTCGAGGATCGTCGCGGCTCCCACGCGATAGCGCTCGTTCTGCACGCGCAGGTCCTCCGTAGCGGCCGCGAGGTTCTCCTGCGCGATGGCGATCTGCGCGTACGTCGTGGCGAGCGCCGCGAGATACTGCGTGAGCTGCGCGTTTACCTGGCGTCGCGCGTCGGCCTCGTTCGCCCTGGCCACGTCACGCGCGCTCGAGGCGTTCACCTGCGCCTGCTCGCGCTGGAAGCCGTTGAACAGCGGCCACGACAACCCGAAGCGCCAGCTGAACGTTTCGTTGTAGCTGCCCAGCCCGTGCCACGGCCCCTCGAGGCTGTTTTGATTGTTCGAGTACGACACCGTGATGCTCGGCAGATATTGCGAACGCGCGGACAGCAGCTGCGCGCCGGCGGCGCGGGCGCGCGCGGACGCCTGGTCGACGAGCGGCGCCGTTTCCAGCCCGGTCGCGCGCAGCGCCGCGGTGTCCGGGAGCGCCGGCAGGGCCGAGTCGGGGAGCGCGCGCACCGGCTGATCGAGTCCGATCTGCCGGCCCAGATTCGCCTGCGCCGTCGCGAGGTTCGCCTGCGCCTGGAGCAGCGCGATGCGCGCGTTGCCGAAATCCACACGCGAGCGCAGCGAATCCGA
>DASSUS010000092.1:0-21131 GCA_035706765.1 Gemmatimonadales bacterium
CGAGATCGCCTACCAGTTCGCGATCGGCGGCGCCGGCGTCGCTGGAGCGGCGGCACTGCTCTATACCGCGCCCGTGATCGTCGCCGTACTCGCGCGCATCATCCTCAAGGAAGCGTTGACCCCAACCCGCGTCGTGCTCGCGTTCACCGTGATGATCGGTGTGGCACTCACGGTCACGGGCGGCAGCAATGCCGGGGCCGAAGCGGCACGCATGGGACTCACCGCCGGGATCGCCGGCGGGCTGCTCTCGGCAGGGAGCTACGCGCTGACCTCGTTGATGGGACGCTGGGCCGCGCCGCGCTACGGCGTCGTGAAGGTGCTGTTCCTCGAAGCGGTAGGCGGGGTGGTGCTGATCTGGATCGCGCTGCTCGTGTGGGGCCGCCCGCCCGCGCCGCCCCCGTCGGGCGATGCCTGGCTCGGGTTGCTGGGTCTCGCGGCCGGCTCGGTAATCGCCGCCAATCTGCTGTTCTTCAGTGCCATGAAACGCATCGAAGCAGCGCCGGCGTCGGTCGCGGCGACGATCGAGCCTGTGGTCGGCGCGGTGCTGGCGCTGCTCCTATTCAGCCAGCGTCTCACGACACTCGGCTGGCTCGGGCTGCTGATGGTGGTCGGCGGTGTCGCGGCGGGTTACGTGCTGGAAGGCTTAAAAAACCAGCTCGACGCCCAATCGGAAGAGACGGGGCGGCCCGTATGAAAACAGCGGCTGCGTGTAGTCCCGCGCGGCCGACAGAAACAGCGGGAACAGCTCGTTCCGCCCTTCGATGAGACCGTTTCCATCCAGATCGGCAAAGGCGCGGTAGCGCGGCGATTCGTAGGGAATCGCTTCCGGATGCGCGGCATAGGCCCGCTCCGCCAGACTGTCGATCGCTCCCGTCGTCAGGTTCGGCATCCCCGATTCGCGGCGCACCGCTTCGATGTTGCGCCGATTCAGCAGATTCCGCGCATCGAGATACACGCTCCCCTGCCATCTTCCCAATCTCAGCGGCCGCCGCAGCAGAAGATCGACGGTCATCAGCATCGGGAGCCGATAACTGTTCGGCAGGCCGATGAGCGTGTCACCCGTCGCGTTCGTCATCGTGTACGGCAGCCCCGAGCTCGCGCGCACGATCGCAGCCGCTTCCAGCCCCGCAAACGGACGGACCCCGAGCACTCGGGGGCCGGCGCTGTCGTTCACCTGCGCCTGTCCCAGGACCGTGAGGCTGTGCCGTCGATCATAGTCGAGCGGGAACTCCACGCGCGCCGGGTTGATCGTGTCCCCACCCGGGCCGATCCGGATGCGGCGTATGAGCTGATACGCGTCGGTCGCGCTCGCCTCCGCGCTCTGCAGCGTATACCCGACCCGCACGCCCCAGCCGTCACGCAGCGGCCGCTCGGCGATCAGCTCGGCGCCGCGCACGGTTCCGAAGTCCGCGTTGCCGAAGATCGTCGAGTCGGGATCGACGCCCAGCGGCACCGAAGCAACGAGTCCGTCCAGCCGCTTGCTGAATACACTGACGCGCACCGTCGTCTGTTCGCTCGGACGCGCGCGCACCGAGAACTCATATTGCGTCGCGTCCTCGAACCCCAGGTTCGGGTTGCCGCGGCGGAAGCGGCCCGTACGGAGCGTGTCGTCGAACGCCGCGTCGACCAGGTACTGGAAATCGGGCGCCTGCGAGAACCGGCCCCAGCTCGCGACGAAGGTCGCGCCCTTCAGCACGGTCGAGAACCCCACGCGCGGATTGAGGGAGCGACGGGCGCCGAACGTGGAGCCTGGAACGCCGCTGCCGGGACTGAACTGATCGTAGCGCAGGCCGAACGTGACGACGTAGTCCGCGCCGTGCAGCTGGCTCTCGAAGTAGGCGGCGCCCGATGTGGGCGTGAACGACGATGCCGTCGGCGGCGGCACGCTGTCGCCAACCGGCAGGTAGCCGAGGGCACGCTGGAACGTGCGCACGCGCTGGCGCGCGATCTCCGCGCCAAAATAGAAGTCGGCGCCCGTTGCGCCGAGACTGAAGTCGGCCTGGGCGCGCAGCTCGCGGAAATGATTCCACGCGATGTCACCGCGCGAGCCGCCGCCCAGGAAGAACGCGGGCACGCCCCACGCTGAGCGATCGGTGAGGTCGGGCGCGGCGAATCCCGCGATCGGCGCGCTCGCCAGCGCCGTATCCTGGCTGCGCGCCAGCTCCTCGCCGATGAAATGGAACGTGCGCCCGGTGAATGCTCCGATCCGGTACGAGGGCTCTTCCGCGAGCGCGCCCCGCAGGAACTCGCGCGCG
Source organism: Gemmatimonadales bacterium (assembly GCA_035706765.1). Lineage (GTDB taxonomy): Bacteria > Gemmatimonadota > Gemmatimonadetes > Gemmatimonadales > GWC2-71-9 > 20CM-2-65-7. The sequence goes on from DASSUS010000092.1 coordinate 2,256, forward strand.
AAGTACCCGGCCCGAAGATCGGCGCTGAAGTTATTCGTGGCGCGCTGCAAATGGGCGCTGAAGAGATCGCCGCGCACGCGGCGCGCAGGCGCGTTCCGCGGGTCGTACTTGTAGAGCGGATCGTACAGGAGCCGCTGCTCCACGGACCGCAACGCAAACAGCCGCAGCGTCTGCGCGCCACCCAGCGGGATCCGCAGCTTCGCGGCTGCGTCGTAGCGTTCGCCACTGTTGTGCGGCAGCAATGCGGGACTCGCGTTGCGCGGGTCGCGAGCCTCCGGCGGGCTCGGCGCGTTCACAGGATCGGCGTCGAGCTTGCCGTCGAGATCGAGCACCGCGACCACGCCGATCCCGCGGCCCAGAGGCCCGTCCACCGCCAGGACCGCGCGGTCCTGCCCCATGTCGGCGCTGCCGGACAGCAATCGATCGCTCTCATATGCCGCGCGGCCAGTCCAGCGATCACCGCCGTCCTTGGTGACCACGTTGACGAGACCCGAAATCGCCTGGCCGTAGCGCGCCGAGAAACCGTTGGTCACGAGCGACGCCTCGGTCAGCAGGTCGGGCGGAATGCGGACGCCCAGCGGTCCCGTGGAAGCGTCGAGCTGATTCTTGACACCGAGCCCGTCGAGCACGAACGCCTGCTGTCCCAGCCTGCCGCCGCGGTAGCTCTCGCCCACCGCGCCGGCCGAGAGCGACACCGCCTCCTCGAGCGTGGTCACGGGAAAACGCCGCAGCTCGTCGCCCGAGATGCGCTGCACGGTAGCCACCATCGTGGGGTCGAGAATCGAATCGGCGTAGGCTTCGACGACGATCGGCTGCTCGATCGTGTAGACGTCGAGCGTGAAGTTGACGACGGTGACCTGGCCGGCGCGCACGAGCACGCTGTCGCGACGCATCGTGTCGAACCCGATCGCGCGCACGGTCACCGAATGCCAGCCGCTGCGTGCTTCGCGTATACGATAGAAGCCGCTGCTGTCGGTCCGCGCGACCCAGCGTCCGTCGAACCCGATCTCCGCGCCGCTCACGGCCTGGCCGGTGCGTTGTCGCACGTGGCCGGTAATCGCGCCGTTGGTCTGCGCTGCCAGCGGGGCCGCGCCGAACAGTGCGCACAGGAGCAGCCAGGAACGGGGGCTCACGGCAGCTCGAACAGCCACAGGTCGGCGGTCGGTCCGGTTCGGCGGGCGGTCACGATCAGGCGCGTTCCGTCGGGAGAAAGCACGGGACGCTCGAAGAGCCAGCTCGGATCGCCCAGCTCCGTGACGGCGGCGCCGTCTACGAGATACAACGAGCCGCCGGCGACGGCGCTCACTCGTCCGCTGCTGACGGTGAGATCAATGACGGGACCGGCGATCAAGTCGAGCAGCGTGTCCGTCTGCGCGGTGGAAAGCGTGCGCCGGAGCACGTGGGAATCGCTCTGCAGGCTGAAGTAGATCGTGTCACCGTTCGCGGCCGCGGTCAGTGACGCGGGATTATCGCCGTCGGGCATCCGGGTGTAGGCCGGTGTCGCGCCCGAAATGTCGGCGATCACGATCTCGAGCCCGGTGCGGACGGTGTCGGGCACGCAGCTGCTGCAGCCGCGAGGATAGGTCACACGCTCGCCGATGAAAGCGATCCGGTTGGCGTCGAGCCGCGTCACGTGGGAGACCGCGTCGTACGTCGTGCCCCACGGCGTGGTGAATCCGAGGGTCTGGATTAGTCGCCCCGCGTTCAGATCGCTGAGGGGAGCGATCACCAGCTCCAGGCGGTCGGGACCGAGTCCCTGCAGGAACCGCTCGGTGCTCGCGCGCACGTAGACGATGCTGTCGCCGCGGATCGCGGCCTCGTCGAACACGTTGATGGAGTCGTCCGCCACCTGGGTACGGCACGCGTACCGCGTGATGGATCCGCCCCGCGCCGGCATCGTGGCAAAGCAGCGGTCGCGGTCGGCGCGGTCGCCGCGCTCCGCGGTGTAGATAAAGGCGCTTCCATCCGGCAGCCACGCTGGCACGAGATCTTCGCCCGGATTGAACGTGAGCTGCGCCGGCGACCCGGGGAACAGCGGCTCGTTCGCGCCGCCCTGACCCGGACGAAACGGCTCGGTGTGCGAGCACGCCGCGACCACCGCGACGAGCGCGACCGTTACCTGAGTTGAGGAACGCGTCCGCATCGTGCGAAGAATCTATCCGGGCCGGACGCGCCCGGCACGAACCGCGCGCGAGGGGGGTAGATTTGCGACATGATCGCTCTCTCCCTCCTGCTCGCGACGTTCCAGCAACCGACGTTGCCACCGCTGCCGCCTGCCCGCACCGATACCTCGCCGTTTCGTCGCCTGGAGCTGCCGGCGCCCTCGCTGATCCGCGAAGGCTCGGGCAGGCCGGGGCCGCAGTACTGGCAGCAGCGCGTGAGCTACACGATCGCGGTCTCGCTCGATACCGCCACGCACACCATCGCCGGTCGCGAGACGATCCGGTACACGAACAATTCGCCCGACACGCTCCGCTACCTGTGGCTTCAGCTCGACCAAAACCTGTTCCGCGAAGACAGCCGCGGCGCGGCGCTCACGCCGCCTGACGCCCGGTTTGCCGCGCGCGGCTTCAGGGGCGGATTCACCATAGAGTCGGTCACGGCCGTCCGCGCGTCCGGCCGCCGGGCGGTTCCGGCGCGCACGGCGCTCAGGACCATCGAGAACGGCACGCTCATGCGCGTCGAGCTGGATCGGCCCCTGGCGCCGAAAGGCGGCGTGGTCTCGCTCGAGATCCCGTTCTCGTTCCAGGTTCCCGAGCACGGCGCCGATCGGATGGGACGCGAGCAGTTTGCCGAAGGGTGGCTCTACGAAATCGCGCAGTGGTATCCGCGGCTGGCCGTCTACGATGACGTGAGCGGCTGGAATACAGAGCAGTACCTCGGGCAGGGCGAGTTCTACCTCGAGTACGGCGACATCGACTTCGCGATCACGGTGCCGCGCGGGTTCGTGGTAGCCGGCACCGGACGGCTGATGAATCCGGCGGAGGTGCTCACGGCGCAGCAGCGCGCGCGACTCGCGCGGGCGCTGCGGTCGGATTCCACCGTGCCGATCATCTCCAAAGCCGATGTTGGACGGGCGTCGAGCCGCCCGGCCGGGAGCGGACCGCTCACCTGGCGGTTCTCGGCGCAGAATGTGCGCGACGTCGCCTGGGCCGCCGCGCCGAACTTCATCTGGGACGCGAGCGGCTGGAACGGGATCCTGATGCAGTCCTTCTATCCGCCGGTGGCCGACTCGATCTGGCGTGAATCGACCCGCATGGTGCGGCATTCGATCAAGCACTATTCGGAAAAGTGGTTCCCCTATCCTTATCCGACGGCGATCAACGTGAACGGACCGGTCGGCGGGATGGAATATCCGATGATCGTGTTTTGCGCGAATCGCCGGAGCCGCGAAGGACTGTTCGGCGTCACGACCCACGAGCTCGGCCACGAGTGGTTCCCGATGATCGTCGGAAACAACGAACGGCTCTACGCCTGGATGGACGAAGGGTTCAACAGCTTCATCAACATCTACTCGGCACGCGAATATTTCCCCGATCAGGCCTGGCTGCGCACGCGGGGCCAGGCGGAGCAGTGGGCGCAGTTCGCCGCCACCGGGCGCGATGAGCCGGGGATCACCCCGGCCGATCGCGTGACGCCCGAGCTGCTCGGCCAGGTCGCCTACAACAAACCGGCGACCGGGCTCTACCTGTTGCGCCACGCGATGCTCGATTCGACCAGATTCGACGCCGCCTTCCGTGACTACATCAATCAGTGGGCATTCAAGCATCCCACCCCCGCGGACTTCTTCCGCTCGATCGAAGACGGCGTGGGCGAAGATCTGTCCTACTTCTGGCGCGGCTGGTTCTACCGGACCGATGTCATCGATGAGGCGGTGGATTCCGTGAAAACGCGGCGCGATTCCACCGGGACCACGTACACTGGAATCTTCCTGTCGAGTCCCGGCGGGCTGCCGATGCCCGTCGACCTGCGGCTCACCTTTGCCGATGCGAGCAAGGAAGACGTGCGGCTACCGGTGGAAATCTGGTTCGAAGGCAACCACTTCACGTACGTGCGCGCGTTCGAGAAGGAGCTGGTCAAAGTGGAAATCGATCCGGACAAGAATTTCCCGGACGTGCGACGCCAGAACAACGTCTGGAGCAAGCCGGAAGCCGCTAACGCGCGACCGTAGTCTCCGACTCGAGCTGCTGGCCGCCGTAGAAGCTCGGTTTTCCCGAAGCCTGCAGCAGCCCGTGCACGACGAACTGCAGCGCGATGAAGAAGAGTCCGCCCCAGAGCAGCCCCGGCAGCTGCGACGTATCGCGCCCGTACGCCACCAGCGCCCAGCGAGCGAGCACGTAACACCACAGCCCGCCGGCGAACCATCCGAACACACGGATGATCTTGCCGCCGGCGGTTTCGATTCCGGGGATCTTCAGCAGCGCTTTCTCCACCAGATATCCCACGAAGGTGAAGCTGAAGGCGATCGTAAAACCATCCAGCAGGTCGTAGCCCTCCGGCAGCAGCGCGCCGAGCAGCAGCGCCAGCGGGAGCGCGAACAGCGTGTTACGGGTGAGCGCTTTCACGGAGATGTGCCTCCAGCCAGTCGAGGACCGTCCCCCACCAGATGCGGCGATTGCGGGGACGCAGCACCCAGTGCCCTTCGTCCGGGAAGTAGAGGAATTTCGCGTCGACCCCCATCCGCTTCGCCGCCGTGAACGCCTGATAGCCTTCGGACAGATCGACGCGATAGTCGAGCTGGCCGTGCACGACGAGCAGCGGCGTCCTCCAGTTGCTCACGTGATTCAGCGGCGACCACTTCTCGTATAGCTCCCGGTTCCGATAGAGCGGACCTCCGAACTCCCAGTCGGTGAACCACAGCTCCTCGGTGGATCCCGCCATGCTGACCGGATTGAACACGCCGTCGTGATCGACCAGCACCTTGAACCGGTTGGTTTGTCCGGCGAGCCACAGAATCATGTAGCCGCCGTACGACGCGCCCGCGGCCCCCATGCGCGTCGAGTCCACGTACGGCAGCCGGGCGACGACGTCGAGCCCCTTCATCAGGTCTTCGTAGGGATAGTCGCCCCAATGCTGCGAAATCGCGTCCGTGAACTTCTGCCCGTAGCCCGTCGAGCCGTGGAAGTTCACTTCCGCGATAACGAACCCGCGCGCGGCGAACATCTGGTTGTTCCAGCGTGGGCCCCAGTTGTCGAGCCACGCCCCCTGCGGGCCGCCGTGAATCAGATAAATGAGCGGATACTTCTTGGTTGGGTCGAAGCCCGGCGGTTTCTGCGTCCAGCCGAATACCGAGTCGCCGAGCGCGCCGACGAACCCGAACTCCTCGAGCGGCGGCAGGTCGAGCGTGGCGAGGGCCGAGTCGTTGTGGTGCGTGAGCGCCCTGCTGTTGACCCAGACTTCCGGAGGCTGCGTGTTCGTCTGGTGCAGGTAGACCAGCGTGCGGCTGTCCGGACCCACCTGCACCGCTGTGTTCACGCCGCCTGAAATCACGCGCGCCCGCTTGAATCCGGGGATGTCGATGCGGTAGATGTTGTCGCGTCCTCGTTCTTCGACCACGGCGTAGACGCAGCGCGAGTTGGGGCACCACGCGTACCCGCCCACGGATAGCGTCCACCCCGCCGTCGCATCCACCGGCGCGCCTGAGCCGCTGCGCCGATCCGCGATCATCAACTTCAGCCGATCCGCCTCGAACCCGGGACGGTCCATCGAGAGATAGGACACGTACCGGTTGTCCGGTGAATACCGCGGCGTGTTGTCGGCGCCGGCGTTCGTCGTAATGCGCACGACCTTGCCGCTGTCGACGGCGTAGATGTCGACGTTCGTGTTGTCGGCGACGATGCTGTCGCCGTGCATCGCGACGAGAATGTCCTTGCCGTCCGGCGATACGGTGACGTCTCCGTCGCCACCGGTCGCAATCGTCGGCACGTCGTGATCGATCGGCGTCAGGTCCGTCGCCTTCCCACTGGCGACATCGACGCGGAACAGGTGCTGGCGCTTGCCGGCGCGGAAGTCGTCCCAGTGACGCCAGAACAATCCGGTCCAGATCCTCGCCTCGGTCGGGTATTGTCCGTTGCGCTCGTCGATCTCCTGGCGCTCGGGCCACTTGATGTCGCTGACGACCAGCAGACCGGAGCCGTCGGGGAGCCAGAGCGGGTCGGCCGCGCCGTCGCCGAGGCTCGACACTTTGCGCGCGTCGCCGCCGGCGATCGGCAGGATCCAGACCTGCGCGCCACCCTCGCGCGTCGAGATGAACGCCAGCGTCTTTCCATCAGGCGACCAGCGCGGCTGCCGGTCGGAACCGGGCCCGTTCGTCACCTGACGCGTCTTGCCCGTCGCCACCTCCGCCACCCAGATCCGCGCCACGTTGCGATTGTCCTGGAGTGACGGCGTGGACACCGTGTACGCCACCCATTTCCCGTCCGGCGAGAGCTGCGGATCGCTCACCGCCTTGAGCGCGATGTAGTCCTCGAAGGTGATCGCGCGTTTCTGGGCGAGAATCGACGACGGCAGGAGCAACAACAGCAGTACGAGTCGCATCAAAACTCCGGGTGGGTCATGATCGCGCGAATGAGATCATCGAAGGGCTTCGACTCCGCCGTCACGTTGCCGTCCGCGTCGGTGTGCACGTTCCACGCGGCGAGCTCGTTCAGCGCGGTGGCTTCTTCATAGGTCAAATGCAGCACGTGGCCGTTCGGGTGCTTCGACGCCTTGTTGAGCACTTTGCGCAGCACATCGGGGAGATGCTTGGCGTTGAGCACCGCGTCGTACTGTTGGCTGGTCACGGTGAGGTCCATGCGCTAATCTTGGTAGCTTCGTTGTCACCCGCAACCCAGAGCGCCGATGCCTCGCACCGCATTTCTGTCCACCGGCTTCCACGTTCCAGCGCGCGTCGTGACCAACGACGATCTCGCGAAAATGATGGACACTTCGGACGAGTGGATCGTGCAGCGCAGCGGTATCAAGACGCGGCACTGGGTCGATAAGGGCGAGACCGGCGTGGGGCTCGCGCGTGAGGCGTCCCGCAAGGCAATCGACCAAGCCGGGCTTCAGCCCGGCGACATCGACTGCATCATCTACTGCACCTGCACGCCCGATCACTTCGAGCCCGGCAACGGCGTCTTTCTCCAGCGTGAGCTCGGCCTCACCGACATTCCCGCGGTCGACGTGCGCAATCAGTGCAGCGGATTCATCTATGGGCTGTCGATCGCGGATGCATGGATCCGCACAGGCCAGTACAAGAACATTCTGCTGGTGGGCGCTGAAGTGCATTCCCGCGGGCTCGACAAGACGACGCGCGGGCGCGACACCGCCGTGCTGTTCGGCGATGGGGCGGGCGCGGTGGTGCTCGGCCCCGCAACGGACAACGGGCGCGGCGTGTTGTCGACCCACATCTTCGCCGACGGGCGCTTTGCCGAGAAGCTGTGGGTCGACGGTCCGGGACTCGCGCACGAGCCGTACGTCAGCGTGGAGATGCTGGAGCAGGGATTGCATCGGCCCGTGATGGAAGGCCGGGAAGTGTTCAAGTTCGCGTCGACCAAGATGCCCGAGTCCGTCGCGATCGCGCTCAGCGCGAATCAGCTCACCCCCGCCGACGTCAGGCTGCTCGTTCCCCACCAGGCCAACCTGCGGATTATCGAGATGGTTCAGAAGGCGGCCGGTCTGCGGGACGATCAGGTCTTCAGCAACATCCAGAAGTACGGCAACACCACCGCCGCTTCGATTCCGATCGCCCTGGATGAGGCGATCGCGGCCGGCCGGCTGAAACGCGATGATGTGCTGGTGCTGACGGCGTTCGGGTCGGGATTTACCTGGGGGAGCGCCGCTATCCGCTGGTAGACGCCTTGAGAATTGCGCCTGAAACGGCGCCTGCGCAAGTTGCGTAGAGGCCGTACTTACAGGAGCGACATCATGTTTGTTACGCTGGGACTCGTGCTCGCCGGCAGCGCGCTCGTGGGTGGTTATGCCCTCACCAAAAACTTCGTGCGCCGGCGGCTCCGCTTCGTCGACGCCGTCCATAGACCATCAGCCCCGGTCGTCGCGGGCGCCGTCGCCGCCGCGGCCCTGATCCCGGTGACGATTCTGCCGGCGGTCGGTGTGGGAACGATGATCGCGCTGGGCGTCGGCGTCGCGGGCGGGGTCGCCAGCGGTCGCTCTAGCCCACCTTCAGATTCTTGAGCGGGGCCGCAACCTCCGGACGACCCGCAACGACCCGCAGCGCGCGCACCGCCTCACGCGCGAACGTTTTCCCCGCTCCCTTCTCCACCTCTTCCAGCGCGCTCCAGCGCGTGAACGCGGGCCGCACCGGCGTCGCCATCTGCAAGGTTTCGAACGCGTCCGCCACGGCCAGCACCTTCACCGTCATGGCCATCGGCAACGCCTCGATATCCCAGTCGTCGCCCACGATCTCGTAGTAGTGCGAATACTCGGCGATGATCTCGGCCGCGCCGCGCAGGGCCCGCGCGACGGCAACCGATTCATCCGTCACCGAGCGCGATAACAGCCGCAGCAGCCGCTGATCGGCGGTGCCGACTTCGTGCAGCAGAGCGGCGATCCGCAGGTTCTCGAGCTCCGATTCGGTCAGCTTCAGCTCGACCCCCATCTGGGCCGAGAGCTCGGCGACGCGCGTGGAATGTCCCTCCTGATGACGCTCGGCGGACTCGATGTGGTAGGTGAGGACTTCGAGCGTGGCGAGATAGGCGTTCTTGAGGTCGCTCAGACGCGCGGCCCGCTGCTCCGCCAGGCCGCCGACCACGTAACCCGTCAGAATAAGGAAGCCGCCCCAGGGAATCAGCACGAGGAGCGCCTCCTCGGTCAATCCGGCCTCCATCCCCAGCCCCTGCGTCGCCTGGAAGTAGAAGACGAGGGAGCTGATGAACAGTCCTGAGAAGACGGCGAAGCGCCGGCCTCCGAAGAATCCCGCGAGAATGATCGGCAGATAATAGAAGCTGAGGAACGCAAACTTCTGGTCGATCAGCGAATTGATGACGAGCAGCGACGCGACCAGTAAGAGGACGAGTATCCGCTCAAAGTTCTTGAGGAAGAACTGCTTGGCTCTGTCCATGGGTGGCCGCTGCTGCACGATGTTCCTTCCGCGAAGGTCGACCAAAGTGAAAGACGGGTCGGCAATCTGCAAGTGAGAACCGTCACAAATGCCGATTCCGGCTGCCGTAAGTACGCCTGTTTGCCCACGATAACGATTTCGGCATGGATTTCGCCAATCTGCACGGCCGGAAGGGGGACGGGGGGACGGGGGGACGGGGGGACGGGGGACGGGGGGGAGGGGGGAGGGGGGCTGGCCTGCGCGTCCTAGGGGCCAGCCCTCTCGGCGAGGGGGCCGATTATGTTGTGGCGCCTCTTACCCCGGGATGCCGCGATGTTCTTTCTTGCCCTGCTCCTGCAGGATGACGACGTAGCCGCGCCATTCGGTTCTTTCATGGACGCGATGCCGCACTGGGCTTTCATCATTATTCACAGCGCGCTCATCATCGTGGGCTACTGGCTCTCGCGCAAAACCAAAAACAACGGCTTCCTGCTCTTCGTCCTCGCCGAGCTGTCGTACATCACCTATCACGCCGGCCTGACGCATTTCCTGTTCGCGCACATCATCGCCGAGGTCCTGGACGTGCTAGCGCTCGTCACCATCGCCCTCGGATTCAGCCGAAAGGTCGCCGGGCCCGCGCCGGTCGTATCCGGGGCAGGTCAGCACCGGTAGGGGCGGGTATTTCATGAAGCGGGGGTCCGTGTCCGCGCGCAAGCAGCGATAGAACACGGACCCCCGGCGGTTCTTCACGATCCGCACCCACCTGCAGCTCGCACACAGCCCCGCGGCGTCAGCCATTAGGTCGAACCAGAAGCTAGTTACTATCTTGGACCCCGTGAGCCAGGGCGGGGGCGGGGGCGGGGGCGGGGTCGAGGGGGGGGCAGGCGCAGTCGACGAGTACGGCCTTCCTCCCGGGATCCGCGACGACTACCTGCGAGGGGCCCGCGATCAACTGGGGTCCATCGCCGAGCTTGCGGAGCGCCTGGTCACCGCAGGTGACGACACCGCGGTGATCGAGGAGCTCCGGCGCGACGCGCACCGCCTGCGCGGCTCGGCGGGATCATTCGGATTTCCCCACGCCTCGACCGTCGCCGCGGAGCTGGAAGAAGCCACCAAGAAGTGGCTCGAGCATCCCGGAAACGGTGCCGGCGATCGCGGTCAGCAGGCGCGCACGTTTGTGAGGCGCCTCGCCGCTGCTCTTTTTACGAAGCAATCACCGCCGCCTCTCACGCCGCCGTCTCCCACGCCGCTGTCTCTCACGCCGCCGTCTCTCACGCCGCCGCCTTCCACGCCGCCGCCTCAGGCCACCGATGCCACCGACATCCCGGAAGTCGTCGTGGTCGAGGACGATCCAGCGCTCGCCGAGCTGCTGACGTTCGGGCTCGAGGCCCGCGGCTATCGGTTCATCCACTTTCGGAACGGCCGCGAAGCGCTCGATCTGCTCAAGACGATGGATACGTCGGGCGCCCCGCAGCCGCCGCTGTTGCTGCTCGACGTGGACCTGCCCGCTCTGGATGGCTACTCGATTTTCGAGGAGCTGCAACAGGAATGTCCCGGCAAGTTTCGCGTCGTCTTCACCACGGTGCATGGGAGTGAGAGCGAGCAGCTGCGCGGGCTGGAAGCCGGGGCCATGGATTACATGGTCAAGCCGATGAGCCTGCGGGTCGCGCTCGAAAAGATCCGCCGCTGGGTGGGCCGGTGAACGCCCGCGCATTCCTGACGATCGTCGCGATCGTGCAGGGCGGCCTGCTGGCTGCCCTGTTCGCGCTCATCGTTCTGAACCGCTGGTTCCGGCTCAGGCGCAGTACGCGGCTCACGCCGCGGCGCGACGCCGTGGATGCGTCAATGCGGCGCTGGGCAGCGGGGACGGCGCCGCTCGCCGGCGTCCTGATCGGGCTCGGGCGGCTGCCCGTGCCGCTCGCGATCGACGCGCTCGTCAAATGGTCCGCGCGCGTTCCCGGTGAGCGCTGGCGCCAGCTCGCGATCGCGCTCGAGCAGGCGTGGTGGGCCCGGCTGGTGCGCGCGAACAGCAACTCGGCGCGGTGGTGGAAGCGACTCGAAGCCGCGCGGTTCCTTAGCGTCGCCGCGATGCCGCGCGACGTCGCGCGACTGACCAGGCTCATCAACGACCCGCACCCCGCCGTGCACGTCGCCGCCGTGGCGGCGCTCGAGCGGATGGAGCACACTGCGTTGACGCTCACCGCGCTCGACCGGCTGCCGCGCCTCGCGCCCACGGTGCAGGCTTACTATGCGGCGATGCTGCTCCGCTCGCGCCCTGTCGTGATCGAGCATCTGCAAAAGCGGCTGCGACGCGCCCAGGACCCCGCCCTGCCCCGCTTCGCTGAATTCGCTGCGCGCCTCAGCGAGCCGGCGCTCCGCGAGCGCATGACGGCGCTCGCCGATCACGCCGATCCCGAGGTGCGCGTGCAGTCGGCGCGCGCGCTCGGGAGCTTTCCGCACAAGGAGTCGGTGGCGGCGCTGAAGCGCCTGGTGACGGATGAGGCCTGGGCGGTCCGCGCGCAGGCAGCGCGCTCGCTCGGCATGATCGCGGATGCCGGCACCCTGCCCGTGGTCAAGGCGGCGTTGCAGGACGATGAGTGGTGGGTCCGGCTGCGCGCGGCACTCGCGCTGATGCGGTTCGGCAGCGGCGGGCGCAATGCGCTGCTCGAGGCGGAGGTGGGGGCGCATCCCCTCGCGAGCGCCGTGGCCAAGATGGTGCTCGGGCTGCCGTCGCAGGCGCTCGCGGAGTTCGCGGCATGAGCGTCCTCGGATCGATTGTGGCGACGACGGACCTCGCGATCCTGGTCTATTTCCTCGTCCTGAATTCGTTCTACGCGGTGCTCCTGATCCTCTCGATTCCGGAGATCTGGGAACAGACGCGGCTCGCCGAAGACGAAGATTTCCAGCGGCTGATGCAGAGCGATGCGCTGCCGCCGATCACGATTCTCGTTCCCGCCTACAACGAGAGCGCGACCATCGAAGCGAGCGTCACCGCGATCCTGACGCTCGAGTACCGCAACTATGAAGTCGTCGTGGTGAACGACGGGTCGAAGGACGACACGATGGAGCGGCTGCGCGACGCGTTCGACCTGTACGAAATCCCGCGAATCTATCCGGAGACGATCGCCACGAAACCGCTGCGCGCGCTGTATCGCTCGCGCACCCGCTCGCGCCTGCTGGTGCTCGACAAGGAGAACGGCGGCAAGGCCGACTCGCTGAACGCGGCGATCAATGCGTCACGCTTCCCGCTCGTCATCGCCGTCGATGCGGACACCTTGATCGAGCCCGACGCGCTGCTGCGGCTCACCCGCCCCTTCCTGCTCGGCCGCCAGATCGCGGCCGTGGGCGGAACGGTCCGCGTCGCGAACAACTGCACGGTGAAGGATGGCCGCGTGACCGACGCGCGCGTCCCCGGCAAGCTGATCCCCGGCATCCAGGTGGTCGAGTACTTGCGCGCGTTTCTGTTCGGGCGGCTGGGCTGGAACCGCCTCGGCGGCAACCTCATCATCTCGGGCGCGTTCGGCCTGTTCCGCAAGGAATACGTGATGGCGGTGAACGGCTATCGCACCTCGAGCATCGTGGAAGATCTGGACCTCGTCGTACGCATGCACCGCTACCTGCGCCAACACAAGATCAGGTACGAGATGCCGTTCATCCCCGACCCGGTCGCGTGGACCGAGGTTCCCGAGTCGTTCAGGATCCTGTCGCGCCAGCGCGAGCGCTGGCACCGCGGCCTCGTCGCGGCGATGTGGCAGTACAAGTCGATGTTGTTCAACCCGCGCTACGGGCGCATCGGCTTTCTCGCGATGCCCTTCTTCGCTTTCGGCGAAATGCTCGCTCCGGTCGTCGAGCTGCTCGGCTACGTGATCACCGTGCTGGGGCTCGCGTTCGGGCTGGTGAACGTGTCGTTCGCCCTGCTGTTCGTCCTCGTCGCCTGGGGGTACGGCATGTTGCTCTCGATCTGGGCCGTCGTGCTCGAGGAGGTCAGCTTCCGCCGCTACCGGCGCTTCGGCGACCTGTTTCGCCTTCTGCTGTATGCCACGCTCGAGAACTTCGGCTATCGCCAGCTCACCGTGCTGTGGCGGCTCAAGTCGTTCGCGAATGTATGGAAGGGCGTGCACGCCTGGGGCGACATGACGCGCAAGGGATTCGGCAAACCGAGCGTCGCCGCGCTGCTCGCGCTCTGTCTGGCCGGGCCGTGTCTCGGGCAAAACGTCCGACTGTCGGCCTGGAGCTCCTACGAGTCGGTCGAGGCCAGCCAGGACTGGACTACGCTCGGCGCGCAGCTGACGCTGCGCTCGGCACGCGGGAACGGTGCCTGGGTCGCCGCCGAGGTGCTCGGACGGTTTGGAGAGACAGATGTGACCGAGCGGCTCGGCGCGGTGGTTCATCCCAGCCAGCGGCTCTGGTTCACACTCGAGGCCGGCACGGCACACGAACCGGTCTTCAGCCCCAGGAACACGTGGGAGGCGGACGCGAGCGCGCTCGTGGCGCGACGCTCCTCGTTCGGCGTCGGCTACCGTCGTTGGAATTACGTCGTCGGCCCGGTCGATGTCGTCATGCCGCACTTCACTACCGAGACGAGCCGCATGGTCTGGAGCATGCGCGCGTTCATTTCGCGCAATCCGTCGAAGCGGACCGACACGGCGGTCTCGTTGCGCGTGGCGCGCGCGTTTGGGCGCAGGACCACGGGGTCACTGCTCGGCGGCGCCGGACGCGAGAGCTATCTCGTCGGCGGCACCATCCGCTCGCTCGATACCGTCACCGGCGGCGCGGGCATCCGCTACAACGCCGGCAGCGGCATGACGCTGCGCGTCGACGCGACCTACATCCATTCGGATCCCGTCCTGACCCGCTCCGGGCTTTCGATAGGCGTGGAGCGCGGGTTGTAATACGCCGCTCGCGTGACCCGCGTCACGAGGTGAGCGAGGCACTTGCATTTCCACTTTGGACCCGAGGCCATACAGGATGCGCAAGCTCGTGGTGTCGCTCAGCGTCGGAGTCGCTCTGCTCCACCTGTCCTGCTCGGATGCATCGGGACCGGGGAACCAGGCGAACGATCGCATTTCCATTACGAACAATGCGGGCGCGTTGGCGGCGCGTGTGACGTACTTCGACGATTCGATTCCACTCGACAGTTTGGGCGTAGGCTATCCGTCGGCACCGCGTCCGGCGGCTGGCGCATATCGCAGCCCCGCGGCGAGCCACGCGGCGTTCAATCTCAACCTCAAAGCCCAGGTCGCGCCGCCTGTGATCGGCGGGCAGACGTTGCAGGCCACGTCAGTGTCGATCGTCGGGAATCTCGCCGTCGTCAGCTACAACATGGTCGGCAATCCCTACCTCGGCGGCGTCGACGTCATCGACATTTCGAACAAGAACCAGCCCGTCCTGCGATCGCAGGCGCTGTTTCAGAACACCGACGTCAGCGCCGTGACCACCTCCGGAACGAAGGTCTACCTCGCTGAAGCGACCGGCGATACGGGCTTTGCGTCTCCCGCGGTGTTCGAGGTCATCACCCTGTCGGGTAACCAGCTGGTGCTCACCGGGAATACGCGGCGCTCACTGAGCAGCTTTGCTGCGACGAGCGTCGCCTCGGGCACGCGCGTGTATGCGACGTCGGGCGATGCCGGCAGTCTCTTCCTCATCGACCCCGCGTCGTTCGCCGTGACGAGCTCCATCCAGCTGCACGATGCGCGCTGGGTCGCGGTTGGCGGCGGCAAGGTGGCGGTCGTGCAGGGGACGCCCGGGACGCTGTCGGTCTACAACGAGAGCGACATGAGCGTCGTCGGCAGCTGGCCGTTCGCCGGCGCCGGCGTCGCGGAGGCGAAGTCGCAGGCGCAGCTCGTGGGCGGCAAGGCGTTCATCGCGGCCGGGGACAGCGGCGTGCAGGTGTTGAGCGCGTCGACGGGTACGCGAGTCGGCGCCGTGCCGCGTCCCAATCCCGACTCGCTCGGCCTGAGCCCGTCAGTCGTGGTCACGAACTCCGTGGCGATCGATCAGGATCTGATCTTCATCTCAAATGGTGAAGCAGGTGTCTATCTCGCCCAGGGCAGCCAGGCTTTTTCAGCGACGGGATCGGAAGTTCAGCAGACGATCACGATGCGCGGCAAGCTCCGGTTCGGGAGTCTGCAGTCGGTCAACCACGTCGCGTACACGGCGGGCGGACCGGGCCAGCCGGGCCTGCTGATCGTCGCCGCCGGCCTCGGCGGCCTGAAGATCGTTCAGGTCAACTAGCGAGCCGCCACTCGCTCGGCTTGGCGCAGTACTCGCAGCACGTTCAAGCCCGCCACCTTTTTCACATCCGTTTCGGTCCAGCCGCGCCGCAACAACTCCGCGATCAGATCGGGAAACTTGGAGACGTCTTCCAGTCCCTGAGGCACCTCCTCGATCCCGTCGAAATCAGAGCCGAGCCCGACGTGATCCACCCCGGCGAGCCGGCGAATGTGGTCGATGTGGTCGGCCACCTGGGCCAGCGTGGCACGCGGCGCGCGCGATTTCCAGGCACGCACCGAGTCCGCGCGCGCGACTGAATCGGCGCCGGCGTCCCGCAGCGCGCGCAGGGCGGCGTTCATGCTGTCTTCGTGCAGTCGCACCGCTTCCGATACGAACCCCGGGTTGAAGTTGACCATCACGACGCCGCCGTTCGCCGGCACCTGTCGCAGAATCGAGTCCGGTACGTTGCGCGCATGGTTCGACAGCGCGCGTGCCGAGGAATGGGAGAAGATGACCGGCGCCCGCGAGAGGTGCAGCGCCTCCGACATCGTCTGATCGTTGACGTGCGAGAGGTCCACGAGCATTCCGACGCGGTTCATCTCGAGTACGACCTGGCGGCCGAATTCCGAAAGCCCCCGTGACGCCGTGTCGGTCGAAGCGGTGGCCCAGTCGAGCGAACGCCAGTGCGTCAGCGTCATGTAGCGCACGCCGAGCCGCGCGAACATCCGCAGCGCGCCGAGCGAGTTCTCGATCGCGTGACCGCCTTCGATCCCGATCAAACACGAAATCTTTCCTGCCGCGAAGTTGCGCTCGACCTGGTCCGCCGTGGTCGCCATCGCGAACGCGGCCGGATTCCGCGCGCAGAGGCGAGTGACGAGATCGATCTGCTCCAGCGCGTACGCCGCGGGACCCGGCACCGCACCGGAGTCCATCGTGGTCACCGGCACATACGCGGCCCAGAACTGCGCGCCCACTCGGCCACGGCGCAGGCGGGCGATGTCGGTCATGAGCTGCGGCTGGCTGACGCCAAGGTCCACGGAGTCGAGTCCACCGCGGCCGCGAATCGCGTCGGGGATATCGTTGTGCCCGTCGATGAGGGGAACCGTGCCGAGGATCCGGACTGCCTGCGCGCGATAATCCTGCGCGCAGAGCAGCGGCGCGATGACCGTGAGCATGAGGGCAAGCGAAGCGGAGGCTTTGATCATGGCCCGGAAGCTGGCGCCGCCCCTACGTCTTATCAAGATTACGACGTGACCGAAACTGCCGGTTCCAAAGTAAAGATCGCCCTCGGTGTCAACGGCGAGCAGACGGAAGTCGCGTTCGCACCGCACAAGACGCTGCTCGAAGTCCTGCGCGAAGATCTGAGCCTGACCGGAACCAAACACGGCTGCGAGCTCGGTGAATGCGGCACCTGCACGGTGCTGCTCGACGGGACGCCGGTGCTCTCCTGTCTCGTCCTCGGCGTCGCGTGCGCCGGGGAGGACGTCCGCACCGTGGAGGGGATGGCGCAGGGCGGCAAGCTGCACCCGCTCCAGGAAACCTTCGCCGACCTGGGAGCGGCGCAGTGCGGCTACTGCACACCCGCGTTCCTGCTCACCGCCGACGCACTGCTCGCCCAGAACCCCAGGCCGAGCCGTGAGGAGATCAAGGACGCCCTCGCCGGCAACCTCTGCCGCTGCACCGGCTACATCAAGATCTACGAGGCGGTCGAGCTCGCGGCGGCGCGAATGCGCGGTGAAAACGCAGAGCCCAAAACCGAGTCCCTCTATGGCCGCTAAGCCCGGCCGTCGTGTCATCGGCAAAGCGCTCCGCAAAGTCGACGCCGCGTCCAAGGTCACCGGCGCCACGAAGTTCGCCGACGACCTCTCGTTTCCCCGCATGCTCTACTGCAAGCTGCTGCGCAGCACCCAGCCGCACGCGCGGATCGTCTCCATCGATACTGCGGCCGCGGCAAGGCTTCCCGGCGTGCAAGCGGTGCTCACGGGCAAGGATCTGCCGATCCCGTTCGGGATCCTCCCCGTTTCGCAGGACGAGCACGCGCTCTGCGTCGATCGCGTGCGCTTCATCGGAGATCCGGTTGCCGCCGTCGCGGCTACCACCGAGGAAGCGGCGACCGCCGCGCTCGACCTGATCAGAGTCGAGTACGAGCCGCTAAAATCGTTCGCCTCCGCCGAAGAAGCGGTTGCTCACCCGGAGCCGCGCATTCATGACTACGGCGACACCGGCAATCTCCACAAGCTGATCGATCTCGAGTTCGGCGACGCGGAGCAAGGGATCGCCGCGGGCGACATCATCCGCGAAGATCTGTTCTTCTTCGAGGGCAACACGCATCTGCCGATGGAGCAGCACGCCGCCGTCGCCGTGTCGTCGCCCGAAGGCAAGCTGACCCTGTGGAGCTCCACCCAGACGCCGCACTACGTGCATCGCGCGCTCGCCAAGGTTCTCGAGCTCTCTCCCGCTCGGGTGCGCGTGATCGCGACGCCGAACGGCGGCGGCTTCGGCGGCAAGAGCGATCCGTTCAACCACGAGCTTGCCGTCGCGAAGCTCGCGATGATCACGGGCCGCCCGGTGAAGATCACGCTGACCCGCGAAGAGGTGTTCTACTGCCATCGCGGCCGGCACCCGACGTTGATGTGGGTCCGCACGGGCGTGAAGCGCGACGGCTCGATCACCGGCATGCACTTCAAATCGTTGCTCGACGGCGGCGCCTACGGCTCCTACGGCGTGGCGAGCACGTACTACACCGGCGCGCTCCAGACCGTTACGTACAAAACGCCCAGCTACAGGTTTCAAGGCGCGAGAGCATTTACGAACAAGGCTCCGTGTGGACCGAAGCGAGGTCACGGCACACCCCAGCCGCGATTCGCGCTCGAGGTCCACCTCGACAAGATCGCGGAACAGTTGCAGCTCGACCCTGCCGAAATGCGGCTCAAGACCCTCGCACCACCGAAGTCGCTGACCGCGAATTACCTGCGCATCGGCTCGATGGGTCTCGGTCAGTGCATCGAGAAGGTGGTTGACGGTTCGCAATGGAAGAAGAAATTCCGAAAACTCCCGCTGGGCCGTGGCGTAGGACTCGCGTGCTCGAGCTACATCTCCGGCGCGGGACTGCCGATCTACTGGAACAACATGCCGCACTCGGGCGTGCAGCTGAAATGCGACCGCGGCGGCGGCGTGACGGTGTTCTGCGGTTCGACCGACATCGGCCAGGGCTCCGACTCGATCCTCGCCTACATCGTGGCCGAAGTCCTCGGCATCGATCCGTTCGACATCGTGGTGGTTACTGCCGATACCGATCTCACCCCCGTGGATCTCGGCAGCTATTCGAGCCGGGTAACGCTCATGAGCGGCAACGCGGCGCTGCAGGCGGCAGAGCGCGCCCGCCAGATTCTCGCGCTGCATGCCGGCAAGAAGCTCGAGGTGCCCGCCGAGCGACTGACGTTCGCCGACGGGCGCGTGTTCGATTCGAACGATCCCAAGCACGGCATGTCGTTCGCCGAAGCGGTGCAGTCGGCCGAAGCAGCAGAGGGAACGGTCGGCACGGTGGGCTCCTATACGCCGCCGCAAAGCGCCGGGAGGTATCGCGGCGCCGGCGTGGGTCCGTCACCCGCGTACTCCTACAG
>DASSUS010000093.1:0-53441 GCA_035706765.1 Gemmatimonadales bacterium
TCGTGCCCAGAATCGCGCCGATGTGCATGAATGCCGCTCGGCCGGAGAACAGATCGCAGGCGAGCCACGTCACGCCGGTGAGGAGCAGGAGCGACACGGCTGTCGCGGCCGCGGGCCGCCGCGACAAGGCCGAGCGCCAGAGACCGTCGTAGATCGGCCAGCTGAAGATCACGAGACCGACGCCGAGCGCGATCGCGGCACCGCGGCTGATGCGCGACGCATCAGCGTCGAGCAGGTACGCGCTGCTGAGATAGAAGACCAGAACGAGCAGCGCGATCACGCTGATCCAGGTCAGCATCGCTTCCCACTTGAACCAGTGGAGAACGGGCGGGATTTCCCCGGGCCCGGGCCGGCGCTTCTCGACCTGATAAAACCCGCCGCTGTGCACCATCCACAGGTCACCCTCGACCCCGGCGCGGGGCGAGGACGGTTTGGCCAGGGCCCGGTCCAACCAGATGAAATAGAAGGAGCTGCCGATCCATGCGATGCCGGCGATGAAATGCGCCCAGCGCAGCAAGAGATTCGCCCAATCGCCCAGCCAACCGGTCATGGGGGCTGTAATTTCACCGTGAAACCGGGCCCGGCCAGCCCCCGTCGGGGCTAGCGGTTCGCAGGCTCGCGCCTGTGCTCGGCGACTGCCCTAACAGGGGTTCCCTCATGAATCGTCTGCTGGTCCTCGCCGCCGTATCCTGTGTTCCGCTTGCCGCCTGCAGTAAAGCCGATGCCGATGATGGCTCGAGCCGGCCGTACAAGGTCGGTGTCGTCGATCGCGGTGAAGTCCGCGTGATCGTGGAAGAAACCGGCGTCGTCGCTCCCGAGCGCAGCATCGTGGTCAAATCGCCCATTTCCGGCGTGGTGGAGCGCCTCTACGCGCGCGAGGGGGACCGCGTGGAAACAGGCCAGGTGCTCGCGCGCATCAAGCCCGACATCGCGCAGGCCAACAGCCTCGCGCAGCTGCGCAGCGAGATCGCCAAGGCCCGCATCGCGCGCGACAACGCGAAGCGCGACTACGATCGCGCGCAGGCACTCTCCGGAATCGGCGGGATCACGCAGGCCGATCTCGACGCGAAGCGCGTGGCGTACGAGCAGGCCGAAAACCAGTGGCGTACCGCCGAGGATCAGCTGCAGCTCGTGCAGCGCTCGGGGGTGACGGCGGGCGATTCGACCGGCGCCACGGCGCAGTGGGCCCGCATTACGGCGCCGGCCAGCGGCGTGATCATCGGGCGGGGAGTCGAGGAGGGCGAAACGGTTGTAGGCGGCACCAGTGCGTTCGGCGGCGGCACCGAGTTGTTCACGATGGCCGATCTGTCGACGCTGCTGGTGAAGGCGGCGATCAACGAAGTCGATATCGGCAAGGTGAAGCGCGGCGACCGCGTCGCGCTCACGGTGGACGCCTTCCCGGGCGATACCGCGCAAGGCGTCGTGCGGCTCGTACCGCCGGCGGCGCGCCTGCAGGAGCGGGTGCGGGTGTTCGACGTCGAAATCGAGGTCACCGGCGGTCCGCGCGTACTTCGTCCGGGGATGACGGCAAACGTCCGCATCTCGGGTCCTGTGCGCTCCGAGACGCTCCGGGTCCCGGTGGAAGCCGTCCTCTTACAGGAAGGGAAGTCGGTCGTCTACAAACTCGGAGGCAGCGGGCCGCAGCCGGTGCCGGTCACGCTGGGATTGTCGGACCTCTACTACGTGGAAGTGCTGAGCGGGCTCGCGGCCGGTGATTCGATCGCGCTCGAGGATCCCGGCGTCGCGCTCGAGCGCGCCCGAAACCCGGCTCGCCGCCGCTGACCGGGGCGATGCCGATGGGACTGATTCGCGCAGAGAAGCTCGAGAAAACCTATCGTCTGGGCCAGGTGGATGTGCAGGCGTTGCGCGGCGTCGACGTGGAGATCGGCGCCGGCGAGTACGTCGCCATCACAGGGCCGTCCGGCTCCGGCAAGAGCACGCTGATGCACATCCTCGGTTGTCTCGATTCGCCGAGTGCGGGGAGCTATCGGCTGGACGGCGAGGACGTGGCGAAGTTGTCGGGCAAGCGTCTCGCGCAGGTCCGCAATCGCAAAGTCGGGTTCGTGTTTCAGACGTTCAATCTCATGCCGCGCCTCACGGTCGAAGAGAACGTCGCGCTGCCGCTCAAGTACCGGGGTGGCGTCGCGCGAGGCGAGCGGCGCGCCCGCGCGCTGCAGCTGCTCGAGCGCCTCGGGCTGCGGCACCGGATCGGCCATCGTCCCGACGAGCTGTCGGGCGGCGAGCGCCAGCGGGTCGCGATCGCGCGCGCGCTCGTGGGCGGTCCCGCGATCCTGATGGCCGATGAGCCCACCGGCAATCTCGACTCCAAAGCGGGCAGTGAGGTCATGGCGACGTTCGCCGAGCTGCATGCCGCCGGCAACACCATCGTGCTGGTAACGCACGACCCCGGCGTGGCGGCGCGGGCGCAGCGCGTGATTCAGATGAGCGACGGGCAGGTGGTGTGAACTTCGTCGAGTCGCTGCTGACCGGGCTCGACGAAGCGCGCCGCCACTGGGGACAGACGCTGCTGTCGCTGCTCGGCCTCATTCTCGGCACGGGCAGCATCGTCACGGTGCTCGCGTTGTTCGGCGGGCAAACGGCCCTCACCGAGCAATTCCTCAATGAAGTCGGCGGCCGCGGCACGATCATCGTTTCGGATCGTGAGCGCTCCGCCCATCCCGACGCGCGCGAGCTCGCCTCCAAGCGCCTCACGTTCCACGACGCGCAATACCTGCGGAATCGCGCGACGTCGCTGAGCGCCGTGAGCCCGGGCTGGGCGCGCGAGCTCGATTATCGTGCCGGCAACGTCAGCTTCACGGGCCAGGTGCTCGGCACCGTCCCGGACTACATGGTCATTAACGACATCAAGCCGCTCGCCGGGCGCTATCTGAGCGATCTCGACGTGCAGCATCAGGCCCGGGTCGTGGTGCTGGGGTGGAAGTATGCCGATTCGTTGTTCGGCGCGGCCACGTCGGCGCTCGGCAAGGTCGTCGCCATCGGCGCCAAGAGCTATCGCGTGGTCGGCGTGATGGAGCGCGAGGAGTTCTACTTTGCCGCGTGGGAAGACAATGCGCTCGAGTACCGGAACGAGCGCGCCTACATCCCGATCTCGACCGCCATCTCGCAGTACAGCGCCAGCGACAATCTCGATTTCCTCACGCTCAAGGCGCGGCCCGCGGTGGGCGGCGCCGCGGCGCAGGCGCAGGTGCGCAGCCTGCTGTTCGCGCGCCACGGGGTGGAGGATTTCGACATTCGCGCGTCCGGGCAGGGGGCGGGCGGAGAATCGGGTCAGTTTCTGCTGCTGTTCAATTTCATCTTTCTGGTCGTCGGGGTCGTCTCGCTGATCACGGGCGGCATCGTGATCGCGAACATCCTGCTCGCGTCGGTCGTCGAGCGCGTGCGCGAATTCGGCACCCGCATGGCGCTCGGCGCGACGGCGGGCGGCATCTTCCTGCACGTACTCGCCGAAGTGCTCGTCGTGACGGTGATCGGCGGATTGCTCGGCCTGGGCCTGGGCACCGCGCTGACCGGCGTGGTCGCGTACTTCATGCAGATGCCGGCCGTCGTGAGTCCCTTCATCGCGACCATCGCGCTCGGCACCGCGCTGGCCGTCGGCCTGATCGCCGGGCTGTTCCCGGCGTTGCGGGCCGCACGGCTCTCGCCCGTGGAGGCGCTGCGCTATGCGTGAGTGGGGCGAGCTGATTCTGGACGCGCTGCGCGAGATCCGCGGGCACAAGCTGCGCTCGCTGCTGACGTTGTCCGGGATCGTCTTCGGCGCCGCCTCCGTGGTCTCGATGACGTCGCTCGCGTCGGCGATGAAGACCCTCGTCTACGAGGACATGATGGCGATGGGGTTGTCGCGCAGCTATTTCCTGCGCGACGAGGGGCCCCGCTCGGACGCGAAGGGGGCGATCGCCGTCCGCCACACGGGGCTACGGCTCACCGATCTCGACGCGTTGCGCCGGCTTCCGGGTGTCGCGAGCGTGCACGGGCGGAACTGGGGGTCGCAGCAGATCGTGAACGCGCCGGCCGATCGGCGCAGCGTGCGCATCGACGGCGTCGACGCCGGCTACCTGGAGCTGCGCAACTGGCGCATTGTCGCGGGACGCAGCATTCGCCCGCTCGACATCGCAAACCGCGCTCGCGTGGCGGTCGTCGGGGAGGAAGTGAGCGCGAATCTGTTCGGCAACACGCCGCCCGTCGGGAAGACGATCACGATCGACGGCGTGCGCTTTCTGGTCATCGGCGTCGTCGCGCCGATCGAGTTCGACATCATTCCGGCCGACTTCAGCTACATCGGACGACGCATCTATATCCCCTACTCGTTCATGACCCGCTACGCGAAGGGCGAAGGCCGTCTGGACGAGGCGCTCGTCACGGCGCGTGCCGGCGCGGAGTTCGGTGATGTGCTGCGCCGGGGGATTTCGCTCATCAAGCAGCGCCACGGCGGGACGCAGGACTTCACGATCGAGAACGAAGCCGCCGACGTGCTCTCGAATCTCGCGATGGCCGACAACATTCTGGGCGGATGGAACGCGGTGATGTTCACGATCGCCGGCGTCACGCTGGTGGTCGGCGGGATCGGCCTGTTCAGCGTGCTGCTCATCTCGGTGCGCGAGCGCGTGCACGAGATCGGCATCCGCAAGGCGCTGGGCGCCGACGACGGCGCGATCATGCGTTTATTCCTCGCCGAGTCGCTGACGCTCGCGGCGCTCGGCGCGGTGCTCGGCATCGCCGGAGGCGCGGGGCTCACCGTCGTGACGGAGCTGATCGGCCGGCAGTTCGGCAAGCCGTTCGTGATTCCCGTGAACGTGCCCGGCGTGGTGCTCGCGGTGCTGTTCGCGTTGCTGGTGGGGTTTCTCTTCGGCTGGTATCCCGCTCGGCGGGCGGCGCGACTCGATCCGATCGAGGCTATTATAGGCTGATGCTCCTCGCGCTGCTGCTCCTCGCTCAAACTCCCGACACCGTCGTCCTGCAACCGATCACCGTCACCGCGACACGACAATCCTCGAGCCTGTTTGCGGTCCCGCTCGCGGTCACGCAGGTGAAGAAACAGGATCTGTTCGGGGTCAAGGGTTCCGGGCTGGATGAGGCGCTCACGCTCGTGCCGGGCGTCGTCGCTCAGTCGCGCTACGGCAACCAGGACGTGCGGATCGCCATTCGCGGCTACGGGGCGCGCGGCGCGGGCGATCGTTCCAACGCTGGAACCACGCGCGGGATCCGGGTCCTGCTGGACGGCTTCCCCGAGACCGAGCCCGACGGCCGGACGTCGCTGGACGGCATCGATCTCGCCGCGGCGCACGCGATCGAGATCGTGCGCTCGAATGCGTCCGCGGTCTGGGGAAATGCGGCCGGCGGGGTCGTGTCTGTGTCGACCCTGCCGTCGGTGAGCGACCCGCGGATCTCGCTCGAGCCGATGACGGGCGCGTTCGGACTGCGGCGCTATACGGCGGCGGGAAGCGCGCTCGTCGGGTCGGGGGTTCTGGGCGCGAGCTTCGTGCGCAGCGACGCCGACGGCTGGCGCGCGCATTCGGCGAGCAGCCGATCGCTGCTCAACATCTCGATGCGGGCGCCGGTCGGCGAGCAGACGCAGCTCGGCGTGTACGCGGTGGGCTCGCATACCGTCTTCAGAATCCCGGGGCCGCTGACGGCCGCGCAGGTCGCGGCCGATTCACGCCAGGCGAATGCCACGTATCAGGCGCGAGACGAACGGCGCGACAACAAGGTCGCGCGTCTCGGGCTCACGCTCGAGCACCAGGCGAGCGACGCCGTCGCCGTGACCGCGCTGCTGTACGCGAATCCCAAGGCGCTGCAGCGCTCCGAGCGCGGCACGTTCCGTGATTTCACCCGCTATCATGTGGGCGGCAACGGGACGGTGCGCGTCAGGACGCCGTTGGGCCGCGGGGTGCGGGGCGCCTTGCTCGTCGGGGCCGACTACGCGCTGCAGGACGGCGCGATCCTGTTCTACAATCTCTCGCCGCAGCAGACACGCGGGGATACGCTGCGCGACAACAAGGGGGAGGGCGCGCGCAATACCGGCCTGTTCGTGACCGAGGAGCTGTCATTCGGCGCGGCGGAGCGCTGGACGGTGTCCGCGGGCGCGCGCTACGACGACATCACCTACGACTATCGCAGCCACATCGATCCGTCGCTCGACGCGCGGCGCTCGTTTACCGGGCTGACGCCCAAGGTGGGCGTGTCGTACCGCCTGACGCCGTCACACAGTGTGTACGCATCGGTGGGCGGCGGCATCGAAGCGCCCGCCGGGAACGAAACCGATCCCGCCGGCACCTTCGGGCAGGACACCGTCACGGCGATCAATCCGCTGCTCGACCCGATTCGCTCCACCACGTACGAGGTGGGCACCAAACGCCAATGGACGCTCGACGCGGGGTCGTTCCTGCGCGAGCTCGGCTACGATGTCGCGTTTTACCAGACCGCGGTCCGGAATGAGATCGTCCCCTATCGCGGCGGCCGGTTCTACTTCACCGCCGGCCGGGTGCGCCGGCGAGGCGCGGAAATCGCTCTGCGCGCCGCGACGCGCGTGGGGGTCACCGTGCAGGCGGCCCTGACCTGGAACGCGCACCGCTATACCGAGTACACCGTCGACTCGGTGCACTACGGCGTGCCCGGAGCGAGCGCCGATTACAGCGGGAATCGGGTGGTGGGCGTCCCCGCGTTCATCGGCGCGGTCGCGCTCGATGTCGTCCCCGCCGCGCTGCGGCCGCTCCATGCGCGACTCAGCGTCGAGAGCATGGGGTCCTTCTTTGCGGACGACGCGAATCGGGTGAAGGTGCCATCCTACCGGATCGCGAACCTGTCACTCGGAACCGAATCGGCCCTGTCGTTGGGCGGCGGGCTCGGCGTGAACGCATTCGTGACGGTGAACAACCTCTTCGATCGGCGCTACATCGCGTCGGCGTTCCTGAATCCCGACGTCGTCGGCGGCGAACCGGTGGCGTTCGAGCCGGGGTTTCCGCGACATGTGGTGGTGGGAGTGCAGCTCGTCGCGCACTAGCGCTTGACGCCGGCAGCCTCCGTAGCCTGGTCCAAAATCCGCCAGATCCGGTCCGTCCATTCGCGGTGCTCCGGCTTCATCAGGACCGAGCGCAGGCAGATGATGGTGTCGCGGTCGCGCTGCATCGGTCCAAGGTCGAGCAGGTGGAGCGGCAGCGACACGAGCGCGAGATGGAGCTGGCGGCTCGCCGCTTCGGCGAAGATCCGTTGCGACAGCGTCGAGGCCTCCGTCACGCTCGACGCGCGGGGCGCCCAGACAAGCATGTCGAGCTCGGGCGGACTTCCGGTACGGAATCGATCCTCCTGCCGGAGGCGCTGGTACAGATCGAGTGCGGCGGCGCGCCCGGACTCCAGCCCTTTGGCGAATGCGCCGCCCCGCACGAGCGGGAACAGGCGCTGCGTCGCCCACAGCGCGACGGCGGCGGCCCCCGGACGCGAGCACTCGAGCGCGATCTCACCGAGGTGCATGTCGGTCGAGGTGTAGTAGGTGTACGGGGAATCGTGGCGGTAGAGCCGGCCGACCGCGGGATCGCGGAACAGCACGCAACCGCATCCATACGGCTGCAAGCCGTGCTTGTGCGGATCGATCACCACGGACGCCGTTTCGCGAACCGACTCGAGCGCCCGCTTCGTCTCGTCCTCGAGATTGTCCGCGAGGAGGAAATACCCGCCGTAGGCCGCGTCGGCGTGAATGCGAAAGTCGAACCGGCGCCGCAGCTCGACGATCGCGGCGAGTGGATCGACCGCCCCGGTCGCGGTCGTGCCCATCGTCGCGACGACCGTGCCGACGCCGCCCGCCGACAGCCGGCGTTCCAGGGCGGGGATGTCCATGCGGCCGCGCTTATCGCACGGGATCGACTCGAACGGAATGCGCAGCACGCCGGCGATCCGCTGGTGCGTGTAGTGCGCCTGCGACGAGGCGACGATCGTCTTGTCCGGATGGAGCTGGCTCGCGATCCACAACGCCTCGAGGTTCGCCATCGTGCCGCCGCCGCACAGATGGCCGAGGTGCGTATCCCACCCGATCATCTGCGCGAGCTCGGCGACCGCTTCCTTCTCCATGGCGGAGCTGGCGCGGCCGCCGTCGAGCGCGTGGTTATTGGGATTGATCCTGAGCGCCATCTCGTAGGCGCGCCGCGCGACGTCGTGCGGCGGCTTCAGCATCTGGCCGGCGTACAGCGGATCGCCGTACGGATAATTGTCCTTGAGGCGCTCCGCGACTTCCTTCAGGACCGCGCTAAGACCCTTCAAATGCCCTCAGGTAGGTGCGATCCCAGGCGGCGGGAATACTCTCGCGCGGCGAGTAGGGGCCGGGCGCGTACACGCGCGAGCCGACGCCGAGCTGGCTCTGCTCGCAGATGTGCCAGTCCTGCCGGTTGGTCCGGTCCCAGAATTCTTCCGCATCCTCGATGTTGTAGCCGGCGGCGCGCGGCGCGTCGGGGTGCACCATCCATTCGCAGATCACGCGCGAGTGCGCGGGGCCGAGCGGCCAGACCGTGTAGAACACCGCGTAGTCGGGATGCAGGCTCAGCATCATCGACGGGAACAGCGCGTAGTAGAACGCGCGACGCCGATCGTCGGCCGAGAACTCCCCGAGCGGCAGCGCGCAGGCGCGGCCCGTCATCGTCGCGCTTTCGTTCGGCGCCTTGATTTCCATGTAACCGCCGAGGAACGGCCCCTCGATCAGATCGTTGGCGCCGCTCGTGTACGGCAGCTTGGTCGAGAGCTCGGGGTGAATCGTGGGGCAGTGCAGGCATTCGTTGTAATTCTGGAGAATCAGCTTCCAGTTGGCCTTCACGTCGTACTCGATGTGCCGCACCGCCCGCAGCTTCGGCAGATTGTAGCGCGCGAACCGGCCTTCGAGCGGCGCGAACCACTCTGCCGCATTGGCCTCTGCCCCGAGATTCACGAACAGGAATCCCTCCCACTCGGCGAGCGCCACCCGATGCAGCGGGTATTGCTTCTTGTCGAACCCCTCTACCTCGTTCATGTGGGGCGCGCCGATCAAGCGACCATCGAGCGCGTACGTCCATGCGTGATAGGGGCACTGAAGCGTTTCGGAGAGCTTGCCGCTCGCCGCTTCGCACAGCCGCGTGCCGCGGTGGCGGCACACGTTGTAATAGGCGCGCCGTGTGCCTGACTGATCGCGCAGCACGATGACCGACTCGCCCGCGAACTCGACCACGAAGTAATCGCCCGGCGCGGCAAGAGAGGCGTCGCGTCCCACGCAGATCCAGTGGCGCGCGAAGATCCGCTCCTGCTCCTCGACGAACACGTCGGGGCTCGTGTAGTAGCGGCCCGGCAGCGTCCGCGCACCCTGGCGATAGCTCTCGATGGTTTTGACGAAGGTCATACGATCTCCCGCGCCGCGTTGCGCCCCGCCGCTCCCGGGATCCCGCCTC
This sequence comes from Gemmatimonadales bacterium, assembly GCA_035706765.1. Taxonomy (GTDB): domain Bacteria; phylum Gemmatimonadota; class Gemmatimonadetes; order Gemmatimonadales; family GWC2-71-9; genus 20CM-2-65-7. Next base: position 9,420 of record DASSUS010000093.1, read on the forward strand.
CAGGATGCGTGCCCGAGCCGCACAAATACAAGCCCTCGATCGGGGTCCGGTAGCGACTCCACCCCGGCACCGGCCGCATGAACAAAATCTGGTCGAGGGTCAGCTCGCCGTGGTAGAGGCTCTCGTCGGCGGGCTGGAGCGTGATCTGGTCCGGCCGGGCGTTCAGCACGCGAGCGACCGCCTCCGTGAGCCCCTGATGCGCGCCCGGAGCGACGTATTGCACATGCAGCTCGACGCGCCCATTGGTGCGCTGCACCTCGACATATGGCGCGCCGGAGTCGCGCCCGTACTTCACCGCGTCGTAGGCGCGCTCGAGATAATCGAGCGAGGGCGCAAAGCAGAGGTTCCAGAAGTCCGGTGGCGTCCCGATAGCGTACGTGCCGCGCGCCACGACGCCGCGCGCCTTGATGTTGCGCACCGCCCAGGCGAACTCGGGATCGAGCTCCATCGCGATCGGCTCCAGTGTCGAGCGGGGCGGAGCGCTCGACACCACCAGCGGGGCGAGCACGGCGTCACCGCTCCCGTCCAGGACGACGCCCGTCGCGCGTCCGTTCCTGGCGAGCACGGTGGCACGTTGACCGCGGCGCAGCTCGACGCCGTTCAGCTCGGACAGCGCCTGAGTCGAGTTCGAGCGCGGAGGGCGGAAGACCCCTGCGGGACTGCCGACGTGGTGATGCAGGAAGTTGAATGCCGTGCCGCCCGAGCGCGGCCCCTGCTTGAGATGCCAGATGCCGAGCGCGCCGAGCGCGCCCTTCAACGCGTCGCTCTCGAACCAGTCGTCCAGCAGCTCCGCGATCGACATCGGGAGCACGCGCGCGAGGTCGATGACCGCCTGTTTGCCGAGCCGGCGCACGTACAGGCCCAGGCCGCCGATGCGCGCCAGCTCACGCGGGTCGCGCGTTTCGATGTCGGGCGGCGGCGCGAGATACAGTCGCTCCAGCACGCTCGCGAGCGTGTGCATCCGCGCGCTGAACTCCGCCCACTTGCCCGCGTCCGCGGGACTGACGCGCCGAATCGCCTCGACCGATTTCCCCATGTCGCGCGAGAGCTCGAGGGTGCCGCCCGCCGGGAGCGGCACGGTCAGCCAGGGATCGGGCTCTTCGATGCGCAGACCCGGTACGCGCAGGTCTTTCAACACCTGCGGCGGGATCCATCCCATATCGGCAGCGGGATCGGGGACCTCACGCTGTTCTACGACCAGCACGCGCTTGCCCGCGCGCGCCAGATAGTGCGCCGCGACGAGACCGTTGGTGCCCGCGCCGATCACGATCGCGTCGTACCGAGCGTCGCTCACGTGCCGTCCTTCAGGATGCGCAGCGCGGCGAGTCGTCCCGATGCGCCCATGATCCCGCCGCCCGGGTGCGTCCCCGAGCCGGCCTGGTAATAGCCGCGCACCGGCGTCGTGAACTTCGCCCAGCCCGGCGCTGGACGGAGGAAAAACAGCTGGTGCAGCGCCAGCTCGCCGGCGAAGATGTTGCCCTCGGACAAGCCCGTGATGCGCTCGATGTCGAGCGGCGTGATCACCTGCCGGTGCAGGATCTTCGATTTGAACCCGGGCGCGAAGCCTTCGAGCGTGTTCACGACGGCGTCGCCGAACGCCTCGCGCTTCGCGTCGGTCCAGCCGCCGTTCAGGTTGTACGGCGCGTACTGCACGAAGATCGACATCACGTGCTTGCCGGGCGGCGCCATCCCGGGATCGATCATCGACGGGAACACGATGTCCATGTAGGGCCGGCGCGAGAACTCGCCGTACTTCGCGTCGTCGTAGGCGCGCTCGACGTAGTCGAGGCTCGGACTGATCGACACCGCGCCGCGATGCAAGCGTCCGCCGGGACCGCCGTCCGGCATGCAGGTGAACGTCGGCAACGAGTCGAGCGCGATGTTCACCTTGCCCGACGAGCCGCGGAACTTGAAGCGCTTGATGTCGGAGACGAACTCGTCCGGGAGCTGGCTCGGCTCGAGCAGCTGGAGGAACGTCCGGCGCGGATCGAGACTCGACACCACCGTCCCGGCCAAGAGCTCATCGCCGTTCTCGAGCACGACGCCGGTCGCTTTGCCGCCCTTCACCAGCACCTTCGACACACCGGCGTCACACCGGATCTCAGCACCGAAAGAGCGCGCGGCCGACGCAATCGCTTCGCTGACCGCCCCGGTGCCGCCCTTGGCGAAGCCCCAGGCCCTGAACACGCCGTCCAGCTCACCCATGTAATGATGAAGGAGGACGTACGCCGTTCCGGGTGAGCGGGGACCGAGAAACGTGCCGATGATCCCGCTGGCCGACTTCGTTGCCTTGAGCACGTCGGTCTCGAACCACTCATCGAGAAAGTCGGCCGAGCTCATCGTCATCAGCTTCACGAGCGCGTGCAGCCGCTCGGCGCCCAGGCCGCGGAAATGCTTGCCGAGCTTGAGCAGGGCGGCGAGGTCGCCCGGGGCGAACGACGTCGGATCGGGCGGCACCATGCTGAGGATCGGCTTCACAGCCTGGGCCATGAAGTGCATCAGGCGGCCGTATTCGTCATACGCCTCGGCGTCGCGCGGCGAATGCCGGTAGAGCTCGCGACGAGTCTCGTCGTGATCGGCCCAGGCGGCGAGATAGTCGCCGTTCTCCATCGGCGTCACCGTGCTCTCGAGCGGCAGGATGTGCAGCCCGTGCCCGGGGAGATCGAGATCGCGAATGATCTCGGGCCGCAGCAGACTCACCACGTAGGAGAACATCGAGAACTTGAAGCCCGGGAAAATTTCTTCCGTCACGGCCGCTCCACCGACGCGCGGCCGCTTCTCGAGCACGAGCACGCGTTTCTCGGCGCGCGCGAGATAGGCGGCCGTGACGAGCCCGTTGTGCCCGCCGCCGATGACGATGACGTCGTAGCGCTTGGCCATCAGGCGCGCTTCCGTTCGGGATTGAAGAAGGGCAGGGGCGTCACCCGGGCACGCGCCGCTTTGCGGCGATGCTCGACGGTGATCTCCATGAACAATTCGGTTCCGGGCCGGGCGAACTGCGACTCGAGGTGGACGAGCGCCATGTACTGCTTGAGCAGCGGCGACCAGCCGCCGCTCGTCGCGTAGCCCACCTGTCGGCCGCCGCCGTCGTAGACGGGGACGCTCGTGCGCCATGCCTGGGACGGCAGTCGCGGTGGCAGGCCGACAGCCGCATACAGACTCTCCAGCGAATCCCAATCGACGGTCAAACCGGTGAACTGCCAGCTGGACCCTTGCTTCTTCTCGCGCAGCAGTGCGTCCTTGCCGTTGAACTGTTCCTTGTCGGTCGCCACGGTCCAGCCAAGGCCCAGCTCGTACGGGGACGACTTCTGTGATTCGATCAGCGCGTGCCGGGAGGAGAAGTAATCGACTTCGATGAGCAGCAGTCCCGCTTCGATGCGGGCGACGTCGAGCGCCAACATGCCGGCGGGCGTGATGCCGTAGGGCGTGCCGGTTTCGACGATCGCATCCCATAGCGGGACGGCCTGCGCCGCGTCGACCCAGACCTCGAAGCCGAGGTCCCCGGTGTAGCCGGTACGCGAAATCGTTACTGGAATGCCGCGGATCCTTGCCGGGGTGAGCCGGAAGTACTTGAGGGACGTCAGGTCTTGCTGTGCCGCGAGCTGGAGGATCTCACGCGAGCGAGGACCCTGCAACGACACCGCGGCCGTCTTTTCCGAGACGTCCTCGATTTTCACGTCGAGCCCGGAAGCGTTGAGGTGCAGCCAGCGCAGCGTGGGATCGGCCGACGTCATCCGATACGTCTGCTCGTTCAGGACGGAGATTGTGCCGTCGTCGATCTGCTTGCCGGCATTGTCGCACCAGGGCGTGTACAGCACCTGGCCGACCTTGGCCTTCGCGACGTGGCGCGTGACGACCTTGTCGAGCAGCTGCGCCGCGTCTCTACCGGTGATCAAGTACTTATATAGAGGAGAGACGTCGAACAACGCGGCCGAATTGCGAATCGCGTGGTACTCGCGATCGTGCGACAGCTCGTACGAGCTGGCGACCACATATCCCGCCCAGCGGCGCCAGGCTTGTCCCTCGGACAGCGGGGCGGTCCGGGGATGAAACGGCGTGGTGCGCAGGCTCACGACGGAACCGTCGTGGCTGTTTCGGCCGGCGCGAAGACGACCAGGACCTGGAGCTCTGCCTGGATCGAGTGGAAATGATGCTCGACGCCGGCGGGAACGAAGATCGCGGTACCCGGGACCGCGGGGCGGTCTTCGCTGCCCACGCGAATCGTCGCCCGCCCGCCGACGACGTAGTACAGCTCATCTTCGCGGTGCGGGGCCTGCCGGTCCGGCTCGCCGGGCTGGAGCACGTACAGGCCCGCCGACATGGCGGGCACGCGGATCAGCTCGAAGTAGTTGTGGCCGGCCGGGCGATCGGCGAACAGGCGTGGCAGCTCGAAATTCTCCATGCGGGCGCGAAATCTCACTTGGCCGGGCCGTTCGTGCAAATTTCGGCGTGCGCCTGCACCTCGTGGAGATTCATGACTTGCCGTGGTGTCCGCCCTCGCTGCGCGACGGGCTGACCGATTTTCTCGCCTTTTCGCTCAATCTCGCCCGGGCTTATGAGCCCGCCGGTCCGCTGCTGCGCCGCGCCGTCGCCCGAACCGGGGCGCGCCGCATCGTCGATCTGTGTGCGGGGGCGGGTGGGCCATGGTCGTGGTTGGGGAGCGAAGTCGGCGTCCCAGTGATCCTCACCGACCTTTATCCTCATGCCGGGGCGGTCCATCCCGGGCCGGTGGACGCTCGCTCGGTGCCCGAAAGTCTCGACGGATTTCGGACCGTCTTTACCGCCTTCCATCATTTCCGGCCCGCGGAGGCCCGCGCGATCCTGGCGGACGCGGTCCAGAAGGGCCAGGGCATCGCCGTGTTCGAGGCCGCGCGCCGCGCCCCCTGGGAGATTCTGGTCGTCGCGCTGACCTGGTTGGGGGTGCTGCTCGCTGCGCCATTCATCAAGCCATGGCGCTGGTCCCGCCTGTTCTGGACCTACCTGCCGCCGCTGCTGCCGCTCGTCGGCACATTCGACGGCATCGTGTCGTGCCTTCGCGCCTATTCGTCCGCCGAGCTCGAAACCCTGGTCTCCGGACTCGACAGCTACGACTGGGAGATCGGCGACCTGCGTGGCGGGTGGTCGCCGTTGCGGGGGACTTACATGATCGGGATCCCGAAGGTCTCTTTGAGGGACGCTGCGTCGTCACCCCGCTAGGAGGATTCATGCGTTCCCTCATTGTGGCCACGCTACTCGTCGTCCCCGCGCTGGCCGCCGCACAAGAAACCGCATCCGATACGCTGTTGACCGTCAATCATTATCTCGACTGGGAGCAGGTCGCCGACCCGCAGGTCTCGCCTGATGGCTCGCAGATCATCTACACCCGGCGCTGGGTGAACAAGATCGAAGACCGCTGGGACGCCGGGCTGTGGATCATGAATGCGAACGGCTCCCGTAACCGCTTTCTCGTGAAGGGCTCGAATGCGCGCTGGTCACCTGACGGCACCCGCATCGCCTATTTCGCCGAGGGAGAGCCGAAGGGGACGCAAGTTTTCGTACGCTGGATGGATGCCGAGGGCGCGACCTCGCAGATCACCCGCGTCAGCGAGAATCCTTCCAACCTCAGCTGGTCGCCGGATGGCCGTTCGGTCGCCTTCACGATGCTCGTAAAGAGCGAAACGCCGTGGAAGATCAGCATGCCGGCAGCCCCGGAAGGCTCGAAGTGGACGGCGGCGCCGCGCGTCGTCGATCGGATGCATTACCGCCGCGACCGCATCGGGTACATCACGCAGGGGACGAACCAGATTTTTCTGGTACCGGCTGAAGGCGGCACGCCCCGGCAGCTGACGGACGGCGATTTCGGGACCAGCGAGCTGGGCTCGGGGCTCAACTACGACTGGACTCCGGACGGACGCACGATCGTATTCGACGGGCTGCGCGAGTCGGACGCCGATTATCGCTATCGTGAGTCGTATCTATACGCGGTCGACGTGAAGAGCGGCGCGGTCCGCACGCTGGTGAGCAAGAAGGGCGGCTGGTCCAATCCGGCCGTCTCGCCCGACGGCCGGACCGTTGCATTCCTCGGCAGCGAAGCCGGTGACTACTCCTATCGAGCGGACGAGATCTGGACGGTCGGCATCGACGGCTCCGGCATGCGCGCGCTGACGACGTACGACCGCGATCCATCGGCGCCGCGCTGGAGCCCCGACGGCAGCGGCGTCTTTTTCTCCTTGAACGACCAGGGTACCTCGAACGTGCACTTCGCCGGGCTGCGCGGCGGTAACCGGAAGGTGACCGACGGCGTGCAGATGCTCTCGCTCACGTCGGTGTCCCGCGACTTCACCGGCGTCGGCGTGCGCAGCGATCCTGACGAAGCGCCCGACATCGCGCGCTACAGCCTGCGCGGCAAGCCGCAGCCGATCACGCGCCTGACGAACGTGAACGCCGACGTGCTCGATGGCGTGCGGCTCGGCAAGGTCGAGGAGGTGTGGTACACGTCGACCAGCGGCGCGCGGGTCCAGGGCTGGATCATCAAGCCCCCCGGCTTCGACCCGGGCAAGAAGTATCCGTTGATCCTGGAGATTCACGGCGGGCCGCACGCGATGTACAACGTGTCGTTCAGCTACGCGCACCAGAACTTCGCCGCGAACGGATTCGTGGTGCTGTACACGAATCCGCGGGGCAGCACGGGGTACGGGAGCGCGTTCGGCAACGCGATCATGCGCGCGTATCCCAGCGTGGACTACGACGACCTGATGGCCGGCGTCGATACGGTCGTCGGACGCGGCTACATCGATACGCAGCGGATGTACGTGGGCGGGTGCTCGGGCGGCGGCGTGCTGTCGAGCTGGGTGATCGGCCACACGACGCGGTTCGCGGCGGCGGCGGTGCGCTGTCCCGTGATCAACTGGATGAGCATGGCGGGGCAGACCGATATCCCGCTGTTTACCTACAGCTTCTTCGACGCGCCGTTCTGGGAGAAGCCCGAGCAGTGGATCAAGCAGTCCTCGCTCGCCTATGTCGGCAACGTGAAGACGCCGACGCTGCTCATGACGGGCGAGCTCGATCTGCGCACGCCGATGCCGCAGACCGAGGAGTACTACGCCGCGCTGAAGTACATGAAGGTGCCCGTCGTGATGCTGCGCTTCAACGGCGAGTACCACGGCACGAGCTCCAAGCCGTCGAACTTCCTGCGGACCCAGCTCTACATGATGAGCTGGTACCAGAAGCACCGGCTCGGCGGCGAGACAGCCGCCAGCAGCGGAGGCGACACGCCGAACCGCTAAGGCCGGCGCAGCGTCTGGTCGAAGACCTGTTGCGCGCGGGGGTCGTCGCTCTCCGCCAGCCGGCGCAGCGCGTCCGCCCGAACCTCGCGGTTCGGATGTGAGCGCGCTGCGTCGATGAGGACGGGGATCCCCGCGCCGCCTTCCAGCTCCTCGAGCGTCTCGAGCACTTCGTCGTAGATGTCTTCCGGCGCCTCGCTCGCGAGGATGCCCTTGAGCAGCGCGACGGCCGAATCGGCCGGCGCGTGTTCGCCGTATTTCTCGATCGCGGCGCGCCGCACGTCGACGCTCCCGCTGCTGCGCCGCGCGATCCGGGCGACGCGCGCGAGGGCGCGTGGATCGTCCAGCTCGGCCAGCGTTTCGATCGCCTCGCGTGCCACGTCCTCGTCGTCCGAGCCGCCGGCCACGACGTCCAGAATCGCGATCACGCTGTCGGTGCGTCCCGTTTCACCGAGCGTCTCGACGGCCTCGCGCCGGACATCGCTGACCGGATGCGTGCGCGCGAATTCCACGAGCAGCGTGTAGGCGCGGCCGTCCTGCAGCTCGCCCAGGGTCTCGACCGCTTCGCGCTGGACATCGGCATCGGGATCGCGGCGCGCAATCTGCGCCAGCAGCTCGAGCGCCTGCGCGGGCGGCAGGTGCTCCGCGGCCGTTGCGACCGCGGCGCGCCGGATGTCGGTCGACCGATGCGTGCGGGCGATGTCGACGACCGCCGGCAGGCCCAACTCGCCGATCTCCGCCAGGGTCTCGATCGCTTCGCGCTGGGCGTCTTCATCCCCGTCATCTTTCGCGATCGACGTCAGGAACTGAACCGTCTCCGCCGTCGGCGCGATCTCGCCGAGCGTCTCGATCGCCTCGCGGCGCACGTCGGAGTCAGGATCACTGCTGGCGATCGGCTTGAGGGCAGCGATGGCCTCGGCCGACGGCAGGTTCTCGCCGAGCGTTTCCACCGCTTCCCGGCGCACATCGGCGCGCGGGTGATTGCGGGCGATATCGCGCAGCGCGTTCATTCCGCGCCCGCCCGGCACCTCGCCCAGCGACTCGACTGCCTCGCGCTGCACGTCTTCGTCCCGGTCGGTCCGCGCCACCGATACCAGCGTCGAGAGCGCGCGATCCTCGGACTTCTCGCCCAGCCCTTCGATCGCCTCGCGACGCGCGTCGGGATCCGGCGCGCCGGTCGCAATGGCGATCGTCGAGTCGAGCGCGGCGGGGAGCTGGTTCTCGGAGAGCGCCTCGGCGGCCTCGCGGCGCACGTCCGCCGCCTGATCGGTCCGCGCGGCCCGGCTCAACGCCGCGACGGCCGCGGACACCGGATGAAATCCCAGCCATTCCGCGGCCTGGGCGCGGATGTCGGTCGGCTCGCGGCCGTTCATGAACCGGATCAGGATCGGAACGACGAGATTGCTCGACCCGTGGATGCCGATCGCCGAGACGATGTCCTCGCGCAAGTCGGCCGGCGGGGATCCGCTCAACAGTCCTTCGACGAGCGGAATGCTCTGCGCGTCCGAACCGCGCCCCAGCCACACGAGCGTACGCCCGCGAAAGTCCATCGGCAGGTAGATGCTCGCGACGTGCACGTGCGTGAGGACGGGATTCCCGCTGCGATCGAGGCTGAATCCGAACAGCACCGCGATGTCGTCGGAATCGGTGGTCCCGGTGAGCGGGGCCAGCCGCACGCCGCGGAACATGAGGCCCTGGAAGTCGCCGAACATGCGGCCGCTCATGCGGATGTTCTCGCCCAGGACTTCACTGCCGCGATCGATGAACACCGAATGCTCGAGCCATTCGGGACGCGGCACCTGGTAACCGATCCAGTACGCGCGCTTGCCGAGCCGGCGAGCCTGCCCGCGGGCCCAATCCCAGCGCTGCGCGAGCGCTTGCGAAGGATCGGGGTGGCGGAGCACCGTGTCGGGCGCGGCGCGCGTCGTGTCGGTGATCACGACCTGCTGCGCGGGCTGGCCCGACAACCGATCGCCCCCGGCCGCCAGCAGCGCGATGGTTACGGCCACTACACCGGCGAGCCCCGCCGGCCAGCGCGGCAACGGCTCTCGGCGCAGCGCTTCGGGGGCGACCAGGCGCCGAACGCGGGACAGCAGCGATCCGCCGGTTGCCGCGAGCGCGAGCCGGGGCGCCGCCGGACGCAGCCGCTCCATCTCCACGAGCGCGGAGGCGTACAACCGCCGGTCGCCGCACAGCTGCACCACCAGGTCGTCGCAGCAGTTCTCGCGCTCCTCACGCGCGCGGCGCGAGACCCACCAGACCGCTGGGTGATAGAAGAGCAGCGTCTCGATGACGCACTGGATCATGTTGACGATGTAGTCGTAGCGGCGGACGTGAGCCAGCTCGTGAGCGAGCAGCACCTCGAGCTGTTGGGGCGTGAGACCGCTCAGCGCGCTGGCGGGCACGAGGATCACCGGACGCAGCCACCCGATCACCGCCGGCACTTCGACCAGCATCGATTCGAGCAGCTGCACCGGACGGCTGACACGCATGCGCGCGGCAAGCCGCTGCAGCACGCGCTGGAGCGTTTCCGCCGTGGAGCGCGTGCCGGTGGTGCGCAGGCGGCGCGCGTTCAGCCAGCCATGCGCGAAACGGAGTGACAACAGCACGACGCCGGCAACCCATGCGAGCACGAGCCACGGCACGAGCGGTGTGACGACGTCGCGAAGCGAAGGAGCGTGGCTGCTGAAGGTCGCAACGGGCGACGGGGCAGGGGAGGATGAGATCGACGCGGCAGGGGAGATCGACGTACTCGCCGCTGACGGCGAACCGAGCGATGCTTCCATCTGGCCGGCACGGACCGGTGCGACGCGATCATACAACCCGATACCGGTGGCCAGCGGCAGAATGAGCATGGCGACGAGCGTGACCAGCGACAGCGCATAACGCGTCTGCGCGGACGCGCGGCGCGTCAGCGCGAATCCGGCGGCGAGAAGCAGTGCGAGCGCGGTAGCCTGCCAGAGAAAATGAAGCAGAGCCCAGCCCAGCGCGTGCGTGGCGTTCATCGGGAGTCTCCAGTCCTCTCGTCGAGGAGTCGTCGGATTTGCTCGAGCTCGTCGGGTGTGGCGCGAGTGGTCGAGAGTGCCTGGAGGACGAGCGCCAGCGACGACCCTCCGAACGCCCGATCCACCAGATCAGACAGCAGCTGATTGCGCGTGGTTGCTTCCGACGCTCGGGCGGCGTACACGTGGGTACGCGAGCGCGTGTCGCGCTTTACCAATTTCTTGTCGGTCATGATTTGCAGCAGCTTCAGGACGGTGGTGTATCCGACGGCGTCCTCACGGGTCGCGCGCAGCGCGTCGTGCACTTCGCGCACCGTGCTCGGGCCACGCTGCCACAGCACTCGCAGAATCGACAACTCGGCGTTGGTCGGACGCGTCACCCCGGGAAAATACGAAGAGCTTCGTAGTTGTCAATACGAAGTCCTTCGTAGGAGCACCGGTCAGGGGACGATGTCGACCGGTTTCAGGTCGCTGCCCAGCGGGATCCCGGCCCGGACGTAGCCGATCGCGTTGGGATAGCGGCGAATGTACGCGAGGACGTCGCTATCGCTGGCGCGCTCCGGGGGCGCCACGGCGACGCCGGCGAAGGTCTGTTGCTGCCACCATGTCTGCACCGCGGCAATCGTGCGCTGATGAATCTGTTTAGTGAAGCTGCGGCGCACCGGGGAGTCGGGACTCTGATCGACCGGCAGTACCGGCTGGCGGTCGTCCCACTGCGTGATCTTGCGCAGAAAGATCTTGGACACCTGATCGCGCGACAGTCGCGAGATCGCGTTGGAGCGATGCACGACGAGGCGGTACGGAACGTCTTGACCCCGCAGCGCGACGGGGACGATGTTCAGCGCGAGGCCGATGAGGACGAGGCCGGGGCGGAGCATGGGGCGCCCAATATAAAACCGACCCGCTCGGGCAAGGGCGCTCGTGCACCTGGGAAAACTACGGGGCTGACGCCGACAGTGTCGCTGCCCGTTGCACGTCGGGCCGCGCGATCACCGCGCCATGTCCTTCGCCGCGGCGTCAAGAAGGAGAGCAGGGATGAACGCCGAAACGCAGGCGATGCTCGATCAGCTCGAAGCGATCAAACAGGAGGGTGCGAGCATCGCGGCCGGCTTGAGCGATGCGCAGTTCAACTGGCGCCCCGGACCCGAGCGCTGGTCGATCGGGCAAAACCTGAATCACTTGAACGTCGGCGATCTGCAGGTGCTGCCCGCGTTCGATCGTGCCATCGCCGAAGGTCGTGCGAAGGGCAAGACCGCTTCCGGGCCGTTCCGCTACGGCTGGTTTTCGCGATTCATGATTCGTGAGATGGAGCCGCCGCCCCGGCGCCGGATCAAAACCCCTCTGAAGGGCTCTGCCGGCGCGGACCACCGACCCGACGCCGTGCTGGTGGAGTTCGCGCGCGTCCGCGACGAGCTGGCTCGGCGCGTGCGCGATTCGGACGGGCTCGATCTGGCCGGGATTCGCACGATCTCCCCGGTGAACCGCCTGATTCGCCTGCCTTTAGGCGCCTACTTCGCCTTCATCCTGGCGCACGATCGCCGCCACCTCTGGCAGGCGCGTCAGGTTCGCGTCAGCCCCGACTTTCCCGCGCGCTGAGCGCTTGACAGCTTGGGTCCCAATGCTAGTTTCTTAGCACCTAATGCTAAATTTTTAGCATCCAACCGTGGCGGGAGCCTGAGATGTCCAAAGAAACGAATACGCAGCTCAGCCGTCGGGAGCGGGAGATCATGGATGTGATCTACCGCGCCGGCCGCGCAACCGCGGCCGAAGTCCTCGATCAGCTGTCCGATCCGCCGAGCTATTCCGCCGTCCGCGCGCTGCTGCGCGTGCTCGAGGAGAAAGGTCATTTACGGCACGAGGAAGACGGTCCGCGCTATGTGTTCCTGCCCACGGTTCCGCGCGAGCGCGCGCGCCAGTCGGCGCTGCGGCAGTTGCTCAACACCTTTTTCGACGGTTCCACCGAACAGGCCGTGGCCGCGCTGCTCGATCTCTCGTCCACCCGGTTGTCGGATGACGAGCTCGAGCGTCTCAGCCGGATGATCGCCGACGCGCGGCAGGAGGGCCGCTGAGATGATCGCCATTCTCGCCGATGCATTCGTGAAAGCGACCATAGTACTGCTCCTCGCCGCGGGCGTCGCGCTGCTGCTGCGCCGTTCATCCGCGGCGATGCGGCATCACGTCTGGGCTTTGGCGTGCGCGGGCGTGCTGGTCCTGCCGCTCGCCACCGCGCTGCTGCCCAACTGGCGTGTGAATGTCTGGCCCAAAATCGACGTACCGGTCGCGTTCAACGTGAAGCAGATCGCTGGCGAGCCGCTGGACCGTCAGCCGACCGCAATCCGGCGCGCCGACGTTCAACCCCTCGCGCCGGCTACGACACGCACCGAGACGCCGCGAACAACGGTCACGGCGATTCCGGAAGGCGTCGCGCGGTTCGAGATCACTCCCGATTGGACGAGCTTCATCGTGCCCGTGTGGCTCGGCGGCGTCGCCATCATGCTGGCGCTCGTCGGGATCGGCATGGCGCGCGTCTGGTGGCTCAGTCGAGTCACGCAACCGGCGCGGGATGACGCGTGGCCGATGCTCGTCGAAGAGCTGTCGCGGGAGCTGGGCCTGACGCGCTACGTGCGCGTGCTGCAGGCCCAGGCGCCCGCGATGCCGATGACGTGGGGCATCCGCCGCCCGGCGATTCTGCTCCCCGCCGAGGCCGACGAGTGGCCGGCCGAGCGGCGGCGCGACGTCCTGTTGCACGAGCTGGCGCATGTGAAGCGGCACGACTTCCTGATTCAGCTCCTCGCGCGCTTGGCGTGCGCGGTCTACTGGTTCCATCCGCTCGTCTGGCTCGCCGCCACGCGGCTCCGCGAAGAGCGCGAGCGCGCCTGCGACGATCAGGTGCTGCGGGCGGGAGCGACGCCTTCCTCCTATGCCACGCACCTGCTCGAGATCGCGCGCGGCCTGCGGGCCGCGCCCGCGACGTCCCTCGCCAGCGTGGCGATGGCGCGTCCCGCGCAGCTGGCCACGCGCTTGATCGATGTCCTCGATGCGCGTCGCTGCCGCGACACGCTGACGCCGCGCTCGGTGGTGCCCGCCTGGATCGCCGCGATCGCGGTCGTGGTTCCCCTCGCGACGATCGCGCCGAGCGTCGCCGAGCCGTCCGAAGCTGCATCGATCGACACCACCCCTCTTCTGCCGGGGCCGCGCTCCAGGCCCATGAGCCCGCGGCTCAGCGCCGCGATCCGGACGCCCGCCTCGAAGCCGGCGGCGCGCGACACGCTCAAGGGCTGCGCCACCAATACGAAGCACAACAGCTCGAGCACGAGCCAGGAAAACGACGATCTCATGATCTTCGTGAACCTCGGCGGCTGCAGTATCCGGCTCGCCGCGTCGGGCAAGTTCACGTTTACCGGCGACTTCAGCGACATCGCCACGGTGGCGCGCGGGGGATACGTCACGCTGACCGTCGACTACGGCGAGCACGACCGCCGCGTCACGATTCGGCCCAACGGCGAGCGTCTGTTCAAAGTCGACGGGAGCGAGCGTCCGTACGATGCCGAGGCCAAAGCGTGGCTCAGCGAAACGCTCACCTACCTGCTGCGGCGTACCGGGTACATGGCGGAGGAGCGCGCGCGCTGGATTCTCGACACGAAGGGGATTCAGGGGCTCGTGGACGAATTCGGCCAGCTGCAGGGCGACTACACGCGCCGGATCTACTATCAGGCCGCGATCGAAAGCGGAAAGCTCGACGTCGCGGGTTACGAGCGGCTGATCGGGCTCGCGGCGCAGACGATCGCCAGCGATTACGAGCTGGCGGAGCTGCTGATCGCGGTTTCCAAGGCGCAGCCGCTGACCGAGCGGATGCAGGCCGGCTTTGCCGCGGCCGCAAGATCGATCGGCTCCGACTACGAGCGCCATCGCGTGCTCAGCGCGGCGCTGTCGCGGCCCGGGCTCACGCCGGCGGTGCAGGCGGCGATGCTCGACGCGGCCGCCGAAATCGGATCCGATTATGAGCTGGCGACGCTGTTGATCGAGCTGAACGAAGCGCGCCCCATCGACGAGCAGGTGCGGCCCGCGTACTTCAAGGCGGCGAGCTCGGTCGGGTCGGATTACGAGCACCGGCGCGTGCTCAGTGCCGTGGTGGAGCGCGAAGGGACGAGCCGGGCGATTCTCGCCGACGTCCTGACCTCCGCCAGGAACATCGACTCCGACTACGAGCTCGCCGAGCTGCTGATCGAGGTCGGCGGCAGTTACGCCCTCGATGCGGCGCTGCGGCCGCCGTTCTTCGCGGCTGCCGCGTCGCTCAACTCCGACTACGAGCATGCGCGGGCGCTCGGCAGCCTGCTGCGGGGCCAGGTGCCGCGCGAAATCGCGCTCGCGATCCTCGAGTCGGCCAAAGGGATTTCATCCGATCACGAGATGTCGGAGCTGCTGATCGCCGTCATGCAGCACGTCGCGTTGGATGACGACATCCGCGCGGCGATCCGCGCCGATGCGCAGCTGATCGGCTCGCAGTACGACCGCGGCCGGGTGTTCGAGGCGTTGTCGCAAGAGTGAGCCCGGGACTGTTGGCGTTCACCACGGCGCTCGCGGCGCTCGCGCAGGACGGCGCCGCGCAGTCGCGCGATCCGGTCGCGCCGGCCCCGGCCAAGCAATTGCGCGCGGTGCGGCTGCAGGGAACGGGAGGCTCGATTCAGCTCGACGGGCGGCTCGACGACGCCGTCTGGTCGGGCGCGGTCTGGATCAAGGACTTCATCCAGAAGATCCCGAACGAGGGCGCGCCGCCCAGCGACACGATGCAGCTCGCCATCTTCTACGATGACGACGCGCTCTACGTCGGCGCGCGCATGTACAGCCGGGATCCTTCCAGGATTCAGGCGCCGCTCTCGCGGCGCGATAACACCTCCCAGGCCGATCATCTGTGGGTGTCGTTCGACAGCTACCACGACCGGCGCACCGCATACTCGTTCGGCGTCACCGCGTCGGGCGTGCGGATGGACTGGTATCACGCCACCGACAGCGAGTTCGATCTCCACATGGGCTTCGACCCCGTGTGGGACGCGAAGGCCAACATCGACGCGCTCGGGTGGACCGCCGAGATGCGCATTCCCTTTTCGCAGCTTCGCTTCAACGACACCCCGGTGCAGGTCTGGGGCTTCAACGCCGATCACTGGAATCCCGCCACGAGCGAGGACGTGTTCTGGATTCCGGTCCCCAAAGACCGGAACGGCTGGTCGTCGTTCATGGGCGAGCTGGTCGGCATCGAGGGAATCAAGCCGTCGCGGCGCCTCGAGGTGATGCCGTACGGGGCAGTCGATTCGCGCGTCCTGGGTGAAGTCGACGCCGCCGACCCCTTCAACGACAAGGCCAATTTCTCCGGCCGCGTCGGCGCCGACCTGAAGATGGGGCTCGGGCCGAATATCACGCTCGACGCCACGGTAAACCCCGACTTCGGGCAGGTGGAAGCCGATCCGGCAATCGTCAATCTGTCCGGGTTCGAGTTTTTCTTCGACGAGCGCCGTCCCTTCTTCACCGAAGGCAGCCGGCTGCTGCAGGGCAGCGGCCCGAGCTACTACTACTCCCGCCGGATCGGCGCGCGTCCGGGCTGCAATGCGAGCGGCGACTACGTCGACTGCCCGCCAAGCGCGACGATTCTGGGCGCGGCAAAGGTGACGGGCCGGCTCGCGGGTGGAATGTCGCTGGGCGCGCTCGCCGCGGTGACGTCGCGGGAGTCGGCGCGGACCTACGATGCGGCGAGCGGCACGTTCGGGCGCACCGAGCTCGTACCGCCTGCCGGGTACGGCGTGATGCGCGTACAGCAGGAGTTCGGCGCGTCCAAATCGGTGATCGGCGTGACGCTGACGACGGTGCAGCGCGATCTCGACAGTCTCATGGGCCTTCGCTACACCCGGCGCGCGTACAGCGGCGGCGCCGACTGGGTCCTGCGCTGGGATCGCGGTGCATACGAGCTCCGCGGCTACGCGGGACTGACACACCTGCGCGGCGACTCGAGCGCGATCGATCGCGTGCAACGCTCGCCCGTCCACTACTTCCAGCGTCCCGACGCGGACTACATCACCTACGACCCGTCACGCACCTCGTTCACCGGCTCGGTCGGGTCGATGTGGTTCAGAAAGACCAAGGGCAGCTGGCTCTACGATCTGCAGTACTCCTGGGAATCGCCGGCGTACGATCCCAATGATGCCGGGCGGCTCGGCAACGCGGACGGCTATAACTTCTTCGGCGGCCTGATCTACCGCCACACGAAGCCCGGGCGCTGGTTCCAGAGCTACAACGCCAACACCAGCACCTTCACCGAATACGATTTCGGCGGCACACGCCAGGTATGGGTCACCGAGGTCTACGGGCAAGTCATCTTCAAGAACTTCTGGGACTTGAGCTCCTACGTGGATTTTCAGCCGCGCTCGTTCGACCACTCGGCCACGCGCGGCGGGCCGCAGATCGCGACGGCGCAGACCTGGAACTGGGTGGTGCGGCTCGCGAGCGCGTTCGGCGCCAAGACCGGATGGGTCGCCCGCGTCTACTACGGCGGCGACGAGCTCGGCAGCGAGACCTATCGGATCAGCGGTGAGCTGTCGATCCGGCCCTCGTCCCGGTTCCAGTTCAGCGCCACGCCCAACTACCTGCGCGACATCCAGGCGCGGCAGTACGTCATGACGGTCGACACCGGCGGCGCCCCCGCGACCTACGACAAACGTTATGTGTTCGGCGCGATCGATCAGAGCACGTTCTTGGTCGACCTGCGCGCGAATTACACCATCGGCCCCGACTTGACGGTCGAGCTCTGGGGCGAGCCGTTCGCCGCGAACGGGCGCTATTACGGCCTGGGCGAGCTCGCCGCCCCGCGTACGTTCAATCTCCGCGGCTACGGTACGAGTGGGACGACGATTGCCCGCGACCCGAGCAGCGGCGACTACACCGTCACCGACGGGCCGAGCCACACGGTGACGATTCCCAATCCCGACTTCAATTTCGTGTCGTTCCGCAGCAACGCGGTGCTGCGCTGGGAGTGGCGGCCCGGCAGCACGCTCTACGTGGTGTGGGCCCAGGACCGCGGCAACTCGCAGGCGAGAATCCGCGGCGTCGGGTTCCGCGACCTCGTGAACTCGTTCGGCGCGGCGGGCGACAACTTCTTCGCGGTGAAGGTCAGCTACTGGATTCCGGTGAACTAGCGCCCTCCCGCTTCAGCAGCGCCTCTTTCCGCTCCACGCCCCAGCGATAGCCGCCGAGCGCGCCGTCCTCACGGACGACGCGATGGCAGGGTATGACGAGCGCGACCGGATTGGTGGCGCACGCCCGCGCCACGGCGCGCCGGGCGTTGGGATCGCCGATTGCCTTCGCGATTTCAGTGTAGGTCCGCGTCTCACCGAACGGAATCCGCAGCAGCTCCCGCCACACGCGGTGCTGGAACGCCGTCGCGCGAATGTCGAGCGGCAGCTCGATGGCCGGCTCGCGCCCTTCCAGATGGGAGAGGATCGCGTCGACGAACTTCTCGAGCTTGCCGCCCCTGTCCTGGCGCACGCGCGCGGCGTCGAACTCGAGCCGCAGGTCTGCCTCGAGCGCCGCGGCGCTGTCGCCCAGCGTCACGCGACACACGCCGCGCTCCGTCGCCGCAACCAGCATCCTGCCCAGCGCGGTCGGAACGGTGACGAAGACGATGTCGACGCCCGCGCCGCCGCGGGCGTAGGTGGCGGGCGTCATGCCCAGCCGGGCATGGGTGCGCTCGTACACTCGGCTGGTGGAGCCGTAGCCGGCTTCATAGAGTGCGGGACTCACCTGTTTCCTCCTCCGTAATTCCTGCTTGAACCGGGTCGTGCGCCGGGCGTCGGCGTATTGGCGCGGCGTGATGCCGAGGACCCGCTTGAAGGCGCGCGCCAGCCGGTGCGCCGCGCCGGCGGGCTTCCTTCCGGCGTCCAGCGCACGACACGCCTCGCGGACCGCAGCCACCATCGGATCGGTGCCGGGCGCGTCGCCGGGATGACAGCGCTTGCACGCCCGGAAGCCCGCCTGTTCGGCCGCCTCGGGGATGGGAAAGAACGTGACCTGTTCGCGCCGTGGCCTCCGGCTCGCGCACGACGGGCGGCAATAGATCCCGGTCGAGCGCACCGCATAGACGAACGCGCCATCGTAGCGGCGATCGTGCGCCTGCACGGCGCGCCAGCGCTCGTCCGAGCTCAGGGGCGAAGGGGTCGACAGCGTGGCGGTAGCAGTCACGGAATGAACATACCGGCCGCTGCCGTTGCGATCTATCCGTTTTTGAATGGCGAACTCAGTTCCATTTCTCGTCCGCGGACGGCCCGTAAATCGCCGGTACCTTACCGCCCGCCATGCGCAGGTACACCGAGAACTGTCCGCGATGGTGGATCTGATCGTTCAGCATGTACCACAGCACGTCCATGCGGCGCAGATCGCTCATCTGTCTTGGGCCGGTGACGAACTTGACCGTCGTATTGAGGTGGTTCTCGTCCGCGCTCTGCACCCGCTCGCTCATCAGCTTCAGCGCCTTTTCGACTTCAGAGACCATGTCTTTCCAGCGCGCCGGTTTCTGCGGCAGGCCGGGGGGTGGAAACTTGATCTCGCCCTGAGCGGCTTGTGACCCTCCGACACCTTCGAACACGAAGGTCCAGGCGAGGTCGTTGGCGCTGCGGCTGTTCGGATGGGGCTTGAGATCGGTTTTGTCTTCTGGAAATGCACGCAACACCTTGAGCGTCGTTGCGGTCTCACGGTTCCACGCGTCGAGAAAAGCCTGTTTTTCGCTCATGTTTTCTCCTGTTGAATTCGTAAGGTACCCGCTCCCGGACGCCAATGGCCACCACAGGGGCACGGTCGTAGCTTTCCGCCATGCTCAGCCAGTGCGCCCCGCTCGTGGTTCTCGCTTTGGCCGCCATCGGTGCCTTGACCTGGGCTGTGTTCGCCCTGCGCCGGTCGCTCGCCCGCGAGCGGCGTCTGGCGCGGATCGACGATCTGACCGGCGTGCGCAACGCGCGCGCCTTCCACGAGGCCGCCGGGGCAGAAATCGAGCGGGCGCGTCGCTACCAGCATCCCTTCACGGTCGCGGCGGTGGATCTCGGGACCCGCGTGGGCGACGAGCTGGTCCGGGCGGCGGCCGCCGAAGTGCGCAACGCCTTGCGCGCCACCGACGTGGTTGCCAGGCTGGGCCGGGACGAGTTCGTGGCATTGCTCCCCGAAACACCCGCACCGGCGGCCCGAATCGTCCTGGACAAGCTGCGGGCCGGATTGGCAGATCTTCGCACGACGGATGGACGCCCCGCCCAACCCAGTATCGGCGGCGTCACCTTCCTCAATCCGCCCCGTGCGGTTGAAGAAATCGTGCGCGCGCTGGACGAGCGGATTACCGACGCCAAGACGACCGGCGCTCCGTCGCACATCACCTGGAACGCGGCCCCCGTCGAGGGGCGATGAACGCGCGGCAGAACATTTCGAGCGGCGCTCCATGGGAGCCGGTCGTCGGGTATTCACGGGCCGTTCGCACGGGACGCGTCATTCATGTCGCCGGCACGACCGCGACGGACGCCTCGGGGAAGGTCGTGGGCGCCGGCGATCCGTACGCCCAGGCGGTCCAGGCGCTGCGCAACATCGGGCGGGCGCTCGAGCAGGCGGGCGCGCGGTTCGAGCATGTCGTCCGCACGCGCATGTACGTGACGAACATCGACCACTGGGAAGCGGTGGGACGCGCCCACGGGGAAGTATTTCGGGACATTCGACCGGCGGCGACGCTCGTGGCGGTCGCGGGGCTGGTCGATCCAACCATGCTGGTTGAAATCGAGGCTGAAGCGATCCTTCCCGAATGAAAATCGCCGTGAGCGGATCGACAGGCCTGATCGGCTCGCCGCTCGTCGAGGTGCTGAAGGCTCGCGGCGATGCGGTCGTCCGTCTGGTCCGACCCCCCGCGAAAGCCGGGCCAGATTCGATCCAGTGGGACCCGGAGCGGGGCAGGATCGATCGCGCAGGTCTCGAAGCGGTGGACGCGGTCATCCACCTCGCCGGCGAGAATGTCTTCGGCCGCTGGTCCAGCGCCAAGAAGCGCCGCATTCGCGACAGTCGAGTGCAGGGCACGCGGCTGATCAGCGACACCATCGCTTCCCTCGCCAAACGGCCCGCAACTCTTCTCGCGGCGTCCGCGATCGGCTTCTATGGCAACCAGCGCGATCAGCCGCTCACGGAGCAGAGCCCCTCCGGAAGCGATTTTCTCGCCGAAGTCGCCCGCGAGTGGGAAGCGGCGACCGCGTCTGCCGCGCGCGCCGGCGTGCGCGTCGTGAACATGCGGTTCGGCGTCGTGCTCACCCCGAGGGGCGGCGCGCTCGGCAAGATGCTGCCGCCCTTTCGGCTGGGCGTGGGCGGGCCGGTGGGGAGCGGGAATCAGTTCGTGAGCTGGATCGCGCTCGAGGACGCGATCAACGCGATCGTGTACTTGCTCGGGAAGACGGAGGTGACCGGTCCCGTCAACATCACCGCGCCGAATCCGGTGACGAACCGCGAAATGGCGACGACGCTGGGCAGAGTTTTGCACCGGCCTTCGGTCGTGCCGGTGCCGTCGTTCGCGCTCAAGATGGCATTCGGCGCGGAAGGGGCCGACATGCTGCAGAGCGGTCAGCGTGTGTTGCCGGAGCGGCTGGTCGCGTCGGGCTTCACGTTCCGCTTTCCGGCGCTCGAGCCCGCGCTGCGGCACTTGCTTGCCCCCTCCGACACCGCCCCGTAGTATCGGGCATGACGCTGCCCGACGTGTACGGCGACGAGCCGGAGCACGAACAGGAATCGCAGGAGCCCGAGATATCCAGGCGCTCCCGCGGCGTCGCTCTCGCGCTCTGTCTCGTAGGCGGCTGGTGCGGCCTGCACCGGTTTTATCTCGGCAAGACCAAGACCGCGCTCGCCATGATTCCGACGCTGGGAGGGATGGGCATCTGGTGGTTCTACGACCTGGTGCTGATCGCCGTCGGCGAGTTCCGGGATGCCGACGAGCTCCCGGTCCGGAACTGGGAAGTGGAGCAGTCGCAGTTTCACCGGCGCGAGCTGAAAACCCGCGCCGAGCAGCGGGTGAATGAGCTCGAGGATCAGATGACCGGACTGCGCCAGCAGGTGGACGAGCTGGCGGAACGCGTCGACTTCGCCGAACGGATGCTCGCGCAGCAGCGCGAGCCGACGGCCCCCAGACTCAACCGCGGATCCTGACCGCCATGCGCATCGGCGTGCCGAAGGAAGTCGCTCCGAACGAGCGACGTGTGGCCCTGACCCCGGACGTCGTCGGCAAGCTCGTGAAGGGCGGCCACGAGGTCGAAATCGAGCGCGGCGCGGGCGACAGTGCATTCTTCCCGGACGACGCCTACCGGGCGTCGGGCGCGAAGATCGGCGATCGATCCTCCGTTCTCGGCCGGTCCGACATCGTGGCGCAGGTTCAGGCACCCAGCCCCGCCTCGCTCGGCGAGTATCGCGAGGGGGCGGTGCTGATCGCCGCATTTCAGCCGAACGCCGAGCTGCATCGCCAGCTCGCCCAGCGCAAACTGACGGCGTTCACCCTCGTGTTACTCCCCCGCATCACGCGCGCGCAGGGAATGGACGTGCTGTCCTCGCAGGCCACCGTGGCCGGTTACAAGGCCGTCCTGCTCGCCGGCGCGACGGCACCGCGCCTGTTCCCCATGCTCGTCACCGCGGCGGGCACGCTGCCGGCCGCCCGCGTGCTGGTGCTCGGCGCCGGCGTGGCGGGACTCCAGGCGATTGCCACTGCCCGGCGGCTCGGCGCGATCGTGTCCGCGTTCGACGTGCGGCCGGCCGTCAAGGAACAGGTTCAGAGCCTCGGCGCCACGTTCCTGGAAATGAAAATCGAGGAGCACGCGGAGACGGCGGGCGGCTACGCCAAGGAATTGTCGGAGGAAACTCACCGCAAAGAGCTCGCGTTTCTCGCGGCCGCGGTGAAGGACGCCGATGTGGTGGTCACGACCGCCGCCATTCCGGGAAAGAAGGCGCCGGTGTTGATCACGGCCGCCGCGGTGGACGGCATGAAGCCCGGGTCGGTGATCGTCGATCTCGCCGCCGAGACCGGCGGCAACTGCGAGCTGACGCAGGCCGGCGCGGAAATCGTGCGACACGGCGTCAGCATTCTCGGACCGCTGAACCTTCCCAGTACCCAGCCGCTGCACGCGAGCCAGATGTACGCGCGCAACGTGCAGGCGTTTCTCGGTCATCTCGTGTCGGACGGCGCTTTGCGTCTCGATTTCGAGGATCAGATCACTCGTGACACCTGCGTGACCCACGCGGGCGAGGTGCGGAAATCATGATCTCCAGCGATTTCGGATCGATGTTGTTCGTGTTCGTGCTGGCGACGTTCATCGGGCTCGGCGTGATCCGCCGGGTCTCGCGCCTCTTGTACACGCCGCTGATGTCGCTGACGAACGCGATCTCGGCGATCGCGGTCGTCGGATCGATCGTGGTCGCCGGCGCCGATCATCCGCTCACGATCCGGATTCTCGGCGCCGTCGCGCTGTTCGCGTCGATGACCAACATCGTCAGCGGCTTCATGATCACCGACCGGATGCTCAAGATGTTCAAGAAGCAGTGATGAAGCTCGTCAGCGAGCTGGCGGCCGTCGTCGCGACGTCGCTGTTCATCTTCGCGCTGCATTGGATGAACGACCCCAAAACGGCGCGGCGGGGCGTCATTGCCGGCGTGACCGGCATGACGATCGCGGTCGTCGCCACCTGGATCCAGCCGGAGATCCTGCACCACGGCTGGATCGTCGCCGCGATCATCCTGGGGTTCGTGGTCGGCGTGCCGCTCTCGCGCGTCCCGCTCACCGCCGTGCCGCAGCGGACCGCGCTGTCGCACGCGTTCGGCGGGCTCGCCGCCGGCCTCGTGGGCACGGCGGAGTTCTTCCTCTGGATCAACGAGCCGGGCGACGGCCACATCACTCCGTTCCGCATGGGCGCGCTGGTGCTCGAAGTGATCCTCGGATTCCTCACGTTCACGGGCAGTCTCATGGCGGCGGGGAAGCTGCAGGAGGTCCGCTGGATCCCGCAGCGTCCGGTCACCTATCCGGGACAGAATTTCGTGAACATCGGGGTGCTGGCGATCGCGGTGGCGCTCGGGGGAGCGCTGGTCGTGAACCCGCACGCGCCGTGGGCGGGACAGGCGTTCATCGCGATCGCGGTGCTGGCGACGATCTTCGGCGTGCTGTTGATCATTCCGATCGGCGGCGCCGACATGCCGACGGTGATCTCGATTCTCAACGCGTATGCGGGGCTCGCCGCGGTGGCGATGGGATTCGTGCTGGACAGCAAGCTCCTGGTCACGGCCGGCGCGCTCGACGGCTCGAGCGGCCTGATTCTGTCGATCATCATGTGCCGCGCGATGAACCGCTCGTTCAGCAACGTGCTGTTCGGCGCGTTCGGCAAGGCGCAGCCCGCGCTCGCGGCCGGCGAGCAGAAGCCGTGGAAGCAGGAAACCGTCGAAGGCGCCGCCCAGCTGCTCGAGCAGGCGCGGAATGTCGTGATCATTCCCGGCTACGGGATGGCCGTCGCGCAGGCGCAGCACAAAGTCCGCGAGCTGTACGACGTGCTGACCAAGCGCGGCGTGACGGTGAAGTTCGCGATCCATCCGGTGGCGGGCCGGATGCCGGGTCACATGAACGTCCTCCTCGCCGAAGCCAACATCCCTTATTCGGCGCTGGTCGAGATGGACGAGATCAATCCGGAGATGCCGCAGACCGACGTCGCGCTCGTGCTGGGCGCCAACGACGTCGTCAATCCGTCAGCGCGCTACGCGAAAAACACCCCGATCTACGGGATGCCGATCATCGACGCCGACAAAGCGAAGACGGTGCTCGCCGTGAAGCGCAGCAAGAACCCGGGCTTTGCCGGCATCGACAACGAGCTCTACACGCTGGACAACACCTGGATGCTGTTTGGGGATGCGAAGGCGGTGCTGGCGGATTTGGTGAAGCAGTTTGGGGGCGGGGGGATACACTGAGCGCTATCAGCTAGCGGCTATCAGCTATCGGAACTGCTTTTACCCGATAGCTGGTAGCCGGTAGCCGATAGCCGATAGCTTCACTTGCCCCAACTATTGTTCCCCCGCTCCACATCCGGATAGATCCGCTGCGGGTCGATCACCACGCCGACGATCTGCTTCGGTGGCGCTAGGCGATATCTGAATCTGTTGCCGAGATACCACATCTCCACCGGCAGCTCGCGGCGTTCCGTCGTGCCATCGTTGTAGCGCAGCTCGAGCTGGACCGGCAGCACCATCTGCCCGCGGTTGGAAAGCGTGATGAACGTGCTGTCGCCCTCGCGGCGCACTTCGTCGACAGCCTGATCGAGGCGGGCGGTGGTGTAGATCCAGTTGCGCCAGAACCAGTCGAGATCGCGGCCCGTCATGTCGGACATCGTGCGGAAGAAGTCCGCGGGCTGCGGATGCTTGCCCTTCCAGCGCCGGAAGTATTCGCGGAACGCGCGATCGAATTCGTCGCGGCCCAGGACCGCATCCCGTAGCAGCGTCAGCATCAAGGCCGGCTTCTGATAGGCGTTCCAGTACAGCTGCCGGACTTCATCCGGCTTCGTGATCATCGGCTGTTCGTTGCCCGGCGTCGCGTTGGTGTTGTAAGCCGTCAGCAGCTCGCGCCGTACGGTGTCGCCGTACGCGGTGCCCTTGAAGAACGCCTCGGCCACGTCGTAGTCCGCGAAGGTGTTGAAGCCTTCGTCCATCCACGGATAGCGGCGCTCGTCCGAGCCGGCCTGCATCGGGAACCACTGGTGACCGAGCTCGTGGGTCAGGATCCAGAACTGATCCTCGCGCTTTTGGAGCGAGGGACAGAAGATCAACATCGGGTACTCCATCCCCTCCACCAGTCCCTCGACGGCCGAGATCTGCGGCCACGGGTACTGCCCCAGCGTGTTGGAGAACTGGCGCAGCGCGAACTTGAGCATCGTGTTCGCTTCTTCCCACGGCGTCGCGTCGGGATGGTAGAACGTCTGGACCAGAATTCCTTCCCAGGTGCTCGCGTCCCAGCGCAACCCGGCGCCCGCGGCCCACGCGAAATCGCGCACGCCCGGGGCGGTGAATCGCCAGGTGCGCGTCCCCGGCACTTTTCGGGTGGCGTTCACGACCGCTTCCTGGCGCGTTACGACCAACACGACCTGACCCGGGTTGGTGAACACGCGCGCGAGCCGGGCGCGCTCCTGCGCCGTGCGGACCGCGGTCGGGTTGGCGAGCGCGCCGGTGGCGGTCACGAGAAATCCCGCGGGCACCGTGAGGCTTACGTCGAAATCGCCGAACTCGAGGTAAAACTCTCCCGCGCCAAGGAAGGGCAGCGTGTTCCAGCCACGCACGTCGTCGTACACCGCCATGCGGGGATACCATTGCCCGAGCTCGTAAAAGCGCGAGCCGACGCGTCCCATCCGGCCGCCGCCGTACGGCGGGATCGGGAAGTGCCAGGCGACGTCGAACGTGATCCCGAGTCCCGGGGCGAGCGGCCGCGGCAGCTGCACGCGCATCATCGTTCCGAAGACTTTCGTGCTCAGCTGCCGGCCGGCGGTCGCGAACCGGTCAATCGTGATTCCGCCGGAAAATCCCTTGCCCGTGAAATCGAAGACCACGCCGCCGGCGAACTGCAGCGGCGGTTGATTGAGCGTGCTGGAGATCGAGCCCGGCGCGAACAGGTTTTGATCGAGCTGCACCCACACGAACGGGAGCGCGTCGGGGGAACGATTGACGTAATAGATCCGGCCGCGGCCGCGGAGCACATTGGTGCCCGTGTCGAGCGTGGCCTCGAGCGTGTAATCAGCCCGTTGCTGCCAGTAGCCCCGGCCCGGCGCGCCCGAGGCGCTGCGAACCGCCGTCGCCGGCGGCAAAGGCAGCGCGCGGAACGGCGACGAGTCGGCGACGGATTGTTGAAGACCCAACGTTGCGACGGTCAACAGCACGAACATGCGGTTCTCCTCAGAGAATCATGCGCGCCGCGCGATGCGCGATCGCCATCACTGTCAGCATGGGATTCACTCCGGACGCGCTAGGGAAGGTGCTCGCGTCCGCTACGTACAGGTTTCGTATACCCCAAACCCGGTTTTCGGCATCCACCACGGAGCTGCGCCTGTTCGCCCCCATCCGGCAGGACGACATCTGATGAAAGGTGACCAGCAGCAGCTCGTTCGGCCCCCACCCGGCGGCGTCGACGCGGCGCAGCCAGTCCGCGCGCGCATTTTCACCGGGGCGATAGCGAAGATCGCGCGCGAGCGGCACCCAGATCTGCCGCGCGTCCGCCGCTTCCATGAGCTCGGCCGCCGCGGCGAGCGCCCGGCGCAGGTGCGCGCGGTCGTAGCGTGAAAGACGGTAATCGATTACGGGCGTCCCGTCGCGGTCGACGCTCACGCGACCCCCAAAGCGGTCGCGGAGCAGAATCCCGACCAGCGCGGTCCGGGGTAGCTGTGCCATGCGCTCGCGATGCTGTGCCGCCGATTCCCAGGGCGCCGCAAGCGCCAGCAGCGACGGATGTACCGGTGCGGTCTCGAACTTGAACCCATAGCCCTGGTGCAGGTCGGCGAATTGATCCGAGTAATGCGCCTGGACCGTGCCGGTCCACGGGCGGACGTCCTCATCCATTTCGGCCAGCACGGCGGTGGCTGGGTGGAGCGCCAGATGCCGCCCCAGCGCCGGCAGCCGCACGCCCGATCGGAGCAGGAGCGCGGGCGAGTGGATCGATCCTCCCGCCACTACCACGGTTTTGGCACGAACCGTTAGCGCAAACCGGCCCACCTGTGCTTCGACGCCGGTCGCCGTGCCGCGCTCGATCAGCACGCGTCGTACGTCGCAGTTCACCACCATGCGCGCGCCGTGGTTCGCGGCATCCTGCAGATAGGTGATCAGCGTCGACTGCTTCGCGCCGCGACGACACCCAAATCCGCAGTAGCCGCACGAATCATCCTGCGTGCAGCCCCTGACGTCGCGCGGCAGGAGCCCGTGGTGCCAGCCGAGCTGCTCCAGACCGCGAATCAGGACGCGGTCGCGCCCGGAGGGCTTCGCGTGATCGGTGTTTACGCCGATGCGATTGCCGACCTTGTGCAGCGACACATTGAACTCTTTGCTCTCGAAGTGCGGCAGCCCGTGCTTGGTGGCCCATTCGTGCCGGACCGACGGCGGAGTGGGGAAGCTGGTGGTGTAGTTGATCACGGTGCCGCCGCCGAGCGTCGCGCCCTGAAGCACGACGAGGCCGAGGTCGCGCGTCGCGAGCAGGCCCGCGGCGTCGTACATCGATTCCAGCGCCTCACCTTCGACGTGCGTGAAATCGGCTTCGTTGCGATAGCCGCCCTTCTCCAGCACGATGACGTCTTTGCCGCCCGCGGCGAGCTCGGCGGCGACAACGCCACCCCCGGCGCCCGAGCCGACGACGACGACGTCGCAATCGAGCAAGGTGCGGCCGGTGATGGTCAGCGGCCGAATCGATTTCGCGGTGTTGGGGGGAGGTCCCAGAGGACCGGGATACCCGATCGCGCGCGCCGTCCCCGGCGTGGTGTAGTGCGTCACGGTGGTCAGGCGCTTGAGCGCCTGAAACGCCTTGCGGCGTTGCGGCAGGCGGCTCAACGCCCAGCCGCGCAGGCAGCGCTCGCGCTGGGCCGGCGACATCCGGGTGAACGGCCGGGGCATGCCGCTGAGCAGCAGGTTCAGGACGCGCGATTCGAGCGCGCGAAGCAGCAGGTCGAGCTCGGCGCGATCGGCGGCGCGTGGCAACGACGCAACTTTCTGCGCAACGCGGTCGCCCAGCTCCGCGGGCGCGTCGGTCACGATGGTGGCCGCGACCGCCCGCAGCACGCGCAGCGCGGCGGGCGACAGGCTCAACGCACCTGCGCGATCGTCAACTTGAACCCGTCGGGATCGGTGATCATGAACACCCGCTGGCCCCACGGCATATCGGCCGGCTCCTGATCGAGTGTGCCGCCGCGCGCCTTGATCTCGGCGGCGAGCCGATCGATGTCCTGGGCCGTGGAGACGTGCAGCCGGGTGCCGATTCCCTTCTGACGATCCCGGCCCTTGGCGAAGTCGTCCTGCATGAGCATGAACAACACGGCGCCGGCGCGCATCTCGCAACCCTGCAGCACGCCGTTCTCGCGCCACTCGTCACCGACCACGAAGCCGAGCACGTCGCGATAGAACGCGATGCTGCGCTGGAGATCGGTGGCGGTGAAGGAGGGAGAGACGTCGCGCAGCCGCAACGTTTCCGGTTGACGGCGTCCGGGTGGGCGTGAGCCCCTGGATTTCGACTTGGCCGGCTTGCGCGCCTTTTTCTTGGCAGGCATCGGATTAGCTCCCGAAACGTTGGGGTGTGAAAGCGTAGCGAACGGCCGGGGGTCTCGCCAGATTCCCCATTCCCGAGAACCTCCAACTGAGGACTGATCATGGCCACGAGCAACGCCGTTGCGACCTGGGAAGGCAAACTCAAAGAAGGAAAGGGGACGTTCAAGGCGCAAAGTGGCGCTTTTAGCGGGGCCTTCAGCTTCGGCACCCGATTCGAGGGGAAAAAGGGCTCGAATCCCGAGGAGCTGCTCGCAGCGGCCCATGCTGGGTGCTTCAGCATGGCGCTCTCGGCGGCGCTCGAAAAAGCCGGTCATCCCGTATCGCGAATCGAGACTCGCGCCGCCGTCACGATCGAGACGGTGGACGGCGCGCCCAAGGTGACCAAAAGCGAGCTCGACGTGCGCGGCAAAGTCGAGGGGATCGACCAGGCGGCCTTCGAGCAGGCGGCCGAGGGCGCGAAGAAAAACTGCCCGATCTCAAAGGCGATTCAAAACAACGTCAATATCACGATGCAGGCGAAGCTTGTCTGATGCCACGCTGCTCGTCGACGCCGAGCAGTAGAGCGGCGCCGACGAGGAAGAAGAGCAGAATCGTCGCCACGCCGGCGCGCTGGCTGTGAAAGATTTGAGTCACGGCACCCAGTAGCGCCGGTCCCGCGAACGCCGTCAGCCGTCCCGAGAACGCGAAGAATCCGAAGAATTCGTTTTCGTTTCCGCGCGGCGCAAAACGCGCCATCAGCGAGCGGCTCGCCGACTGGTTGGGGCCGGCGAAGACGCCGATCAGCATCCCCGCCACCCAAAACCAGCCCCGGGTGGGCGCCCACACCGCGAGCGCCGTAGCGGCCGCGAGGGCAACGCAGCTCGCGAGGACGGTGCGCTTGCCGCCGATTTTGTCGTCCACGAACCCGAACAGAAACGCGCCCGCGCCGGCGGCCACGTTGATCGCGATGCCGAATTGAATCACTTCGGCCAGGGTCATGCCGAATGTGCCGGCGGCATAGATGCCGCCGAACGCGAACACGGTGATCAGCCCGTCGTTGAACAGGAGCCGCGATACGACGAACAGCGCGGCGTCCCGGTATCGCCGCACGTTGCGCAGCGTGGTCGCCAGCTCGCGAAAGGCCGTGGTAATCCCCACCGGTCCCGCCGGTCGTCGTTCCTCGCGCAGCGTCAGAAACAGCGGTATCGAAAAGATCGCGAGCCAGCCGGCGGCGAGCAGGCACGTCGCCCGGATGTGAAAACCCGCCTCACGCGAAATGCCGAGCCATGGTGTCCTGGCCTGCACCAGACCGACGAGCGCGATGACGAGCGCCACGAGGCCACCCGCGTACCCGAGGGCCCATCCGAAGCCGGATACTCGCCCCAGCTGCCCGGGTGGTGCGACGGTGGGCAGCAGGGCGTTGTAGAACTGCATCCCCAGCTCAAAGCCGATATCGGCCAGCACGAATAGCGTGAGCGCGAGCATCGCGGCGCTTGCGGACCCGGGCGCGACAAAGGCGAGAGCTCCCGTCGCCAGCGCGCACAGCGCCGTGGTCATGCCGAGGAAGCGCAGGCGCAGGCCGCCGCGGTCGGCGATCGCCCCCAGGGGAGGGGCGAGGAGCGCGACGCTGATGCCGGCGAGCGCGACCGCCCGTGACCACCACGCGGTTCCGGTGACGATGTCGGGCGCGAAGCTCTGGGCAAAGTACGCCGAGTAGACGAAGGTGACGACGAGCGTGGTGTACGGCGAATTCGCCCAGTCGAACAGACACCACGCGAGAATGCGGCGGCGCTCGTGCGTCACGGGCGGCAAAATGGCGCGCGTTTTGGGCCGCGGCTAGTTTGGAAAGGTGTCCTGGATGGTCTACCTCCTCCGCTGCCGTGACGGCTCGCTGTATACCGGCATCACCAACGACTTGCAGCGGCGCCTCGAGTCGCACGCGCGCGGGACGGCGAGCGCCTACACCCGCTCCCGCCGGCCTCTCATCCTGGCGTATCGGGAAGAGCAGCCCGACCGCGGTTCGGCGCTGAAACGCGAAGCGGCAATTCGTCGCCTTTCTCGAGCCGAAAAGCTGGCCCTGTGCAGCGACGCGACCTGACCCTCGCCGCAGTGGCGGTGCTCGTCGCCTCGATCTGCGTCGCCGCGGGGATCTGGCAGCTGAGTCGGCTGCGGCAGCGGCGAGCCCACAATGCCGCCCTGGCGGAGCGACTCGCCCGCCCGCCGCTCGAGCTGCGAGCCGGGATCTCGGCCGACAGCGCGCGGCAGCGGAGGGTCGTGGGACAGGGGGTCTACGATTTTTCGCGCGAGCGCACCTGGCCCGGGAGAAGCTTCGAGGGGACTCCGGGGGTGGCGCTGATCACGCCGTTCCGTCTGGCTGATGGCGCGGTGGTGCTCGTCGATCGCGGCTGGGCGCCCTCGCCTGACGCGTATCACGTGGACCACGACGCGTTCCGGGAAGCGGACAGCGCGCGAATCGAGGGCCTGGCCCTGGTGCCCCCGCGCGGCCGCGGTGACGTCGATCCCACGGGGTTCCTTCCGTTCGTCGTCCAGCTGCAGTCACCCGAGCCGCCGCGCGGGCTGCCGCGACGCTGGCCGCCGCCCGCGTTCGACGACGGACCGCACCTGTCGTATGTGATTCAGTGGTTCAGCTTCGCGCTGATCGCTCTGGTGGGGACGGCCGTATTGATTCGTAAAGGTCGTTGAGCAGCTCGGCGCCGCGCTCGAGCCGCGCGGCATCACGCGTGTTGCGCTTCACGAGGCCGTCGATCAGACGCGCGAATCCTGCCGTTTCTTCGCGACCGAACTTCTCGTCCTTCACGTCGACGTCGTGCACCATTTCTCCGATGGCCCGGAGCGCGTCGTCCTGCTCCAACCCAAAGCGCTGGAGCAGCGTCTCGAAGGTGCAGCGATCGCCTTCGTGCGTGTAATCGCCATCGAACATGTCGAAGGAGACCGCCCCATCCCGGGCCTCACCGAAGACAAATCGGGCCTTGGGGTCGATGAAACGCTTGATCAGCCAGGCGCTGGCGATCCGATCGACGTACACGTCGGGTCGCGTGACCCAGGTCTGACCGCGCACCTGGTTCGCGGTGCCGCGGCGCGTGCCGCGATGGGCTTTGAGTTTTGCCACTGCTGCCTCCGCTGTCTTGCGGCCGCCGGCCCCGAAGTGGTCGAGCGCGGCGATGTCGCGCAGCCGGCGCTCGAGCCTGGACGCGTCCGCCCCCGCTTCAGTCTTTTCGGCGGCACGCGTGACTTCGGCATACTCGGCGTCGCGCGCGCCCCGGAACAACGCCTCGATCTGTGAATCGGTCAGACCATCCACGAAAGCGGCCCGGCAGACCGATGCCTCTCCGCCGCCCGCGCTGATTTCCTGGCGCAGCCACTGAAAGTCCTCCGTGGCCTGCTCGCTGAAGGGCAGGGCGTACACCGAATTCTTGATCGGAATCGCGCCGAGCGCCTGCAACCGGCGCCAGATCTTGACCCGGAAGTAATCGGGCTTGGGCGGCAGCTGGTGAATGAGGAGCAGCCAGCGGCCCTCCTTCATAGCCAGAAATTCCGCATC
Organism: Gemmatimonadales bacterium; assembly: GCA_035706765.1. GTDB lineage: Bacteria > Gemmatimonadota > Gemmatimonadetes > Gemmatimonadales > GWC2-71-9 > 20CM-2-65-7. The sequence continues at coordinate 41,534 of DASSUS010000093.1, forward strand.
TGCGATCCGATCGGCGCCCCCCACGGTGCCGCATCGGCGCCGAACGCTCCCGTGACGGGGTCGTAGAAGTGTTTGCTCGCGACCACGGCCGTCACGGCGGCGATTTCGGCTTCGCTCAAGTGCTGGCGCGCCCGAGTGAGGGGCTCGAGCGGCATACCGTTTTTCTCATGGGCATCGCTGTAGCGAGTCACCGCGTCGGTGAAACGCAGCGCGGCGCGCTCGCGATTGCTGAACAGCGCGCTCGTTTCGTAGCGCGGCAGCGCCCGAAGCGCATCGAGCGGAAGCTGCGCGTCGCGCCACAGATGACGACCGCGCTCGATGCACCAGCGGCATCCACTCCGCTCGGCGGCGAGTTGAATGACGAGCATGCGGAGGCGCGGCTCGAGGTCGGCACTCTGGTCGCGATAACGGCCGAGGGCGGCGTATGCGGGGAGGAGCCGCGTAGTGGGGAGTGGGGCGCCGGGGTTGGGGCGCCGGAAGAAGAGTCTGAGAATGCTGCGTACAAGTGAAGCCATTAGATGATACAACTGTATCACGGCAGTAAGCCTCCTCGCAAGCCCTCACCGCTCGGCGGTGTATCAAATGTGACCGTTGGGGCGGCAGAACTACCGTTTTCACCTGCATTTAGCGATATTGCCCGACCCCTAAAAAAACGGCAACAGGCAACAAAGGAGCCTACATGGCGGCTGCCCTCCCCCTGAAGCGTCCCGTCAAGGTTGGAGAGTTGGTTCGGCGCCGGCTGCGCGAGCTCAAGCGCACGCCGCGTGAGTTGGCGGAAGCGGTTCAGGTGTCTGAGATCTATATCGCTGACCTCGTCGCCGGACGGCGGCGTCCCCCGGCCCCGGGCCGCATGGACGTCTACGCGCCGATGACCAAGTTCCTCAAGCTGCACCGCAACGATCTTCCGACGTGCGCCAAGGCGGAGCGCGACGGCGAGACCAAGAGTAAGCGCCGGCCGCATCCCGAGATCCGGCAGCAGTTCCTGGCGCTGCATCTCGATCCGGCGCGGGGCCGGGCGCTCGCCCGCCGCCTCGCCCGCAAGGATGGCGTGATGTTGGAGCGCATCATCGTGGGCCGGCTGCTCGAGGTGGCTCAGGGCTTTGTGCGGCGCCAGCTCGACGACGATGTGGGCATCCGCATCGCGGCGAGCCGCGACGGATGCACCTACCTCGAGATGCGCATGAAGCTGATGGAATTCCTCGACGCGACGCCCGAAGGGCTCACGCCAGAAGATGGTGAGGAATTTGTCAGGCCTCGCATCGCGGGTTGGGACATCGATCTCGACACGCATGCGATGCGAATCGTGCTCCGCTCGCAGGATCCTGCGCCGAGACAGGTGAGGGCCTTGAGTATTTGACGGTGAGGAAAAGACGGTAGGAGACGGTAGAAGACGGTAAAGGGAAAACCCTTTACCGTCTTTTTCTTACCGTCCCCTACCGTCCCTTACCGTCTCTTACCGTCCCCTACCGCCCTCTTTAGTTTCAACCCCGTTCCAGCACGCCGTCGTTCCTCATCCGGAGATCCCATGGTTTCATTGCTTGTCGCTGTGCTGTTGAGCGCTCAACAGCCACCGCCGCCGCCTCCGCAGGACACCACCAAACGCGATACCACGAAGGTCAAGCTCGATTCGTTGCCGTTGAGAACGGCGCGCACCGTGAGCTTCGAGACGTCCGAGGGCACCTGGATGTCGCTCGACGTCTCACCGGATGGGCGGACCATCGTGTTCGAGCTGCTCGGCGACATCTACACGATGCCGATCAGCGGCGGAACCGCGACGCGGCTCACGTCCGGGCCGGGATTCGATTCCCAGCCGCGCTGGTCTCCCGACGGCAAGCGCATCGTCTTTCTCTCCGACCGGAGCGGCGCCGAGAACGTGTGGCTGATGGACCCCGACGGCAGCAAGAGCAAGGCGCTGACCAAGGGCACCAACAATCTGTACGCGTCCCCGGAATGGACGCCGGATGGCAACTACATCGTCGTGTCCCGCACCAGCGGCGTGCTCGGCAGCGTGTACGAGCTCTGGCTGATTCACAAGGACGGCGGATCGGGCGCGGCGATGCTGCGCGTCCAGGCCGGCCCGAACATGCCGCCGCCGATGAACACCCTCGGAGCCGCTTTCGGCAAGGATCCGCGCTATATCTGGGTCTCGCGCCACCGGGGCGGGTTCGGTTACAACCTCACCTATCCATTGTGGCAACTCGCTATCTACGACCGGCAGAACGGCCGGCTGTTTACGCAGACCGACGTGTTCGGGAGCGGGATGCGTCCGGCGTTGTCGTCGGACGGCAAGTGGCTCGTCTACGCCACGCGCTTCGACGCCGAGACCGGGCTGCGGCTGCGCGACCTGGCGAGCGGGGACGAGAAATGGCTCGTGTATCCCGTCACGCGCGACGATCAGGAGTCGCGTTTCACGCGCGACCTGTACCCGGGCTATTCGTTCACGGCGGACAATCAGGCCCTCATCGTTTCGATCGGCGGCAAGATTCAGCGAGTCGCGATCCCGTCGGGGCAGGTCACCGACATCCCGTTCACGGCGAAGGTGGACCAGCAGCTCGGGCCGATGGTGCATGTCCCGACCCGCGTGGACACGGGCCAGGTGCTCGTGCGCCAGATCCGGAACGCGTCACCGTCTCCCGACGGCCGGCGGCTCGCCTTCAGCGCGCTCGACCGGCTCTACGTGATGGATCTGCCGAATGGTATGCCGCGCCGTCTCACCAGCGATACGGTCAAGGAGCAGGTGCCGGCATGGTCGCCGGACGGGCAGTGGCTGGCGTATGTGACCTGGACCGATCAGGGCGGAACGCTCAACAAGATCAAGGCGAGCGGCGGCCGCCCCGTGCGGCTCACGAGCGACACCGCGTTCTACGACACGCCGGTATGGTCCCCGGACGGCGCGCGGATCGTCGTGGTAAAAGGGCCGCGTGCGCCGAGAACTCAGGAGCACTTCGCGCCCGGCTACGAGATCGCCTGGGTGTCCGCCAACGGCGGGCCACTCACGAGGATCTCGCCGATCAACGGCTGGGGGCGGCCGCATTTCGCCCGCGATCCGAACCGGATCTACATCTATGAGGGCCCCGAAGGGCTCGTCTCGATGCGCTACGACGGCACCGATCGCCGCGCGCACATCCGCGTCACGGGGTACACCTATCCCGGCCCGGGCGCTCAGCCCGATCCGGCCGGTGAGATCATCATCAATCCCGATTCGGACAAGGTGCTCGCGCAGGTCGGGAACTATGTGTACTCGGTCACGCTGCCGTTCATTGGCGGCGAGACGCCGACGGTCAACGTCTCCGATCCGAGCTCGTCGGCGTTTCCGGTCAAGCGGCTGACGCTGGTCGGCGGCGATTTCATCGGCTGGACACCGAGCGGGCGTCAGGCGTACTGGTCGATTGGGCGCTCGTTCCTGCGCTGGGATCCGGTGGTGTCGGATTCGATGGACCGGATCAAGCAACGCACCGATTCGATTCGCGCCGACTCGCTCAAGACCGATGCGTTCAAGGCGCTGGCCGACTCGGTGCAGAAGCGGTTGCGCGCGCGGTCCGATTCACTGGCCAAGCAGCCCGCGTACACCCCGCAGCGCATCGATGTCGCGATCAGGGTTGCGCGCGACGTCCCGCGCGGGACGGTGGTGCTGCGCGGCGCGCGGGTCATCTCCATGAAGGGTGATGAAATCATCGAGAATGGCGACGTGGTCGTCACCGACAATCGCATCGCCTCGGTCGGCCCACGGGGCGACGCGCCGGCGGGCGCGCGGGTGATCGACGTATCGGGGAAAACGATCATCCCCGGCTTCGTCGACGTGCACGCGCACCCCTGGCCGACGTGGGGCATTCACGAAACCCAGGTCTGGAAGTACCTCGCGAACCTCGCCTGGGGCGTCACCACCACGCGCGATCCGCAGACCGCCACGACCGACGTGCTGACGTACGCCGATCTCGTGGAAACGGGCGAGATCCTCGGCCCGCGCGTTTATCACACCGGCCCGGGCGTGTTCTGGGACGAAGACTTCAAGAGTCTCGAGGATGCGCGCCAGGCGCTGCGCCGTTACAGCGAGTTCTACGGCGTCAATACGATCAAGATGTACATGACCGGCAACCGGAAGCAGCGGCAGTGGGTCATCATGGCGGCCAAGGAGCTCGGTCTCATGCCGACGCTCGAAGGCGGGCTCGATTTCAAGATGAATCTCACCGCCGTGATCGACGGCTACCCGGGATCGGAGCACAGCTATCCGATCATGCCGCTGCATAAGGATGCCGTGCAGCTGATTGCGCAGTCGGGGATCACGTACACGCCGACGCTGCTCGTGGCGTACGGCGGGCCCTGGGCCGAAAACTATTTCTACCAGCACTTCGACATCCACGACAACGCGAAGGTGCGGCGCTTCATGCCGCACGACGAGATCGATCAGCGTGCCGAGCGCCGTCCGTGGGTGCGCGACAATCAGCATGTGTTCCCGCGGATCGCGGCCTCGGCAAACTCGATTCTGAAAGCCGGCGGGCGCATCGGCCTGGGCGGCCACGGCCAGATGGACGGCCTCGGCGATCACTGGGAGCTGTGGGCGATGCAGTCGGGCGGGATGGCGAACCACGACGTCCTCAAGGTCGCCACGATTAACGGCGCCAACGCGCTCGGCATGGAGCAGGACCTCGGCTCGCTCGAACCCGGCAAGCTGGCGGATCTGATCGTGCTCGATGCCAATCCGCTCGAGGACATCCACAACACGAATACGATCCGCTACGTGATGAAGAACGGCCGGCTGTACGAGGGCGAGACGCTGAACGAGATCTACCCTCGCCAGCGGACGCTGCCAAAGATGTGGTGGTGGAGCACTGAACCGCAGTCGCGAACTGAGACGCAACGCTAGGACAGGCAAAGGCTAGACGCACAGACGCGCAGCGGTGAACGGGTGACAGTAAGAGAGGACAACCTGTTGCCTACAGCCTGTTTACCGCTGTGCGTCTGCGCGTCTAGTCGGTGCAGGTCCTTGGTTTTCGGGGATCGTGGCGTTAGCTTTCCCCTCGCAACGAACCGCGAGCTGGCTCCTTCCGGAAGTCCCGCTCAGGGACTCCGTCGCTGAACACACGCACGGTACTTCTCCCTCAGGTTCAAAACTGAAGCAGCGCTGAGACTCGGAGGACATTGGGTCGCCTGACGGCGCGCGTGTGTAACTGCTGGACGCACAGGCGCAAGAGACGCACAGACGCGCGGTGCTCTAGGGAAAGATTGTATGCCATTTGCAGCACTGGGCCTCGCGCCCGAACTGGTTCGCGCGGTCGCCGATGAAGGCTACGCGCAGCCCACTCCCATCCAGACCGAGGCGATCCCGCTCGCGCTTGCGGGCCGCGATCTCATCGGATCGGCGCAGACCGGCACGGGCAAAACCGCCGCGTTCGTATTGCCGATTCTGCAGCGGCTCTCGGAGGGCAAGCGCGGCATCCTGCGCGCGCTGATCCTCGTCCCGACGCGCGAGCTGGCGGAGCAGGTCGCCACCAGCATCCGTGCCTACGGACGTCACACTCATCTCAAGGGCGCCGCGGTGTACGGCGGCGTCGGGATGGACCCGCAGACCCGCGCGCTGAAGCACGGCGTCGACATCGTCGTCGCGACGCCGGGGCGGCTGCTGGATCACATGGAGCGCGGTCACGCCGATTTCTCCGAGCTCGAGATTCTCGTGCTCGACGAAGCGGACCGGATGCTCGACATGGGGTTCGCGCCCGACGTGAAGCGCATCCTCAACGCGCTCCCCGACGAGCGGCAGACGATGCTCTTCTCGGCGACGGTGTCGCCCGAGGTCGACGCGCTCGCCCGGCGCGCGCTCAACGGCCACGCGTCGGTGGAGATCGGCCGGCGCGCGCAGGCGGCTGAGGGGATCGAGCACGTGATCGTCGCGTGCGACAAGCTCCAGAAGCGCGGCGCACTCGCGGCGATTCTCAAGGCGAAGCCGGCCGGTCAGACGCTGATCTTCACGCGCACCAAGTTCGGGGCCGACAAGCTGGCCACGTTCCTGAAGCGCGAGGGGATTCATGCGAATGCCCTGCACGGCGACAAGGCGCAGAGCAATCGCATCCGGACGCTGAATCAGTTCCGGGACGGCTCCGCCGAAATCCTGGTCGCGACCGACATCGCGGCGCGCGGGATCGACGTGGAAGGGATCCGGATGGTGGTGAACTTCGACGTGCCCACCGATCCCGAGGTGTACGTGCACCGGGTCGGCCGTACCGCACGGGCCGGGGCGCGTGGGCTCGCGCTCACGCTGATCTCGCCCGATGAGTGGCTGCTCATGGCGGACGTCGAGCGGCTGATCGGGCAGACGTTCCCGCGGGAGGTGATTCCGGGGTTCGAGCCGTCGGTGGCGCCGTTGCAGCCGCGGACGGCTGAGACAGAAGCCGCGAAGCCCGAGCGGTCGATGAGGCCGCGGAGGGGCGGTAAGAGACGGTAGAGGACGGTAAAACGGTAGAGGACGGTAGGAGTCTTTACCCTTACCGTCCTCTACCGTCACCTACCGTCTTCTACCGTCAGTCTCTGGTTTTCAGCGTCCGTATGAAATTCGCAACCGGCGTCGCGGCCAGCGTCAGCAGCCGGATACTTCCCCGCGACGCCAGCTCCACGGACACGCGCGCGATCGTTTCGTTGTCCGGGCACTCCACGATGCTGACGAAGTCGTAGGGGCCGAGCACCGCGTATTGCGAGGTGACCTTGGCCCCGTACTTCTCGATTTCCTTGTTCACTTCCTGCAGCCGCTTCGGGTTCGCCTTCAGCGATTTGGCGCCTTCGTCCGTCAGATTCGACAGCAGGATGTAGGTGGGCATGGGAACTCCCAAAAGGCGTCGAGAAAAGGCGTCGAGCAATAACGTCGAGCGAAAACGTCAAGCGACAGCGTAATGCTAGCACGTCTACACGATTTTGCTTGACGGTTCTTCCAGACGGTTTTTCGAGACGGTCTTACCGCTTTTCTATCGCCACGTAGTCCCGCTTACCCGGTCCCGTATATACCTGGCGCGGCCGGGCGATCTTCTGCTCCTTGTCGAGCAACATCTCCTGCCACTGCGCGAGCCAGCCCGGGGTGCGGCCGATCGCGAACAATACGGGATAGATCGTGACCGGAAACTTCATGGCTTCGTAGATGATCCCCGAGTAGAAATCGACGTTGGGATAGAGCTTGCGCGTGACGAAGTACTCCTCCTGCAGCGCGATCCGCTCGAGCTCGACGGCGATGTCGATCAGCGGGTTCTTGCCGGTCACGTCGAAGACCTGCTCCGCGATCTGTTTGATGATCTTGGCGCGCGGGTCGAAGTTCTTGTACACGCGGTGGCCGAACCCCATCAGGCGCACCTCGCCCTTCTTCACGCGCTGCAGGTAGGCCGGAATGGCGTCCACCGAGCCGATCTCGCGCAGCATGCGCAGCACTTCTTCGTTCGCGCCGCCGTGCAGCGGCCCGTACAGCGCCGCCGCCGCCCCCGCCATGCAGGAATAGGGGTCGGGGTGGGACGACCCGATGCTCCGCATCGCGCTGGTCGAGCAGTTCTGCTCGTGGTCGGCGTGCAGGATGAACAGGACGTCGAGCGCCCGCTCCAGCACGGGATGAGGACTGTATTTCACCTCGGTCGTCTTGAACATCATGTTCAGGAAGTTGCCGGTGTAGCTGAGATCGTTGTCCGGATAGGCGTAGGGCATGCCGATCGAATGGCGATGCGCGAACGCCGCCAGGGTGGGGGTCTTGGCGATCAGCCGGACGATCTGCGCGTTGCGCGACTTCTCGTCGAAAATCTGCTTTGCCTGCGGGTAGAACGTCGACAGCGCTCCCACCGCGCTGACGAACATCCCCATGGGGTGGGCGTCGTGATGAAAGCCGTCGATGAACTTCTTGATGTTCTCGTGGATGATCGTGTGGTGCGTGACCTGATAGACCCAGGCGTCGAGCTCGGCCGCGCTGGGGAGCTCGCCGTGCAGCAGCAGGTAGGCGGTCTCGAGGAACGTGCTCTTTTCGGCGAGCTGCTCGATCGGGTAGCCGCGGTAGCGCAGGATTCCCTTGTCGCCGTCGATGTAGGTGATCGCGCTCCGACACGCCGCCGTATTCATGAAGGCGGGGTCGTAGCTCATCAAGCCGAAATCGTCGTCCGCCGCCTTGATCTGCCGCAGATCGGCGGCGCGAATCGTCCCGTCCTGGATCGGCAGCTCGTAGCTCTTGCCGGTGCGGTTGTCGACGATGCTGAGTGAATCCTTGGGCACTACGCGGATCCTGGATGTGTGGAGGCGAAAAGATAACTGGATGGAAGCTATCGGCCATCGGCTATCAGCTATCAGCTATCGGTTGCCCGATAGCCGATAGCCGATAGCTCTCTTATCTTGCCGCATGACCCAACCCCGCCCGAGCCTCTACCCCACCCGCTCCAGTGCCGGCGCGTTGCTGGGACAGCAGCTCGCCGCCCGCGGCTACCAAGCCTGTCTCCTGCTGGGAATTACGCCGGAGGGCGTCGAGATCGCGGCGCACGCGGCCAAAGCGATGGGCGCGCAGTTCGACGTGATCGTCGCGTCGTTCATCAAGCTCGGCGCCAATCTGGCGCCGGTCGGCGCGATGGCCGAATCGGCCCCCGCCGAAATGGATCCCGATTTTCAGCCGGGCATGAATCTGCTCGAGAAGCTGCAGGCGGCGATCGACGAGTCGCGCGCGCGCGTGAAGCAGGATCTCGTGCTCTATCGGACGCAGCGGCCGGTGAAGAAACTGGAAGGGCGCACCGGCGTGATCGTCGACGGGCAGATCGTGTGGCCGTGGAAAGCGCTCGCGGCCGCGAAGGCCGTCGAGGGACTCGGCGCGCGCGAAGTCGTGATCGCGACGCCCGTGGCCGCCCAGCCGGCTGCCGACCGGATTCGCGCGCGCCAATACGCGCTGGTGTGTCCGACGGTGGTCATGGAGCAAGAAGGGCATCCTTCGCCGTATGGTGATGCCGGCGCGGATGCCCCCGAGCGGTTGAAAAGCATCATGATTGCGCACCAGGCCGCCTAGCGCGCGTTAGTCGGTCAGCTCGACAATATCCCTTTCGAGCCAGCGATGCTCTCCGGCCAGGACTTCCTGGGCGAATTTGTACGTCGGCACGTCTTCATTGCGGCGTAGCCCGTTGAACTTCGAGCGGACCCGGCGCCGGGCCTGGCGACAAAACAGATCGGCCAGCTTGATCGCGCGGGCGCCCGCGGCCTCGTCCTTTGACAGGACCGCCTGCGCGCGCGAGCAGGTCGCGGCCATCGCGAACAGCTCGCCGGCGACGTCCACCAGGCGGAACAACACCGACTGCCGCTGCTCGAGCTTCGGGCCGAAACGGACCATCGAGTGGAACACGCTGCGCGCCAGCCGGCGGGCGCTGCGCTCGACGAACCGCACGTGCGCCGCGAGCTTGCCGAACTCGGAGTAGCGCGGCCAGCGGCCCCAACCCGCCCAGCGGGTCGGATACCACCAGCCGTAGAACGCGGCCGAGCGGATGAGACCGGCCAGACGCTGCTGCGCCGTCTTGCCCGGCATCACGACGTCGCCCGCGACCTGGAGGTGCTTGTCCACGGCCTCGCGCGCGATGAAGAGATGCATGATCTCCGAAGAGCCCTCGAAAATCAGATTGATCCGGAAATCGCGCATGATGCGCTCGACGGGAATCGCCTGCTCGCCCCGGGCCCGCAACGAATCGGCGGTTTCGTACCCCCGTCCGCCGCGAATCTGGAGCGTGTCGTCGATGATCTGCCAGCCGGCTTCGGAGTTGTACAGCTTGGCGATCGCCGCCTCGAGCCGGATGTCGTAGCCGCCGCGCTCGGCCATCGCGCCGCACAGCTCCGCGACCGCTTCCATCGCGAAGGTGTTCGCGGCCATCGTGCCGATCTTCTGCGCGATCGCGTCATGCTGGCCGATCGGGCGGCCCCACTGCACGCGCTCCGCCGACCAGCGGCGCGCGATCTCGAGGCAGCGCTTGCCCGCGGCCACGGATGAAATCGGCAGCGTGAGCCGGCCGGTGTTCAGCGTGATGAGCGCGAGCTTCAGCCCCTTGCCCTCACCCCAGAGCACGTTCTCCTTGGGCACGCGCACGTTGGTGAAGCGAATCACGCCGTTGTACAGCGCCTTGAGCCCCATGAAGTGGCAGCGATGCACGACCTCGACGCCCGGCCAGTCCGTCTCCACGATGAAGGCGGTGATCTGCTTCTTTTCCTTCCCGTTCACCCGCTTGGACGGCGTCCGCGCCATCACGACGAGCAGCGCCGCCTTGGTGCCGTTGGTGCACCACAGTTTCTCGCCGTTCAGGATCCACGAGTCGCCGTCGTCGCTCAGGATCGCGTTGGTTTCCATCGCGGCCGGATCGGAGCCGACGCCGTGCTCGGTCAACGCGAACGCGGAGATCGCCCCCTTGGCGAGGCGGGGGAAATATTTCTTCTTCTGGGCCTCGGTCCCGAACATCTTGAGCGGCTGCGGCACGCCGATCGACTGGTGGGCCGAGAGCAGCGCGGTGATAGAGCCGTCGACGGACGAGACCAGCTCGATCGCTTTCATGTAGGAGAGCTGCGAGAGTCCCAGCCCGCCGTACTCGCGGGGGATCTTGATGCCGAACGCGCCGAGCTGCCTCAGGCCCTCGACGACCTTGTCGGGGATCTCCCCTTCGCGATCGATCTTATCGGAGTCGACTTCCTCGCGCAGGAACCGCTCGAGCTTATCGAGGAACGGCTTGGCGCGGGCGACTTCATCGGGATCCTGCTCGGGGTAGGGATGGATCAGATCCATCCGCAATTTGCCGAGGAACAGGTCACGCACGAAGCTGGGCGCGGCCCATTGCTCTTCCCGCGCCGCTTCGGCGACCTCGCGCGCCTCTTCGGCGCTGACTTTACGCTTGGGTTCGAGGAGGGTGGCCATCTCCCTTAATCTAACACCTTGCGACCCGATTCAGACCGCGGTTTCTTCAACACGTTCAGCCCGCCGTCAGCCTTCATGAAGGAGTTCCCCATGTCCCGCATAGGGTTTGCTACCCTGTCGCTCGGCGTTTTAGCCGCCGGCGCGCTGCCCGCGCAACAGTCGACCCGGGCGCCCACGCGTCCCCGCGCGCAGCAGGCGGCGCGCGCCGAACCGGCCGCGGTCACGATCCCGTATCAGCGGTTCACGCTGAAGAACGGCCTGACGCTGCTGGTGCATGAAGATCACAAGGCGCCGATCGTGGCGGTCAACATCTGGTATCACGTCGGATCCAAGAACGAGCGCCCCGGCCGGACCGGGTTCGCGCATCTGTCCGAGCATCTGATGTTCAACGGCAGCGAGCACTACAACAACGATTATTTCCAGGCGCTGGAGCCGCTCGGCGCGACCGACCTGAACGGCACCACGAACGAAGATCGTACCAATTACTTCCAGAATGTTCCGACCAGCGCGCTCGACGTGGTCCTGTGGATGGAGTCGGACCGCATGGGGCATCTGCTGGGCGCGCTCGACCAGGCGCGGCTCGACGAGCAGCGCGGCGTCGTGCAGAACGAAAAGCGCCAGGGAGAGAACGAGCCGTACGGGAAAGTGGACGAGCTGATGACCGCGGGCACCTATCCGGTCGGACACCCCTACTCGTGGTCGGTGATCGGCTCGATGGCCGACCTCGACGCCGCGAAGCTCGACGACGTGAAGGAATGGTTCCGCACTTATTACGGACCGAACAACGCCGTCATCGTGCTGGCGGGCGACATCACGCCCGACGTCGCGCGTCAAAAGGTCGAGCAGTACTTCGGCGACATCCCCGCGGGCCCGCCGATCGCGAAACAGGACACGTGGATCGCGCGGCGCACCGGCACGCATCGCCAGGTCATGCAGGATCGCGTGCCGCAGGCGCGGATTTACAAGGAGTGGAACATCCCCGAGTTCGGCGCGGCCGACGCCGATTATCTCGACATGGTGACCGAT
>DASSUS010000094.1:0-16142 GCA_035706765.1 Gemmatimonadales bacterium
TCACGCGCGATGTCGGCATTGATCACACCGACGAGCGAGCTGACGCGGCGCTGGTACTCGCCGGTCACCCGCCGCGACATCTCCCGCCGGATCCCAAGGCCGAATACGAGCAGCGGGATCAACACCACCACCCCGAACGCGGCGAGGAGGCGGCTGCGGAATGTCATGGAGACGAGTCGAGATGCACCGTGCCGTCCCGATCGAGCACCCACCGCGCGACGCCGCGCCTCACGATCGCCGTGGGGCGCGTGTCGACCAGCGCGGTGATCGTCGCCGCCCACTGCGGCAACAGGTTCCTCGCCGTGCGGCACGGATCGGTCGTAACGCGTGGCAGGGCGACGACGTAGCCCCAGTCCTTCCCGTTCATGACCGCGGCTTCGAGCTCGTCCGGCGCGCGCGCCGTCGCGACGGCGCGGGTGAGCGCCGCGAGCCGGCCGGCCAGCGCGCGCGCGGTGGGGTCCGAGCGCGAATAGAGAATCCGGCGCTGCCCGCTCGAGACCGGCGGCGAGACCCCGTTCGAGATCCCGCAGGCGCGCAGATCGAGCCACCAGAAACCGCCCTCGGGCCGCCGCGCCTCCGCGCGCACCGCTTGCTCGAGTCCGTCGAAGCGCGTTCCGCCCGGCTCCGGAGTGATGTAGACGTAGGTGCGGTCCCAGGGCAGCGCGACGACGGTCAGGTCTTTGAGCGTGGCGGCATAGTCCCTGAGCGCCCGATCACGCGTCACGAGCAGATCGACGCCGCCGTCCAGCAGATCGCGCGCATCACCGCCCGGCGCGAATCGGAAGACGAGCGTGTCGCCGCGCGAGTTTTGCGCCCTGATCTCCTGGGCGGTCGTGGTGGCGCTGGTCGCCCAAAACCGGCCGGTGCCGATCGGCCAGCTCGAATCGGGTGCCGGCTTGGCGAGCGCCAGTCCGGGGTCTCCGAGCAACGCCGGCAGGTCGTCCGAAGGCCTGGCCAGCGTCATGGTGACGACGCGCGTCTCGAGCGCGCCGAGCGTGTAGCCGGCGCCGCCCCGTCCAAACACGATATCCTGCGCGGTGACCGGGGCACCGTCCCAGAACTGCGCGTCGTCGCGAACGCGGAACGTCCAGCGTCGCCCGTCGTCATCCTTCACCCACTTCTCCGCCAGATCGGCGACCGGTCGTCCGTCGCAATCGAACCGGACCGGTGTCTCGTAGAGGTGCCGAAACACGAGCCGCTCGGCGTCGTTGGTGGGGACCGGCGCATGCCGGGGATCGACGACGTCGGTCAGCCCAATCGTGACGACCGGCTTACGCGAGGCGGCTGATCCGGTGGACAACAGACAGCGCTCGTTGGCCGTTTCGCGGGCTTCGCCACCGCCGGGTGTACCGACCCCGGTGCCGATGCGGGGGTGCGCGCACGCCCCGAGCAGCGCGATGGCGATGATCCCGGCACGATGTGCTGGCATGAAGTAACGATACACTACACTATGTCCCCATGGGATTCGCACGCAGCGTCCTCCTCAGAGCCTCGCGCAGCCGCTGGCTGGCGCGGCAGTTACGTGAGCGCCGTTTCTTCCAGCGCGCCGTCAAGCGCTTCATGCCGGGCGAGACCCTCGATGCCGCACTCGACGCGACGAGCCAGTTCGCGAAAGCGGGGATCGGCAGCGTGCTCACCGAGCTCGGCGAGCAAGTCACGAATCGCGCCGAAGCGGCGGCGGTTCGCGATCATTACCTCGGAGTGCTCGAAAAGATTCAGCGTCGCAAGCTGCCGGCCCACGTCTCCGTCAAACTCACGCACCTCGGCCTCGACGCGAGCAAGGAAGGATGCGTCCAGGACGTACTCAAGCTCGCCGCGCGCGCCGAACAGGCACGGTCGTTCCTCTGGATCGATATGGAAGAGTCGCGCTACGTCGATGCCACGCTGGAGGTGTACCGGCGCGCCAAAGCCGAGTGGGCGAACGTGGGTGTCTGCCTGCAAGCCTACCTGCACCGCACGCCCAAGGATCTCGAGAGCCTGTTGTCGATCTCGCCCGCAATTCGTCTCGTGAAAGGCGCCTACAACGAACCGGCCAGCGTCGCGATCCCAAGGAAAGCCGACGTGGATGCGGCGTACCGGCAGCTGGCCGATCGATTGCTGAGTGAGGCAGCGCGCCAGCGCGCCAAGCCGGTGTTCGGCACGCACGACCTTGCGCTGGTGGAAGGAATACGGAAAGCCGCCGTGGACAAGCGCGTCGATCCGTCTTCATACGAGTTTCACATGCTGTATGGAATTCGGGCCGAGGAGCAACGCAAACTGGCGTCGATGGGCGCGGAGGTGCGCGTGCTGATCAGCTACGGCAGCGCGTGGTTCGCCTGGTACATGCGGCGGCTTGCCGAACGGCCCGCCAATGTATGGTTCGTGCTTCGTAACCTCGTGTAGATTAAACGCATGGTCAGCTCTGCCCCTCCGCAGCGCCAGCGCGAATCCCGGGACGCCGTCGTCATCCGGTTCGCGGGCGATTCGGGCGACGGCATGCAGGTGACGGGCAGCCAATTCACGCTCGAAACGGCCCTCGCCGGTAGCGACTTTTCCACCTTCCCAGATTTCCCGGCAGAGATCCGCGCCCCGACCGGCACGACGTTCGGTGTCTCGGCATTTCAAATCCATTTCGGCGGTGGCGACGTGATGACGCCGGGCGACGCGATCGACGTGCTCGTCGCCATGAATCCCGCCGCATTGACGGTCGAGATCAACGAGTTGAAGGTCGGTGGTACGATCATCGTCGATACGGCCGCGTTCACCGAGCGCAATCTCGGGAAGGCGGGCTACAGCAAGAACCCGCTCGAGGACGACACGCTCGCGCGCTACCAGGTGCTGAAATTCGACATCACCAAGCTCACCGCCGATGCCGTGAAGCCGCACGGGCTCTCTTCGCGCGAAGCGCACCTGTGCCGCAACATGTGGGCGCTCGGCCTGCTGCTCTGGATGTACGGGTACGAGCGCACCGCGTCGGTGGAATGGCTCAAGAAGAAGTTCGCCAAGAAGCCGGTCATCGCGGCCGCGAACGTGGCAGCGCTCAACGCCGGCCACGCCTTCGGCGAAACCGCGGAGATGACGGAGCATCTGGTCGGTTACGTCGTGCCGAAAGCGGACGTAGCGCCGGGCCGCTATCGCACCATCAGCGGCACCGAGGGCCTCGCCTGGGGTCTGGTAGCCGGGTTGCGTGCGGCCGGCATCGAGAAGCTGGTGTTCGCGGGTTACCCGATCACCCCTGCTTCCGCGCTGCTGCACGCGCTCGCCAACCTGCGGGCTTACGGCGTCGTCACCTTCCAGGCGGAGGATGAGATCGCGGCGGCCGGTGCAGCCCTCGGCGCTTCCTACGCCGGCGCGCTCGGCGTGACCTCGAGCTCAGGTCCGGGGATCGCGCTCAAGACCGAGATGCTCGGCCTCGCCATCGCGACCGAGCTGCCGCTCATCGTGATCGACTCGCAGCGCGCCGGCCCCTCGACCGGCATGCCGACGAAGGCGGAGCAGTCGGATCTGTTCCAGGCGGTCTTGGGCCGCAACGCCGATGCTCCGCTCGCCGTGCTGGCTCCGTCGTCCACCGCCGACTGCTTCGATATCGCGATCGAGGCGGTGCGAATCGCCACCAAGTACATGACACCGGTCATGGTATTGAGCGACGGCTATCTCGCGCATGCCGCCGAGCCATGGCGTATTCCGAAGGAAGCGGACCTGCCTCGCTTTCCGGTGAAGTATCGGACCGATCCGGAAGGCTTCCATCCATTCCTGCGCGACGAGAAGACACTCGCGCGGCCCTGGGTCAAGCCGGGCACGCCGGCGCTGGAGCACCGCATCGGCGGGCTCGAGCGTGATTACGACTCCGGTCACATTTCGTACGATCCCGAGAATCACGCGCGCATGACCAGGGCGCGCGCCGACAAGATCGCCGGTATCGCGAACGACATTCCGCTCCAGACCGTCGCGCTCGGGAATGATCGCGGCAAGCTCGCGCTCGTCGGCTGGGGCTCGACCTTCGGCGGGATTCACCGCGCCGTGCAGATCGCGCGCAATGAAGGACGCGACGTCTCACACATCCACGTCCGCTATCTCAGCCCGTTCCCAAGAAACCTCGGCGATTTGCTGAAGCGGTTCGACCGCGTGCTCGTGCCGGAAATGAACAACGGCCAGCTCGTGAAGTTGCTGCGCGCCGAGTATCTCGTGCCCGCGGAGTCACTGCCCAAGGTCACCGGCAAACCGTTCCGGGTGACGGAGATCGCCCAGGCGATCAGGAAACTCGTATGACGGTCACGACCATCACCGACGCCCAGCTCGCGCCCAAGGATTACGCGTCGGACCAGGAGGTCCGCTGGTGTCCGGGCTGCGGGGACTACGCGATTCTCAAGGCCGTTCAAAAGGCGTGCGCCGAGATGGGACTGGTGCGCGAGCGCACGGTGTTCGTGAGCGGCATCGGCTGCGCCGCCCGCTTTCCTTACTATATGTCGACGTACGGCTTCCACACCGTGCACGGGCGCGCGCCCGCGATCGCCACCGGGATCAAGCTGGCCAATCCCGAGCTCGACATCTGGGTGATGACGGGCGACGGCGACGGCCTTTCGATCGGCGGCAATCACATGCTGCACGTGCTGCGCCGCAACGTGGACCTCAACATCATTCTGTTCAACAACGAGATCTACGGCCTCACCAAGGGGCAGTATTCGCCGACCTCGCGGAAAGGCACGCGCTCACCATCCACACCGCTCGGCTCGATCGAGAATCCGGTCTCGGCCTGCGCCTTCGCGCTCGGCGCGGGCGGGCGCTTCGTGGCCCGCTCGATCGACACCCTCCAGCCTCATCTCATCGGCGTGCTCAAGCGCGCGCGCGCTCACAACGGCGCGTCGTTCGTGGAGATCCTCCAGAACTGCGTCGTGTTCAACGACGCGGTGTTCGAGCACATCACCGGGAAGGACGTCGCTGCCGACGCGCAGATCCTCGTCGAGCACGGCAAGCCGCTCGTCTTTGGCAAGAACAGGGACAAGGGACTGCGACTCAAGCCCGGCAAGCTCGAGCTGGAAATCGCTGCCGCCGGCCCCGACACACTCGTGCACGATGAGACGAACCGCCCGCTCGCGCAGCTGCTGGCCGTGCTGGAGCCGCCGTTCCCCACGGCGATGGGCGTGCTCTATTGCAATCCGGCCGATTCGTACGAACATGATGTGTACGCGCAGAAGGCAGCCGCAGCGGGGAGAGGTGACCTGGACGCACTGCTGAACAGCGAACGCACCTGGGAGGTCTCATGAGTGTTGCGAATCGCAGGCGGGGCGCAGATCGGCGGGTGAAGAGCGTTCCGGTTGACGTCGAGCGTCGCAGCGGGCTCGACCGGCGGATGATCGTCGAATCAGCGACGGCGCAGATTCATGCTGTGCTCGAGCTGCTCACCCAGCTCGCGGACATGGGGGCGCTGCGGGACGATTCGCGGCGGCTGCTCGATACCGCGATGCTGCGGTTACGGTTTGCGCTGGAGCGGATGGAGCCCGAGTAGCCGAGCGGGGCGAGCGAGGAACGGTCGGGCAACGGGGCCATCGCAACCAGATGGCCCCGTTTACTTCATACACTAGCTTTGGGCACGTCCTCGCTCCCGGAGAAACCATGAGTACCAAGCGCTTCATCGGAACCGTGGTCGCCGTCTTCTTCATTGCGCAGGTCTTCGCGATCGTCATTCACGGATTCATTCTGGGCGCGGACTACCGGCCGTTCTATGGCACGCTGATTCGGCCCATGGATGCGCCCGACGCGCCGACGTGGATGGTGGCGCTTCTTCCACTGGCTCATCTCGCCATGGCCGTCGCGTTCGTCGCGCTGTTCAGCCGGTGGGTACGCCCCGGTCCAGAGATCCCTCAAGGCCTGCGGTTCGGCGTGCTCGCATGGCTCTTTGCTGCCGTTCCGATGTATCTACTACGGTTCGCCGAGCAGCCCTGGCCTTTGAGTCTGACGATCAAACAACTGATGCTCGAGCTTTTCACGATGCTCGTGTTGGGAACGTTCACTGCGATGCTCTACAGACCCGCGCCGTTCGACAACCATCAACTGTGACCGATCGTCCTGCCCTGTTGCTCGATCTGGACGGCACGCTGACCGACAGCGTGTACCAGCATGCGCTCGCGTGGTGCAAGGCGCTGGAGCTCGGCGGGATCAGGTTGTCGGTCTGGCGGATTCACCGGCGCATCGGCATGAGCGGCGGGTTGCTGGCCGAGAGCCTGGCGCGGGAGACGGGCAAGCAGCTGAGTGACGCGCTCACGGACAAGATGAAGCGAGCGCACGCGCGGCTGTTCAAGGCGCAGATGCGCGACGTGCGCTTATTGCCCGGGGCGCGGGATTTGATGAAGCATTTGACGAAAATGAAAGTGCCATGGGCGGTGGCAACGAGCGGCTCGCTGGTGAGCGCCGCGCCGTTGCTCAAGCTGATCGATCCGCCGCCGGGGGTCCCGATCATCAGCCGCGACGACGTCGAACACGCGAAGCCGAACCCCGACCTCTGGATCGCGGCCGCGGCGCGCCTCGGCGTCCCGATCGAGTCGGCGATTGCCGTCGGCGACAGCGTCTGGGACCTGCTGGCGGCGCGACGCGCGCGCGCCCTCGGGGTCGCGCTCTTGTCGGGAGGCTACGGGAAGGAAGAGCTGGAACGAGCGGGCGCCTATCGCGTCTACGAAGATCCGGCGGATCTCCTGCTCCACATCGACGAGATAGGCGTCCGCGGCGCCTAGTGACTCAGCGGCGTCAACCAGTACGACGCCTTGATCAGGAACGTGTTGCTCGGGTACGCGTCGAACAACCGGCCGAAATCCTTGTTGAACGACCGACCGCCCATCGCCGACTCGAAGTCGCTGCGCCCCTGATTCCACACCAGGAACAGCGTCGATCCGGGACGATACTCCCACCGCAAGACCACGTTCGAATTGAAGAACTTGCTGTTGAAGTCGGGAGCCGTAAATCCGGCGTACGGCTGGAACCGGTCGCTGTACCGCTTGGCGCGCGGCGTCGGTGACAGCTCCCGAACGTCGGAGTGGCGGCCCTTGCTCACGAACGGTTCGGCGTACGCCTGAATCGTCAGCGTCGTCGATGCGGTGTAATCGAGGCGGAATCGCACCGAGGCTTCCTGCTGGTCGAGACGCGCGAACACGTAATGCGCCGTCCCCGTGGAGTCGGGTTGTAGACCGAATTCCCGCAGATCGTTGATCCGGTGGGTCACGCTGGGAGTCACGGAGCCACGGAATCGCGTCGAGACCCGCACCTCCACGCCGCCGTTGACATTGAAATATTCGGATCGGCCGCGGTCGCTCCTCGTGTAGTTCACGAACAGGTTCGGCCAAACCGACCAGCGCTGGTCGCCCTCGATGCCGCCCCAGGGGGCGAAGAACTCGTCCTTGCGCACCGCCGGGCCGCCGCGCGCGCAGCGATCGCAGAACACGTCCCCGAAGCCGCCCACGGTCGCCCCGTAGTGCACCCACCAGCGGTTTTTCAGCTGCATGTGGGCGTTCGTATTGGCGGCGCGATCGGTCGGCAGGCCTTCTGACGTCCAGAACTGCCACCAGTTGAAGTTCCAGAAGCCCTGCTGGATGAGCCGGGTGGGGTTCTGCCAGTTCAGCGAGCCCCAGGTGTTCCATCCCTGCTGGTCGGCACGGAACAGGATCCCCATGTCGTTGATCTCGAAGCCGGGGGAGCGCCGCATGTAGCTCGTTTCGTACTGAATGAACCCGCCGAACTTTCGAAATACGAGCTCGGCGGAATTGCCGCTGAGACTCGTCCGAGTCGTGTCGAGATCGACGTTGTCGTCCGGGCGCTGGTAGAAGCGCACCGATGAGCGCTGTGTCGCCGCGATCGCGCTCGGGCTGCCCGACACCCGGGAGAGTCCCAGGGCCCCGGAGATCTGGTAGCGTCCCCTCGAGAAGCGGTGCCGGACATCGAGTGCGCCGGCGTAGGCGCTCCGCCGCAGGAACGGGTCCGTCCACTCGTCGACATCGCGATGCACACCGGTCAGCATGAAGCCGATCCCGCTCTCGCCGTTGCGGAAGTCCTGGCGCCCGCGGAGCGCGGCGTAATTGGTGAGCGGCTCGATTGTGCGGTTTGCCGACCCGTGATGGCGCTGTGTGACCGCTTCCAGCGCGCCGATTGTCAGGCCGCCGGGCAGCCGCCCCGTAATCTTTGCGGCGCCGAGAATCCGGGTCGCCGTCGGCGAGTCATCCTCACCATACGCCCCCAGCAGCTGCGGCTCGCGGCCGATCCGCCGCGAATAGAACATCCCTTCACCGGAGCAGTTCACGATGTTGCAGTTCACATCGAACTGGAAAGTGCCCGTGCCCTCGATGAAAAACGGCCGCCGCTCCTGAAAGAACGTTTCGAACGCTGAGAGATTGACGACCGCCGGGTCGGCCTCGACTTGGCCAAAATCAGGATTCACCGTGGCGTCGATCGTGATATTCGAGGTCACCCCGTACTTGATGTCCGCTCCGACCGCGTACTGCTGCTCGCGCTCGAACCCGGGTCGCGGCTCGTTCTTCGCGACTACGTAGGGTGCGACCTCGAGCCGGATCGGAGCCGCGAGCCCATCGAGGCCCTTGATCTCACCTAATTGCGAAATGAACCCGGTTCGCGACACGCGATACAGCGGCCAGCTCACCCGTTCCTGACCACGCCGATCGATGTCACGCCAGACGGCGAAGCCGAAGGTGTTCGTGGGTCCATGCGCGTAGCGCAGCTGCGACAACGGAATGCGGAACTCGGCCGTCCAGCCGAGAGAGTCGACCTGTGTTCCAACTTCCCAGACCCCGTCCCAGGCGTCGTCCTCGTTCACGTCGTTGTAGACCGCGTAGTCGCGCTTTACCCCGGCCGGATTCACCGCGAACTCATATCCGCTACGTCGATCGTGATAGGAGTCGATCATGATCTTGATCTGATCGCAGCAGATGCGGATGTCCCGGCGGGCGAGAAGCTTCTGAATACTGTCAGGCGCGGGATCGAAGGCGCGAACGAAGGCGTAAAAATTGTGCTCGTCGTAGGCGACCTTGGCTTCGGTGCGAACACTCGGGTCGGCGTCCTCGACCGGCCGGAACTGCCGAAACTCTCCGATGGGAACGGCAAGACGCCACACGTCGTCGTCGTCTTTGCCGTCGATCGTGGGAGGGCGGCTGGCGCGTTGGGCCGTCGCGCTGGCGACCGCCGGGGCGCTGGAGGACGAGGGACTGCCGCCCCCCCCGCCGCCCTGGCCCCCTGTTTGCAATGCGACAAGAATGACGGCGGCGACTGGTGTGAACGGCGTCATGAGATTTCTCGAAAGTGGTGGCTATTCCTTTGACGCTACGATTCGCCAAAAGGTTGGTTTCGTGATAGCTTGGCCCGGCCTCCAAATCCCGCGGCAATAATGGTCTTTACGAGAATCTGGGCTGACCGGCGGACAGGCACCGATCGCCGGGACCGTCCACGGCGTCAGGCGGTTTCGCTCGTCAGCGAGGAGCGCCGCCGCGTGGTCGATCGCCGGCGCGGGGCCGAGCGCCGCAGCACGCTCGACCGGCGCGGGCGCGGCTCGCGCCTGCCGACCTCGGAGCGCCCGGTCGAACATGTCAGGAATGCGTTACAACTGCTGCGCGAGGTTGCGCTGGCGGGAGAGCTGTCGCCGGACCCCAGCGACGATCTGGGCGCTGCGATCGAGCGGCTGCACCGGGCCGTCGCCCTGCTGGAGCGTCAGCCGCAGCGCTAGCTACTGCTTCTTGAACAACGCCAGGTACTGGCCGTAGCCTTCCGCTTCCAGTCGATCCACAGGAATGAACCGCAGCGACGCCGAATTGATGCAGTAGCGCTGGCCCGTGGGCTGCGGGCCGTCGTCGAACAGATGCCCCAAATGTGAATCGGCGTGGGTCGAGCGCACCTCGGTCCGCTCCATGAACAGCGAGCGGTCGGTCTTTTCCTTGATATTGGCCGGCTCGAGCGGGCGCGTGAAGCTGGGCCATCCGGTGCGCGAATCGAACTTGTCGGTCGAGCTGAACAGCGGCTCCCCCGATACCACGTCCACGTAAATCCCATCGCGGTGGTTGTCCCAGAACGCGTTCTGGAACGGCCGCTCGGTAGCCTCGTGCTGCGTGACCTCGTACTGCAAAGGCGTCAGAGTGCGCCGAAGCTCGGTGTCACTCGGTTTTGGTTTCACGGTATACGTCCCTCCTCTTTGCGTGTTTCCTGGTGCCCGGACGCTCACCCTGGCGACGCCCGCTTCGTCGCCCCAAATCGCCGCGAGCCGGCGGTCGCGTCCGCACCCCGTGCGATACATGCCGTAGCGCGCGGGATTCTTCTTTGCATAGTCCTGATGGTAGTCCTCCGCGGCGTAGAACGGACCCGCGGTGAGAACCTGCGTCGCCACCTCGCGCTTGAACCGCTCCCCGATCTGTTGCCGCGACGCGCTGGCGGCGCGCCGCTGCGCTGCGCCGCGCACGAACACCGCGGTGTGATAGTTGGGACCGGTGTCGCACGCCTGCCCGTCGGCCTGGAACGGGTCGATGTTGTGCCAGAAGGTCCACAGCAGCGTCTCGTAGCTGACCTTGGCGGGATCGTACACCACCTGCACGGCCTCGAGATGGCCGGTGTTGCCTTCCACGACCTGCATGTACGTCGGATTCTTCGTTGTGCCACCCATGAACCCCGACACGGCGGAGATGACGCCCGGGACTTCGTCGAAGGCGTGCTCCATCGTCCAGAAGCAGCCGCCGGCGAACGTCGCGGTGTCCCGCGCCGCAACGGGCATGGCCGGGGCGGCGGGGCCGCCAAGCAGAACCAGCAGGAAGACAAGGTTCATATGGTCAAGGTATCATTAGTGTCAATGCAATTCCTTCCCCTGCCGTTCCTTCTTGTGGGCGCGCTGCAAGGCACGCCGGCACAAGACGATGGCCAATGGACCATGCCGGGCAAGGATTACGCCTCGACGCGCTACAGCGGTCTCGCGCAGATCAACCGGGCCAACGCTGCCCGGCTCAAAGCCGTCTGGAGCTTTTCGACCGGCGTGCTCGGCGGCCACGAAGGCCAGCCGCTCGTCGTCAACAACACGATGTATGTGGTCACGCCGTTCCCGAACGTGCTGTACGCGTTCGACCTGTCGCGCGAAGGCTTTCCGCTCAAATGGAAGTACCGGCCCGACGTGAATCCCACCGCCGTGGGCGTCGCCTGCTGTGACGCGATCAATCGCGGCGCGGTCTACGCCGCCGGCAAAATCGTCTACAACCTGCTCGATGGGCACACCGTCGCGGTCGATGCCAATACGGGCCGGGAATTGTGGAAGACGCAGATCGCCGATATGGGTCAGGGGGAGACGACGCCGATGGCGCCGTTCATCGCGAAGGATCGCGTGCTGGTCGGTCCGTCGGGCGGCGAGTTCGGCATCTACGGCTGGGTGAAGGCGCTCGATCTCGCGACCGGAAAGATTCTCTGGACCGCCCACAACATGGGCCCCGACTCCCTGATGATCGTGCACCCCGGTACGTTCACGGGCGGCGCGAACCTCGGCGTCTCCACCTGGAGCGGCGACTCGTGGCGCCGCGGCGGGGCGCCGGTGTGGGGCTGGATTTCCTACGACCCGCAGCTCGATCTGATCTACTTCGGCACCGGCAACCCCGGTCCCTACAACACTGAGCAGCGCGCGGGCGAGAACAAGTGGACCAACAGCGTGCTCGCCCGGCGGCCCCGCGACGGCGCGCTCGTGTGGGCCTATCAGTTTACGCCCCACGACAGCTGGGACTACGACGCCAACGCCGAGATGATCCTGACCGATCTCGTCGTCGGCGGCCGGATGCGCAAAGTGCTCGTTACCTTCAACAAGAACGGTTTTGCGTACACGCTCGATCGTGCAACCGGCGAGCTGCTCGTCGCTGAGCCGTTCGCGCACGTCACGTGGGCGAAGGGCATCAGTCGCCGTACAGGGGTGCCGATGGTGGACAGCACCAAGGTCACCGGAGCGTCGCGCGGTAACGTCACCGGCATCTGCCCGAGCCTCGAGGGCGGCAAGAGCCCGGTGTCTTCGTCGGCCTACTCGCCGCGCACCCGCCTGTTTTATACAGCGACGAACAATCTCTGCATGAATTTCGAAGCGACCGAGGTCACGCGCATTCCCGCTACGCCGTTCATCGGCGCGACCACGCCCTACGTCGCGGGTCCGGGCGGCCACATGGGAGCGTTCATCGCCTGGGACGCTGCGCGCGGCCGCAAAGCCTGGGAGATCAAGGAGCGCTTCCCGGTCTGGAGCGGCACCGTCGTGACCGCAGGAGACGTCGCGTTCTATGGCACGCTCGACGGCTGGTTCAAGGCGGTCGACGTCCGCAGCGGGCGTGAAGTGTGGAAGTTCAAAGTCGGCTCGGGCGTGGTCGGCGCCCCGATTACATTCCGCGGCGCCGACGGCAAGCAGTATGTCGCCGTATATGCGGGGATCGGCGGCGATTGGTTCCTGCTGTCGGGCGACGTGCGGTCCGACGATCCTGCCGATCTGCGCCCGCCTGCCGACTTTGCTCCCGACCTGGCGCGG
Organism: Gemmatimonadales bacterium; assembly: GCA_035706765.1. Classification (GTDB taxonomy): domain Bacteria; phylum Gemmatimonadota; class Gemmatimonadetes; order Gemmatimonadales; family GWC2-71-9; genus 20CM-2-65-7. Next base: position 12,500 of record DASSUS010000094.1, read on the forward strand.
CATACGAGCCAGGGCGGCATCGTGTGGGTGTTCGGCTTGTGAGATCATACCTGAGCCTGGGACTGCTCTTGCTCGCCTGCAGCGACGGAAGCAGTGACAGTGGCCTGCCACCTCCGATCCGCTATCCCAATCACGTCTCGGCGGGAGGCAGTTTGCCACCCGCCGCGGAAATGACGAACCCCTTCAGCGACTCAGCATCCGTGTCGGATGGCGCCAAGATCTTCAGCACCATGAACTGCGACGGCTGCCACGGCGGCGGCGCGCTCGGCTGGGTCGGGCCGAGTCTGGTCGATGGCCGGTGGCGCTACGGCGGGAGCGACGGCGCGATCTACCAGTCGATCTTCTACGGCCGCCCGCGCGGGATGCCGGCCTACGGCGGGGTCATGTCTCCGGGCGCGATTTGGAAGGTTGTGACCTACATCCGCGCGCAGCCCGTTCCGAGTGTCGTTCCGACGCAGCGGTGGCCTATTCGGGAGACACGGCCGGCTCCCGCTCGCGAGCAAACGCCATAGAGCCATGCCTTTGCACGCCGTGTCACACGCATTTGTGACCCAGATTCCCACGGCCGAGGCGGCACGCATTATGTTGGTCCTCCGAGTTCCCCAAGCTTCGAGGAGCCTATGCGCGTCACGCGTGTCGCCATTTGCTTTTTCATCCTCCTGGCCCTGTTTGGCTGCGGTGGATCGCGCCGGCCCGTCCGCCAGCGCGTTCTCCTGCCGCCCACGTTGAACCTCGTCCCGCACAAGAACATCGGGCTGTTCGTGTTCTCAGTGGAGAACGCGAAGGGCACGCTCCATGAATTCGCCACGCGGCGCTTCGAGGAGTACGTGCTCGCCGCGCAGAGCGGTATCGAGATGCGCGAGTACACTCGCGCCGACTCGAGTCGCGTGTTCTCGGCCGCCGACACGACCGGCGTCCCGGTGGCGTTCTTCGGCCACCTCAAGATCTCGAACGTGAAGCCGAGCGGTCATCTCACCGCCAGCCTCTCACCCGTCGTGCAGGCGACGGTGACCGTCGAGCTCTCGGTCTGGCTCGTGAACACGCGCACGGGCGGGGTGTTGTGGCGGCGCAGCTCGCAGTCGACCGAAAAGGTCGGCGGCCTCTCTTTCATCGGCGGCACGCCCGAATTCTCGGCGAAGGATCCGAATGACGCGTACGGACGGCTCGTGAACCAGCTGGTCTATAATGTGACGTATGATGTGAGGAGTACTTGGGTGGATCAATAAACAGGCGCGACTAAGCGCGACAAAGGCGCGGTAGGTGAATCGTCAACGTCACCGACCGCGCCTTTTCGCGCCTTTACGCGCCGTGTGCCATCAACACCCATGCCCCCACATCTCCAGCATCTCCACAAATTCCTGCGCCCGCAACGTCAGCTCCGCATCCGTGACTTGCGCCAGCCCCGCGCGCTCGACCGCGCGATCGAGTGCCGACCACAGGGACCAACGCTCCGGATCGAGCTGAATCGCTCGCGCCAGCGGTCCGATCGCTCCGGGCCACATTTCGTGGCTCGCGTACAAGTCGGCGACTTTCTCGATCGCGTCAACGTCTTCCGGATACTCCTGCAGATGAATCATCAGCGAATCCAGCTGCTCGCTGAGCTCGATCAGCCGATCGACGTCCGGCGATCGTGACTTGTCGACGAAGACCACGCCCACGTTCTCCGGATTGAGCGGCCACGTGGGCTCCGCGACGTACTGCCGCGCCTCTTGCAGCGGTTCCGGCGCCACGATCGGCGATCCCATGATCCAGACCAGGTCGATGGCGGCGGCGATCATCAGGCCTTTCCAGTAGCTCATGGCGTTCTCCGGTGGAGTGTGCCGGGGGAGAACGCACGAGGCGCGCCGGGCCGGATGCAGGCCGGACGCGCCTCGATTGTGTTGCCTCAGACACTAGGACGACGCGGGGGGCGTGTCCTCCTTGCCACGATCTTTTCCCTTGAAGAACCAGAACGCCAGCCCGATCAGGGCGGCGATCAGCGCGATCTTGAAGAGGAAGAAAAACAGCGGCAACAAGAGACCCGCCGCGAGCTTCCAGAGAACCACGCCGACGAGACCGACCGCGGCGAGCTGCAGGACTGGCTTCATCATCGAACGCGCTCGAAGAGTAGGGACGTGAACTATACGCAAAGAAAACCGGGCCAGGTTTCACTACTGACCTGGCCCGGCTACTCCATATGTATGTCCTGCGAAGCGGGGTCGGGACTCGGACTTAGCTGATTGGGGACCTGCGCCGAGCACGAGAGCCGCTGAAAACTACCAGAACTTGAGTCGCGACAGCAGCGAACGCTTGGAGCGCCGCGACGATGCGCGCGCCTGGGTGCGCTTACCGCGACCGTTCTCCTTCTGTTGCTGGTGTTTGGTGCCCGCACGGGTTCTACGTGCCATTGTTCCACTCCGTAGGTGATGGGAGCAAATCAAGCGGCGCCAGTACGCGCGCCGCCTGATAGCTCCCGACTACCGCTGACTACATCGAGCCTCTGCCGCCACGTGAGCCACGCGAGCCGCCGCGGGAACCCCCGCTGCTGCGTGAGCCACTGCGCGAGCGTGAGCCGCTCCGGTTGCTGCGGGATGATCTCCCCCCGCCACTGCTGCTGCGCCGGGATCTCGATGAGCGGTTGTTTCGGGCCATGATCAGCTCCGGTATTAGGGTTGTCTACTTACACGCTGGTGCTGCGTCGCCCAGCTACGAGTTGCCAAACGAAGGCAACGAGCGCGACCACGAGCAGCAGGTGGATCAACCCGCTCGACACGTGGAAGACGATGAAACCAAGCAACCATGCCACAAGCAGAATGACCGCAAGAGCGGCAAACATGGAAAGCCTCCGGGTGTTTGTTGGCCTAACTCCGCAATCAGAATAAAAGAATTGACCGGAGAGCAGTAATCGTCCGATGAAACGGTTTTGGGATGAGGCGGAGTTAACTACTTGGAAGTAGAACGGCCCTCGAAGTACTGCAGACCACCCCCCGCCCCGCCGATGATGAGATCGAGCGCATCGCCGCGCAGCCGCGCGAACGCCGGCGCCGCGTAGTGCGGTAAGGACACGCCGAGCGTCGAGTCGATGCCGCCGCGCTCGGTCCCGAGGATCAATCTGCCGTTCAGAAAGCGCGGGACGACGCGGCGCCCGAGGCGCGCGTCGAGATAGTCCTCATCGGCGAGCGCGAATCGGGGACTCTGCTTTGTCCCGTCGTTCCTGAAGAACGCCACTCGACCGCCCGCGTCGCCGACGAACAGATCGAGATCGCCGTCGCCGTCGCTGTCGTGGAGCTCCGGCACGGCGTTGCTGCCGCGCGGCAATCGCGCCGCCGCCGAATCGACCAGCACGAATCGACCTGCACCGCTCGCGCCGCTGTTTCGATACCACGACACCGCATCCTGAAACTGGCCCAGCACGAGGTCGGGCCGGCCGTCGCCATCGAGGTCGCCAAGCGCGGGCGCGAGGTGAAAGGCGGGTCGCACGCTGAGATGACCGCGCAGCTGCAACGCCGGGGCGCGCGCCGTTCCGGTGTTCTCGAACCAGTACAGCCCGCCGGTGCGCGGATTGTCGGGCTCGATCTTGGTCCCGACCAGAAGATCCTGATCGCCGTCGCCGTCGATATCCGCGAACGCCGGAACGGACTCCGCGCCGACGTCGATGGCATCG
>DASSUS010000095.1:0-7974 GCA_035706765.1 Gemmatimonadales bacterium
CCCTCCCTCTGCCTTAGCATCGTCAACGGATGCCACCCGACAGTCAGAATCCCCAGCGCCGACAGCCCAAACAGTCCCGCCAGCACCGCCCCCGCCGTCCCGATCGCGCTCTGGACGCCGTTCGCGAGGAATCCGGGGAACAGACCGACGAGCCGTGCGGCCGGGGTCCAGTTGGCGTAATCCGCGGGAAACGCGGGACCGATGGCCAGCGCAATGCCGTAGGGGATCAGTAGAATCAGACCTGCGCCGAGGGAGGCGGCGCGCCCCCAGGAGAGCGCGCCCAGCCGCTCGAACGCCGCGAGCGCCCAGCCGATCCCTAGCACCGGCAGCACGACCGCGCCCAGGCCGAACAATTGCCACAGCGCGCCGCCGATCGTGCGGCCCCAGCTCCCCGTCAGCGCCACGGGCAGCAGGGTCAGCCCGAGGAACAGCCCGACCAGCAGGGCGGCGATGCCGATCAGCTCTTGCCGGGCTTTCGCGTTCACGCGGCGATGCGCCGATCGGCGTACACCGGGACGATCGACAGCTTGTCGGGGCTGGCGCAGAACTTCACGTCCTCGCCCAGCCCCGCTTCGCCGAGCTGCCGCGCGGCCGCCGAGGCACCCAGCGCGTCCAGCCAGCCCCCCTGCTGCGCCGCAAGGTCGAGCGAGACCTGCGCGGCGTCATTCAAAATGAGCTTCTTGGGGGGCACGCCCTTTTTGATCGCCTTGATCAGCCGCCCCGCGGTATACGCGTCTTCCAGCGCGAACTGCTTGTCGCGGCCGGCGCAGATGATGACGATGTCGCCGCGCTCCATGAACAGATGGTGCGCGCGCTCGGCCACCGCGCTGAAGTTCAGCGCCGCCGCGACCAGCACCGGGTCCCCGCCCTGCGAGGCCAGCAGCGCCGGCGTGCCGTTCGTGGTCGCGAGAAACAGCGTCTTGCCGCCCACCGCTTCCCTGGTCATCTCGCGCGGTGAGTTGCCCAGCGCGAACCCTTCGATCTTCTGCAGCCGGCGCTCGCCGGCGAGCACGATCCCGTTCTTTTCGAGATTGGACGTGAGGCGCACCGCCTCTTCGGAGCTCGCGGCGGGCACGATCGCTTTCGCGCCCGCGGCGAGCGCGGTGACGATGGTGCTGGTCGCGCGGAGGACATCAATGACCACGACCGCTCGGCCGTTCAAGTCTCCTGCATTGAGGCCGAGGGGCGTGTAGTAAACGTCGATCTTCATGCCTGATCTTTGAGTAGTTGCGGCTCGCGCTCGAGGAATTTCGTGTCGACCTTGCCCGCGACGAAGTCCGGGTGGCGCATGACCCGGCCCAGGAACGGGATCGTCGTGGTCACGCCTTCAATGATAAAAGAATCGAGTGCCTGGCGCATGCGGGCGAGCGCCTCGGTCCGCGTGTTCCCGTGCACGATCACCTTGGCCAGCAGCGAGTCGTAGTACGGCGGCACCGTGTAGCCCGCGTAGATGTGCGTGTCGACACGTACGCCCGGGCCACCCGGAGGATGGTAGGCGGTGATCAGGCCGGGCGACGGCTGGAAGTTGCGGCTGGGATCTTCGGCGTTCACCCGGCATTCGATCGCGTGCCCGCGCAGCCGGTTGCCGTTCATCACGAGCGACAGCGGCGCTCCCGCGGCGACGGAGATCTGCTCCTTCACCAGGTCGAAGTTCGTGCACATCTCGGTGACGGGGTGCTCGACCTGGATGCGCGTATTCATCTCCATAAAGTAGAAAGAGCCGTCCGCGTCGAGCAGGAACTCGATCGTCCCCGCCCCGACGTACCCGATCGCGGAGGCGAGTTTCACGGCGGCGTCGCCGATGTCCTGCCGCAGCGTCTGATCCACCGCGGGCGACGGCGCTTCCTCCACCAGCTTCTGGTGCCGGCGCTGCACCGAGCAGTCGCGCTCGCACAGGTGCATCACCTTGCCGTGCGTGTCGCCCATGATCTGGATCTCGATATGCCGCGGGCGCGCCAGGTACTTCTCGATGTAGACCTCGTCGGAGTTGAACGCCGCGAGCGCCTCCTGCCTGGCGAGCGTATAGGACTGGGCAAACTGATCGGCATCATTGGCGACCCGCATCCCCTTCCCGCCACCACCGGCGGCCGCCTTGATGATCACCGGAAAACCGATCTGCTCGGCGATCGCCTGGCCTTCTTCCATGGATTCGACGGGGCCGGGAGATCCGGGCACCGTCGGGACGCCCTGCTCCTTGGCGAGCTTGCGCGCCGAGGCCTTGTCGCCCATCTGGCGGATCTGCTCGGGCGTCGGCCCGATGAACGCGATGTTGGACGCGCTCACCTTCTCGGCGAACTCGGCGTTCTCGGCGAGGAACCCGTACCCGGGGTGGATGGCGTCGGCGCCGGTGATTTCGGCGGCGGCGATCAGGCGCGGGATGTTGAGGTAGCTGTCGCGGCCCGGCGCGCGGCCGATGCACACGTCGTCGTCGGCGAACCGCACGTGCAGCGACTCGCGGTCCGCCTCGGAATACACCGCGACGGTCTCGACGCCCAGCTCTTTGCACGCGCGGATCACCCGCAGGGCGATTTCCCCGCGGTTGGCGATCAGCACTTTCTTGAACATTACGGCGTCAGCTCGATCCCGGCCGCGTCAGGTCCACCGAGCTTGTTCCCCGACGAGTCGACGCCCGACACCTTCAGGGCGAACTCGCTCGGGTTCGTCGCGTAGAAGATCGCGCTCTCATAGCTGATGACGCCCTGACTGTACCAGTGGAACAGCGACTGGTCGAAGCTCTGCATGCCGTACTGGATCGAGCCTTCGGCGATGAGATCGGGAATGTTGAGCTGCTTCGAGAGGTCGCGGATGTTGTCGGCCACGGCCGCGGTGTTGATGAGCACTTCCGCCGCGGGGACGCGGCCGCGCCCGTCCTTGCGCGGCACGAGGCGGAGCGAGATGATCGCCTGCAGCGCGGTCGACAGCAGATGGCGGATTTCGTCGTGCTGATGCGGCGGGAAAAACGAGATCACGCGTTGAATCGACTGGGTCGCGTCGGTCGTGTGCAGCGTCGAAAACACCATGTGACCCGTGTCCGCCGCCTTGAGCGCGGTGTCAAGCGTGTCCATGTCGCGGATTTCGCCGATCAGGATGACGTCGGGATCCTGGCGCAACACGTGCCGGAGCGCCGAGTTGAAGGACAGCGTGTCGTTTCCGACTTCGCGCTGCGAAATGTTCGAGTGCTGGTCGCGGTGCAGGAACTCGATCGGATCTTCGATCGTGATGATGTTCACGCGGCGATTGGTGTTCACGTGGTTGATCATCGCCGCGAGCGCGGTCGACTTGCCCGAGCCCGTCACCCCGGTCACGAGCACGAGCCCGCGCGGCTTGAGCGCGATCTCTTCGAGCACGCCGGGAAGGTTGAGCTCGCGGATCTGTTTCACTTCGTAGGGGATCGCGCGGAACGCGAACGCGACGGTGCCGCGCTGCTGATACACGTTGGTGCGGAACCGGCCGACGCCCGGCACGCCGATCGCGAAGTCGGCCTCCTTGTGCTCGGCGAACTCCTTGACCTGTCGCGGCGTCATGATCTGCTCGGCGAGCGACTTCAACTCTTCCGGCTTCAGCGGGGCGGTTTCCAGCGCCACCAGATCGCCGTTCACGCGGATGGTCGCCGGCCGGCCGACCTTGAGCAGCAAGTCGGAGCCGTTGCGTTGGACCATCTGTGTGATCGCCTGTTTGAAGTTGAATGCCGGCAGATTGCTCTGCGTCGCCTCACCCATGCGGATCCACCCGGAAAAGGACCTGGCCGAATTCCACCGGCTGCGCGTTTTGCGCGACGACCTCGCGAATCACGCCCGAGACCTCCGATTCGATCTCGTTCATGATCTTCATCGCTTCGATGATGCAGACCACCTGCCCCACGTTCACCCGGGTGCCGACCTTGACATACGGTTGCGCGGCGGGCTCGGGGGACTGGTAGAACGTGCCGACCATCGGCGACTTGATCTCGAGCAGGGAGGTCTTTGGAGCCGCCGGCGCAGCCCCCTCCCCCGTCCCGCGTCCCGCCTCCCCAACGGGGCCGGGCGTCGCCGGCGGGGGGACGGGCGACTGCGTCACCATCACGTGCCCTGTGGCACTCGACGTGTGGCCGGCTTTTGAGACCCGGACCGACGACCACGCGCCGAACAGCCCGCGCCGGATCTCGATCGCGCCCACTTCCGGAGCGTCCTTCAGGATCTGAACGATCTGCGCGATGATGTCGAGCTTCATGACCCTCCAATAGACCCGTAGGCGCTCATAGCGTCAACATCGGACTGCGGCTATCAGCTGGCGGCTATCGGCTATCAGGTCGCATCCGATAGCTGCCAGCCGATAGCCGATAGCTCCAACCAGTCACACGAGCTCCAAGAGTTCAGTACGCCCATCAGTGAGCAACACCGGACCATCCGCCGCCAGATGCACGTCGTCTTCAATGCGCACCCCGCCGCGGCCGGTCACGTACACACCCGGCTCGATCGTGACCACCGCGTCTTCGGGGAGCGGATCGGTCGCGGTGCGCGCGAGTCGCGGCGCCTCGTGCACCTCCAACCCGAGGCCGTGCCCCGTCGAGTGTCCGAACGCCGCGCCGAATCCGCGCGCTTCGATCAGGTCGCGCGCGAGCGCATCCGCTTCGCGTCCGCTCATCCCTACCCGCACGCCTTCGCGCGCGCGTCGCTGCGCTTCCTGCACCAGCCCGTAGAGCGCGCGCTGCGATTCATCGGCGCGCCGGCCGACCACGACCGTTCGCGTGACGTCGGCGCAGTAGCCGTCGACGACGGCGCCAAAGTCTAGCAGCAGCCACTCACCCGCCGCCACCGTGCGCGAGCTCGTATGCGCATGCGGCAGCGCGCTGCGCGGCCCGCTCGCCACGATCGTCGCAAACGGATGGCCCTCGCTACCGTTGCGCCGCAGCGCGCCTTCGAGCACGCCCGCGATCGCCAGCTCGCTCTGCCCCGGACGCACCGTCGCGAGCGTCTCCTGCAACGCCTCCGTCGCGACACCAGCCGCTGCCCGGATCGACGCGACTTCGCCCGCGTCCTTGCGCGCCCGCAGCCGCTCCACCAGCTCCCCCGCCGCCTTCCAGCGCCACGCCGAACCAGCCGCCGACGAGAATCGATCCGCTTCCTTCACCGTCAGCGTATGGGCCTCGAACCCGATCGTCGCTCCGGGAGCGAGACCCGCGCCGGGCGTCAGCTCCTTGAACAGCCGCTCCCAGACGCTCGTCCCTTCGATCTCGATCCGCGCCACCGTGCTCGCCTGCTGGTGCGCCTGTTCGTCGTAACGAAAATCGGTGACGAGCAGCAGCCCTGTCCTGCTGGCCACGACGATCCCCGCCGATCCGCTGAAGCCCGTCAGGTAGCGAATGTTCGGCAGCGAGGTCACCAGCAGCGCGTCGAGACCCTCGGCCTCGAGCAGCGCGAGCAGCGCCGCGTGCCGGTCCGCTCGCCTATCGGCGCCCGAGGTAGCCAACCAGACCCTCGAGCCCCAGACGGTAGCTCTCGGGGCCGAACCCCGTTACCACGCCGATCGCCAGGTCGGCGAGCAGCGACTTTCTCCGCTCCGGCTCACGCCCGAAAATGTTCGAGAGATGCACTTCGACGAACGGCACGCGCACCGCGAGCAGCGCGTCGCGCACGGCGAGGCTCGTATGCGTGAACGCGGCCGCGTTGATCACCGCCCCGTCGGCCCGCCCCTTGAGCCCCTGGATCGCATCGACGAATTCGCCTTCATGATTCGTCTGGGTCCAGGTGCATTCGACGCCGAGCGCCCGCGCGTTTTCCTTCGTGGCACGCTCGATCTCCGCGAGGCTCGCGCGACCGTAGATCTCGGGTTCGCGCTCGCCCAGGAGATTCAGATTCGGGCCGTTCAGCACGGCGATTATGACTTTAGTTTTTTGAGCCACTGCTGGAACTGGTCGGCCTCGGCTTCATCCTCGGGCGGCTTCTGGGTCCGCCCGGATGTGCGGCTGGCGCCCGGTGTCCGCGCTGCCTCGGGAGTCCCGGGAGCACTCGCGGCATCCTTGTTTCCGCCCGCGAAGAATTCATCGAATGAGAAGCCGCCGGTCTTCGAGCCGTCCGGTGCCTCCGGCGCCGCGGTCGCGGCTGGAGTCGGAGCGGATTCCTGTGGCGGCCGCCGCGCGCCTTCGTCGCCGAACACCGTGTCGAGCGAGATATGGTCCTGCGCCGGACGCGACGGCTCGCCGAGCGGATTGGCCGAGGCGGCCGGCTCCGCGACGTCGAACGCCGCGGCCAGCGTGCTCTGCGGTTCTGACGGCCTGGCGCGCGCGCCCGACCAGATGCTCTTGAGAAACGCCTGGGCCGACACGCCCGAGCCCTTTTTCCCGCCACTCGACAGCTGCTCGACCTTGGCCTTGAGCTTCGCGTCGTTGGGGCGCTGGGCCAGCAACGCCTGATAAACGCGCAACGCGTCCTGGTGATGACCCTGCTTCAGATACAGCTCCGCCATCGTCTCGGTTAACACCGGCTCGGCCTTCGAGAGCGTCGCGGTGTCGGCTGCGCCGTCGTCATCGGACAGCGCTACAGCGGCCGGCACGCGGGGCGTGGGCGCGGGCGGTGGAGGGGGCGGCCGGGGGGCGGGCGGCGGCGCCGCCTTGGACTCCTGCGGCAGCAGCTCGTCGTCGGGCATGATGAGCGGCAGATCGACCTTCGGCATTGAATCGTCGGGCTCCGATGCCGCGCCGGCCGCGTCCGGCGGCTCGGGCGCATCGAGCCTGAACATCCCACTGCCCTCGTACTGCGTCCGCGCCAGGCCCTCGATCTCTACCTGCTCGATCTGCTGGGGATTCAGCTCGACGTCTTCCTGGACTTCGAGACCCTCAGCCTTCGCCGCTTCGTGCGCGTTCGGATTGAAGCTGATCGGGCTTTCGAAGTTCTCGATGTCCGCCGACGGCGCTGACTCGGTCGCAGGAGCCTTGAGCTCGACCGGCTCCGGCGTCTCCTTGTCGACGTCGAAATCAGGCTTCGCCATGGCCGCGGTGGGCGCCTCGGCGATGGCCGCCGGCGATGCCGGTTCAGTCGGTTTGCTGGCGGCCTTCCCTTTGGCTCGCGCGAGCGCCTCGGCGGCATCCCCGTTCATCGGGTCGGCGTTGATCAGCCGCGTCAGCCAGTCGACTTCTTCCTCGTAGCGCCCATTGCGCTCGGCCAGCTCGGCGAGTCCCCGCAGCGCGATGATGTTTTCGCCGTCGAGCTCCAGGACTTTCGTGAACACGCCGAGTGCCCCGGGGTCGTCTTTCTTGTCGACCAGGCACCGGGCGTAGACGATGTAAGCGCTGACGTAGTCGGGATGGAGCTTGAGACCGTTCTGACAGAGATCGATCGCGTTATCTATAAGTCCTGCTTTGCGATACGCGTCCGCCAAGGGTGCGAAGTTTCGGCCCTTGGGATTATCCCGAAAACGCGCTTCGAGCTTGTCGATCTCGCTGGTGTATGCCACGCCCTAAGTCTATGTGGGAATTGGGGGAAGATAGTGTTCGGTGAGCGGTGCTGTCAAATGACCACGAAGCGTGTGCGCTTGAGTTTGTCCGTTGCCCCGTCTAGACTTATGCCCCTTCACCCCTCCTTTTGACCGGAGTTCGAAGTCGATGCTGCGCCAGATGCGCGCTCAGTCCAAATGGGTTTTCTACATCCTCGCGTTTGCGTTCGTTGGATGGCTTGCCATTGGCCAGGTGATGGAAATCCTCGGCCCCAGCGGGAACGTCGTCCTGAAGGTCAACCGCAAGGAATACCAGGTCACCGACTACCAGCAGCGAGTTCAGCTCGCTTACGACCAGTACCGCCAGCAAAACGGCAATGCCCCGCTCACGCGTGAGGACGAGCAGCAGATCGGCGATAAGGTCATCGATCGCATGGTCCAGGAAGCGCTGCTCGAGCAGGAATACAAGCGGCTCGGAATCCAGGTGAGCGACGCGGAGATCATCGAAGCGGCGCGCACCTCGCCGCCGCCGCAGGTGATCCAGGACCCGCAGTTCCAGACGGA
>DASSUS010000096.1:0-12719 GCA_035706765.1 Gemmatimonadales bacterium
TCGAGCCTTTCTTCACGACGAAGCCGGTCGGGAAGGGGACCGGGCTCGGGCTGGCGACCGTGTACGGCCTCGTGAAGCAGCACGGCGGGTTCGTACAGATCGACAGCGCACCGGGCGCGGGCACGCGGTTGCGGATCTACTTTCCCGTGGCGGAGGAGGCGCGGCGCCGCGCGTCAGGCACGCACGCGCCGATCGATCAGGCGAGCGGCGGTCGTGAGACGATTCTCGTGGTGGAGGATCAAGCGCAGCTCCGTCGAGCGACGGTGTACACGCTGGAGCACGCCGGCTACACGGTTCTGGCCGCGGCCGACGGGATCGAAGCGCTGCAGCTGCTGCGCCAGCACCCCGCGCCGATCGACCTCGTTTTCACGGATCTGGTGATGGCGCGGCTCGGCGGCCGCGGCCTGTATCAGATCAATCGCCGCGAAGGCCGCACGACGCCGTTTCTGTTCACGAGCGGCTACGCGGGCGCCGGTCGCGGTGAAGATCCACTCGATCCGAAGCTGCCGTTCCTCCCCAAACCGTGGACCAGCGCCGATCTTCTGGCGCGGGTTCGCGCAACATTGGACGCGGTCGAATCACCTGATTAGTGGCAGACGCCGCGGCCACGATCCTGGATGTTCGAGTACTTCGTGTTGAGGAATTCCCACGAGTACTCCCCATCTCCCAACACCAGCTTCACGGCGCCGTTGCCGCCGCTGCGGAACGCGCTGAGCGGATGCAGGATGAGCGCGGAATCGGCCTGGATCGGCCCGTCTCCCGCCAACCCGCTCGTGATCTGCCGAATGCCTTTCACGGGATCAGCCGCGTATTCACTCGGCGTCGGGTCCTGATAGCTGTTGGCATAGAACATCGGCGCGAAGCGCTCGTAGATGTGCGGCGTCCCGTTCAGAACGACGTCCGCGCCGTGCTGGTAGAGCAGCGTCCAGAGGCCCCGGATGTCCTGCACGCGATACCCGTCCTTGATCGGCGTCTCGGGACGCGTGGAGGAGATCCACATGGCCTGATACCAGAACGCGAGGGTGCATTTGTTCGAGTGATTCCGGAGGTCCCGCGACAGCCATGAGAACTGCTCGCTCGACGCATTGAACTGGATCGCCTTCGGCCGCTTGTATCCGCCCGGGCTCTGCGCGTTCAAGGCGATGATATGCCAGCCCCCGATGTCGAAGCTGTACCAGTTCTTTCCGGGCGGGCCGATGCGCTCAGGGCCGAAGTAGGCATCGGCCCCTGAGGCCATGCCGGTTCCGTAGTTGGGCGGAATCGTGTCGATATCGACTTCCTTGTCTCCCAACACCGCGTACGTTTTGGACTTCCATTGGCCCCACACCGGGTCGTAGCAGTCCATGTAGTCCTGCAGCGTAGTCACTTTGCCCGTCTGCGGCGCCGCGTTGTTGCCGAGCATGAGGATGTAGTCTGGATTGGCGGCTGCCACGACTTTCGCAGACTCCCTGCCCAGCTCTCCGCCGCAGCGCCCCATGTTTCCGAGCGCGACCACCGTGATGCCTTCGACGGGGGGCGGTGGCGCGAGCTCGAACGTGATCGGAATGCTGAACGGGCTGTTGCCCGCCTCGGGCGAGGTGATCTTCACCGTCGCGCGGTAGGTCGCTTCATTGAGGCCGCTGTTGTTCGCCGTCACCGTCAGCGTGGCCGGGGCGGTGGTGCCGCTCAACGAGGCCGTGAGCCAGCCCGCCGCGCCGGAAGCGTACTCGATGCTCGCACTCAACCCGGTCAACGGCAGGATGCCGTCAGCGGTGAGCGAGATGGTTTGTGGCGCGGGCGAGGGCGTGGTCATGCTGTCGGTGAACAGCAGGTTGTCGGGCGTGGCGACTATCCGTACGGGCGGCGGGAGCGCGACTTCGAAGCTGACCGGAACTGTCAGCGGACTGTTGGCGGCGTCGTTCGCGGCGATCGCGACGGTGGCATCGTACGTGGACGCGCTCAGGCCGGTGATGTTCGACGTGAGCGTCATGGTGGCGGGAGCGACGGTGTCGCTCAGCGTTACCGTGAGCCATCCCGACGCGCCCGCGCCGTAGCTCACGGTTGCCTGGAGACCGGTGACGGCTCCCTCCCGGTCCGCGGAGATCGCGACGGTCTGCGGTGGCGGACTCGCGTTGCCGATGGTGTCCTTGAACGAGACCGTCCCGGGACTCACCTGAAGGTTGGCCTTCGGCGGGCTGCTGACTTCCGTACAGGCCCCGTTCCAAAACGCAGCAAGAACGCACAGAACGAGGGCTGCTTTCAGCAAGCCTCGCATGGTAATCGTCGACATGGTCTTCACCTTCAGCGCGGGATGATCGTTGCATCGCTGCATGGCGAGAATCGTGCCGGGGGGCGCTGTAGGTGGTTGCCGACTGGCGCGCGAATCGGCGTCTGGGACATTTCGGTCCATGGCACGCGTGATTGTGATCGATGATCAGGACCCGATTCGCCGAATCGTGCGGCGGGCTTTGGAGCAGGCGGGGCATGAAGTGCTGGACGCCGCTGATGGCGCGTCGGGGATGCAGATACTCGCGCAGCACTCGGCCGACGTGGTGATCAGCGACATCTTCATGCCGGGGCAGGACGGGATCGAGACGCTCCGCCAGATTCGGAAGGACTTTCCGGCGGTGCGGGTGATCGTGATGTCGGGCGGGGATTCGAGCGGGCTGCTCGATCTGCGTCAGGATGCCGAGCTCCTCGGCGCGGTGAAGAGCTTGAGGAAGCCCTTCACCGCGCGGGAGATCGTCGATGCGGTCAACGGCGTGCTGAAGTCCTAGAGCGGCGCCGCCGAGTCTTGCCGCGTGCGGTGGCACCGCCGCGGCTGGAGCTCGAGCTGCTGCTGCTCCGGCTCGACGCGCGGCTCCGGCTGTTGCCGCTTCGGCGGCCGTTCTCCTCCTCTTCGCCTTCGTCTTCCTCGGCCGCGGCTTCCGCATTGATCGACGATTCGGCGATCTGCGTCAGGAGCTCATCGGCTTCCTTTTCTTCCTCGAGCGTCTCTTCCAGCAGCTCGGCGACTTCGTTGTTGCCGAGGGTCTGCGCCAGCGTCCGCGCGGTGCCATACGACGCGATCTCGTAATGCTCCACCTTCTGCGCGGCGCCGATGATCCCGGCGTCCATCGTCGAGTCTTCGAGATCCTCCTGGAGCAGCTCCGATCCTTCCGCGATGATTCCAGACATGCCCTTGCACGGTTTCTTGCGCGTCTTTTCACCGAGCCGCTCGAACACCTGCTCGAGACGGGTGACCTGATTCTGTGTGACCTCGAGATGTTGCTTGAGCGCGCGCTGGAGTTCCGGAGACGAGCTGCCTTCGATCATCTTGGGTAAGGCTTTGACGATTTGTTGCTCGGCATCATACAGGTCTTCCAATTCGTTTTGCAGCAGTTTTTGCAGCGCCTCCATACGGCCTCCGGGTTTGATGATCCAGGGGTGGGAAGAAGTCTGCGGAAGTCTATGGGCGCGCACCGTCCGTCAACATCGCCCACGACGTTCGAAAAGGGGGGAGATGGTGGAGGGGGCCGGGTTAACTCTTCGGGTCGACCCCAGGGCAGTCCTAATGCGAATCTCACGAAGGCCGATTGTCGCGGCCTCCGGGGCTTCGATATTCCGGCGCACACTATCTCATTGTTCATCGAGGAGCCGATATGACGACTCACAGCAGCAGCGAACTCTTGGTCGCCTGGTTGCGCGATGCGTACGCCATGGAGAAGGGAATCGTGACCGCGCTCGAGAATCACGCCAAAGGGGCGGCCGCCTACCCGGCGCTTCGCGCCAGGCTCGATCAGCATGTCATGGAGTCCCGGGAACACGTCAATCTCGTGGAGCAGTGTCTCCGCCAGCTCGGCGAAGAGCCGTCGAGCATCAAAAACACCGTGTCGCGCTTCCTGGGCGCCGTTCAGTCGGCCGCCGCGAGCGCCTTCCAGGACGACGTGGTGAAGAACTCGCTGCAGGATTACGGGACTGAGCACTTTGAAATCGCCTGCTATCGCGCGTTGATCGAGGCCGCGACCGCGCTGAACCGGCCCGAGATGGTGCAGATTTTCCGGCGCATTCTGCAGGAAGAAGAATCGATGGCGCAGTTCCTGGACCAGCAACTGCCCACGGTGGTGCACGAAACGTTGGGTGTGACGGTCTAAGACGACGAGAGGAGAGCTCCCGAGGCAGGACTCGAACCTGCGACCCGCCGGTTAACAGCCGGCTGCTCTACCAACTGAGCTACTCGGGAAGAGGCGCGAAATATCGCGGGGCGCGCCCGCGAGTTCAACCGGCGAGAGGCTCCGCTTCAGCGCGGGCCTCGCCGGCGACTGCGAGCACCATTCCAGTGAGGATGAGCAGCGCCCCAAAACCCTGACTCAGCGAGAAGCTCTCGCCCCAGAACAGGCGTGACGTGACGGCGGCGAACACCGGCTCCAGGCAGAGCAGCAATGACGCGCGGGCCGAGGTCATCTGGCGCTGGGCGCGCATCTGCCAGACGAGCGCCACCGCCGTCGCGATCACCCCCAGAAACACGAGCGCCGCCCCGAACCCGATGGACCAGTCGAGTCGCATGGGCTCGAGCAGCAGCGCGGCGACGAAGGTGCCCACCGCCGTGCCGGGGAGCTGGAGCCACACGATCCGCTCAGCCTGAAAGCGCTTGGAAAACTCGGTGACCGCGACGATGTGGCCGCCGAATACGACCGCCGTGATCAGGGTCCACAGATCGCCGCGATTCAGGCCACCCGCGTCGGGCGCGGTGAGAAAGTAGATCCCGCCCCCGGCGATCACGAGCGCCACGAGCACCAGAACCCCGGTTCGGTGCTTGAGCAGCACCATGGCGATCACCGGCGCGAGCACGCTCGACATCGCCACGATGAACGCGGAGCGAGCGGGCGTCGTGTACTGTAGTCCGATCGCCTGCGTGGCGAAGCCGCTCGCGAGCAGGATTGTGAGGATGACGCCGGCACGCAGCTCGGCGGCGGTAAAACCGCCGCGCAATCTGATGAATGGCGTGAGCACGATCGTGGCGATCGTGAAGCGCATGCCGAGCAGCAGGAGTGGTGAAGCGCCGTTGAGCGCGTCCTTGACGACGACGAAGCTTACGCCCCAGATCGCGGCGGCGGCGAGCAGCAGGAGATCGGAGCGGCGCACGGCGACATCCTACCGTCGTCGCTCCTCGCGGGGAAGCCCTCGGGCTCAGGGATTGTCGAGCACGGCGCGAATCTTTTTGGCGAGCGCCGCGGGGGTGAATGGCTTCTGCAGGAAATCGAGCCCGGGCTCGAGCATGCCGTGCTGCACGATGGCGTCGTCCGTGTAGCCGGACACGAAAAGCACTTTGGTGCCGGGACGGGTTTCGTGGAGGCGGCGGGCGAGCTCGCGTCCGCCGGCGCCGGGCATGATGACGTCGGTCACGAGCAGGTCGATCGGCCCCGCGTGAGTCGCGGCAGTCGCCAATGCGCTCTCCGCGTCTTCGGCCTCGAGGACGGCATAGCCCAGCTTCTCCAGAAGGGTGCGCGCGAGCGGGCGTAGCAGGCCGTCGTCTTCGGCGAGCAGGATGGTTTCGCGACCGCCGCGCGCAGCCGGTTCGGGCCGCCGCTCGAGCGGTTTGTCGGCCGCCGCGGCCACCCGCGGCAGGTACACCTTGAACGTCGTGCCGCGTCCCACTTCGCTGTACGCCCAGATGTAGCCGCCCGATTGCTTGACGATGCCGTACACCGTGGACAGGCCCAGTCCCGTGCCTTTGCCTTTTTCCTTGGTCGTGAAGAACGGCTCGAAGATCTTGGCCTTGACCTCTGCCGTCATGCCGACCCCTGTGTCGCTGATCGCCAGCATCACGTACGGGCCCGGTACGACCGGCCGATGCAACTCCGCGTATTGCTCCGAGAGATCGGCGCTGGCGGTTTCGATGATCAACGATCCGCCCTGCGGCATCGCATCGCGCGCATTGACGACCAGGTTCATGATCACCTGTTGCATCTGGCCGGGGTCGGCCCGGACATGGCCGGCGTCCCGCGCGAGCTTGAGTCGGAGCTGGACGTCTTCGCCGATCAGTCGATGCAGCATCTTCTCGATGTCTTCGACCAGATCGTTGACGTGGAGGACGACGGGTTCGAGCACCTGCTGGCGGCTGAACGCGAGCAGTTGGCGGGTCAGACTGGCGGCGCGCTCGGCGGCTTTGCGGATTTCGGCGAGATCCTTGCCGGCGCCGGTCGCTTCGGGAAACTCCTCGCGCAGCAGGTCGACGTAGCCGAAGATCGCGGTGAGCACGTTGTTGAAATCGTGCGCGACTCCGCCGGCGAGCCGGCCGATGGCTTCCATCTTTTGCGCCTGGCGCAGCTGGTTCTCGAGCTGGTGCCGCTCCGTCACATCACGATAGTTGAACACGATCGCGCGAACCGCGGGATCATCCAGGCGGTGCGTGACTGTTCCTTCGCCTTCGTGCCAGGTCCCGTCGCCGTGGCGGAAACGCGCGCGGACTGGAATCACCAGCCCCGGCTGTTCGCGCATCGCCGTGAGCGCCCGGCGAACCTCGGGCACGTCGTCGGCGTGCAGAAAGCTGAACGCGTTCGCGCCGACGATGCTGTCGGCGTCGCGGCCCAGCACGCCTGCCGTCGAGGAGCTGGCGTAGGTGATGACCCCATCGCGATCGAGCAGCGCAATCGCGTCTCCGGAGCGCTCCACGAGAGCGCGGAACCGCTCCTCGTTCTGCCGCAATGCATCCGCCGTGCGCGTGCGCTCGATCGCGGTTGCGATTTGCGTCGAAACGAACTGCAACACCTCCTTGTCGCTGTCCTCGTAGCGGACGCCGGGCGTGTATGTCTGCACCGCGAGCACGCCGATCGTGCGCCCGCTCGTCTTGAGGGGGACGCCGAGCCAGTAGTGCGACGGCGTGCCCGTCGACTCTTCCCACTCGAGCTTCACGTCGGGCCGGACGAGCAGCGGCTCGCCCGTGCGCAGCACGTAATCGGTGATGCCCTGATGCGGGCGCCGCGGCGCGGGGCGCGGATCTTTTTCATCCACGAAATACGGAAACGAGATGAGATCCGTGGCATCGTCGTACAGCGCGATATAAAAGCTCTTCGCCGGCATGAGCGTCGCCACAATCTCGTGTACCGCGCGCAGCAACTCCTGGAGATCGCCTGCGGTGTTGGCAGCGTGCGCGATGCGGTATAACGCCGCCTGAATCGCCTCGGTCCGGAGCCGCGTCGTGACGTCGTGTATCGCGGTGAGCCGCGCGGCGCGGCCTTCGAACTGTATGTCGTGCGTCGCGATTTCCACCATCAACAGCGACCCGTCCTTGCGCCGATGGCGCCACCGGCCGGCCCAGCGGTGATCCGCCGCTGTCGTGGCTCGGGCGAGCTGGGCGAGCTGCTCGTGAAGGGCGGGAAGGTCCTCGGGCAGGCGCAGGTCGCGGATCGTCATGGCGAGGAATTCCTGGCGCGTGTAGCCGTATTCTCGGACGGCGGCGTTATTGACCGCCAGCACCTGCAGCGTTTCGCGATCGTACACCCACATCGGCAGCGGCGAATCATCGAACAGCGAGCGGGCGCGGCGCTCGCTCTCCTGCAGGGCCTGCTCCACCCGCTTGCGGTCGGTGATGTCGGTGCACACGCCGGCGATGCGGTAGATCGTGTCGCGCGCGTCGCGGACGGGCACCGCGTGCGCCAGGATCCAGCGGACGTCGCCGTCCGGCCGCTGCACGCGGAACTCGGCGTCACCCGAGTACTCGCCCTTACGGGTGCGCTCGATGCTCGCAAACAGCGCGAGGCGATCTTCCTCGGGGATCGGCTCGAGAAACGAGAGCGGGTTGTCATACAGGCTCTGGCAGGTCCGGCCCCAGATCGTCTCGTAGGCCTTGTTGATGAAGATCGCTTTCTCGTATCCGGCGTCCAGCACGAAGAACACGTCCCGGATGTTGTCGGCGAGCTGCCGAAACTGCTCGTCGCGATCGCGCAGCGCGGCTGCCGCGCTGGCCTGTTCTTCGCGGGCCCGCGCCAGGTCGAGCGCCCGCAGCACCGCGGGCCCAAGGCGCTGGAGGTGATCCTTCACGACATAGTCGACCGCGCCGGCCTGGAGGTAGTGGACCGCGGGCTCGTCGCCCAGTCGACCCGTCACAATGATGACGGGGATCCCGGGGGCGACCTCCCGAGCGAGCTCGAGCGCGTCCTGCGCGGAGAACGTGGGCAGCGAATGATCGGAGAGGATGACGTGCGGTTGGAACTCGTGAATCGCGGCGAGCATCTTCTCCCGGGAATCGACCTGGAGAAACGTGCTCGCGACGCCGGCGCGACGCACCTCACGCTCGCAGAGGGCGGCGTCGTGAACGTCGTCTTCGACGATCAGCACGCGTATGGGTGCGGTCATACTCCAGTGGTCCCGGGGGAAATGGTGCGCGACCCGGAGCGCAGCAAAGCAAGCGCAGTGCCAAACGCAAGTTGTTGTGGCAGCGCCCCGTTCCCGGGCCGCGCGTCACGAACTCGTGATTTTTTCGCGAATTATCGTCAGTCAGCCGGGCTCAGCTTGAAGCGCGCCTTCTGAATGCGGAGCGCCTTGATCTTGGACTCGAGGGTGGAGGGGGGAATGCCAAGGCGGGCAGCAGCGCCGAACGGGCCGGCAACCCGGCCCCGCGATTCCGCTAATGCGACCTCGATCATCCGCTGTTCCTGGGCAACCAGCGGCTTGGTCGGCCGCCGCGCGGGGACGCTTTCCGAGCTTGCATCACTCAGCCAGCGCGGGTCGACGTCGAGCGCTCGACCATCGGACAGGATCATGGCGCGCTCGATCAGATTCTGCAGCTCGCGAACGTTCCCAGGCCAGTCGTATTCCTGCAGCAGCTCCCGCGTCTCCGGCGAAAGCCGGGGGATCGGCTTTCCGGATCGGTCCGCGAATCCGCGCACGAAGTAGTCGATCAACAGCGGAATGTCGGTCCGGCGCCGGCGCAGCGGAGGGACTTCGATCGGAAAGACGTTCAGGCGATAAAGGAGATCCTTGCGGAACGTGCCGGCCTCGACGGCCTCGTGAAGGCTGCGGTTGCTGGCCGCCACAACGCGCACGTTTGAGCGGATGGCGTCGTTTCCACCCACACGTTCGAACTCATGCTCCTGCAGCACGCGCAGCAGCGCGGTCTGCGACTCGTTCGGCAAATCCGCGACCTCGTCCAGGAACAACGTGCCGCCGGCGGCGAGCTCGAAACGTCCAATGCGGCGCCCGCCCGCACCCGTGAACGCGCCCTTCTCGTGCCCGAATAGCTCGGACGCGATAAGCGTTTGTGGAATCGCGCCGCAATTCACGCCGACAAATGGGCCGGCGGCGCGGGCACTGCGCTGGTGGATGGCGCGCGCGATGAGACCTTTGCCCGTCCCGGTTTCTCCCGTGATCAACACGGTCGTTTCCATAGGCGCGACGCGCTGAATGTTCTTCAACACGAGCTTGATGGCCGGAGAGGAGCCGATGATCTCGTCACGCGCCGGGGCGGGAGCGCTCGCGCGGCGGCGCGGGGCTGCGGGGGGCGCGATGGGCGCGTTGCCTAATTGCGTGGCCACTGCGTACGCCGACGATGCAAATCGTCCTAGCACGATGAGGAGGCGTTCGTCTTCCGAATCGAACCGGCGTAACGCATCGTGCGCCATTGCCCAGATGGTCCCGACGGCTCGCCCGCCGAGATAGAACGGCACGAGCAGGCATTCGAC
This sequence comes from Gemmatimonadales bacterium, assembly GCA_035706765.1. Lineage (GTDB taxonomy): Bacteria > Gemmatimonadota > Gemmatimonadetes > Gemmatimonadales > GWC2-71-9 > 20CM-2-65-7. The sequence continues at coordinate 9,642 of DASSUS010000096.1, forward strand.
GGCCACGGGCGTCGCCGCGCCGAGATACTCGTATCGCTGCTCGGGATGGCGGTAGAGCAGCGGAGTGCTGCGGTCGAGAACATCGCCGCAGGGACCGAAATGGCGCGGGGTCCCGCCGCCCAGATGTGGCTTCCAGAGGCCCGCGATCGCCGCCCAGTAGAACCGTTCCTCGCCGTTGATCGTCGTCAGCAGGCTGAGGCCGGCCGAGCCGGCGTCGAGCACGTCGAGGATCGTATCGGCGAGCGTCTGGAGAATCGTTTCAGGCGAGTGGGTGAGAGCATCCGCCAGCGCGACCAGCGCGCGGTTTTCCTTCGCGTGATCAGGTGGTCGCGAGGGCCGGCGCGCGAGCTCCTCGGTGCACAGCACCGCCTCGAGGGGCGCGATATCACTTCGTTCCATGCCGGCAGAATGTATCGCGTGCCGAGCCGTCGTGCTTCGACTGCGTGGGTCAAACCCTACATCGCGGAGGCGCCCGTCTGATCGCGCAGATAACGTCCCGTGACAGACTCGGCGCGGGTGGCGATATCCTCGGGCGTTCCTGCAGCCACGACGCGCCCGCCCAGACTCCCGGCCCCCGGCCCCATGTCGATCACCCAATCGGCGCGCTTGATCACGTCGAGATTGTGCTCGATGACGACCACGGTGTGCCCGGCATCCACGAGCCGGTCCAGCACGCGACACAACACCCGCACGTCGTCCAGATGCAGACCCGTGGTCGGCTCGTCGAGGATGTACAGCTTGCGCTTCCCCGATCCGCGCCGGCCCGAGCCGGCCGATGACAATTCGCGCGCGATCTTCAGGCGTTGCGCCTCGCCTCCCGACAACGTGGTGGCCGGCTGGCCGAGTCGCAGGTACCCGAGACCGACCTGCTGCAGATACCAGAGGCACCGGGCGAGGCGCGGATGCCGGTGCAGCCGCTGGATCGCCTGATCGACTGTCCATTCGAGCGCCTGCGCGATGTTCGCCCCCTGGACTTTGACGTCGAGAATCTCGCGCTTGAAGCGCTTGCCGCCGCACTGCTCGCAAGGAACGAACACGTTCGCGAGGAACACCATCTCGATCAGCACATGACCGGCGCCCTCGCACGCTTCGCACCGGCCGCCCGCGACGTTGAACGAGAATGTGCTGGGCGAGTATCCGCGCGCGCGCGCAAGCGCTTCATTGGCGAACAAGGCGCGCAGCTCGTCGAACGCTTTGACGTAGGTGACGGGATTGGAGCGTGGCGTGCGCCCGATTGGAGCCTGATCGATCAATACGACGTCCTCGAGGTGCTCCCATCCCTTGAGCGACGACACGAGGCCGACCGGTTCACCGAGGTGTTGCTTGGCACTGTGCTCGCCGCGCAGTCGTGACTCGAGCTGCCGGTACAGGACGTCGTGCACGAGCGTGGACTTGCCCGACCCGGAGACACCCGTGACGGCGGTCAGCGTCCCGAGCGGAATCCGCACGTCGATGTCGCGGAGGTTGTGCAGGCGCGCGCCGGCGAGATCGAGCCACCGCGCCGCCGGGCGACGGGCGGACGGGACCCCGATTCGCTTGTCGCCCGCGAGATACTGGCCGGTGAGGGTTCCCGCTTCGCGCACCGCCGCCGCCGGTCCTTGATAGACGAGCTGCCCGCCCGCCTCTCCGCTCGCCGGCCCCAGCTCGACCATCCAGTCCGCGGCACGCATGGCGGCCGGATCATGCTCCACGACCACCACGGTGTTGCCCGCGGTCGAGAGACGGCGCAGCAAGCCGAGCAAGCGATCCACGTCGGCAGGGTGCAAGCCGATCGACGGCTCGTCGAGCACGTACAACGTGTCGACAAGATGCGAGCCCAGCGCGTTCGAGAGCGCGATCCGCTGCGCTTCACCGCCCGACAGGGTTCGCGTCTGGCGGTCGAGCGTCAGGTAGCCCAACCCGACGTCGTTCACAAACCCCACGCGCGCGCGCAGCTCGCCCAGGATGTGATCGGCGATGCTCTGCTGGAACGCGGGCAGCCTGAGCTGATCCAGCCACTGAGCCAGGTCGCCCGCAGTCAGAGCCGCGGCCTCGGCAATCGTCTTGCCCGCCACGCGGACGGCGAGCGACTCCGGTTTCAGGCGCGCGCCGCCGCAGTCGGGACACGTTTTGGCAAGCTGGTACTGGCGCAGGAATACGCGGATGTACTGCTTGTAGCGCTTCTCCTCGAGGCGCTCGAGGAACGGGAACATGCCGAGGTAGCGACCACCCTTGTTGTGCAGCAGGAAATGACGCTCGCGGGCAGGGATGTCCTTCCAGCTGACGTCCATCCCGATTCCGCGCGCCCGGGCAGTCTCGCGCAGCAGCCTGCGGCGCCCTTCGTAGCGGGGCTTGGTCCACGGATCGAGCGCGCCGCCGGCGATCGTGCGGCGCGGGTCCGGGACGATCAGGGACTCGTCGTACTCGAGGACCGCGCCAAAGCCCTTGCAGCTCGAGCACGCGCCGCGCGGATTATTAAAGGAAAAGAGCGTCGGCGTGAGCACGGGGGCAGGGCAGCCGCAGGACGAGCACGCCGGGTGCTCCGAGAAGCGGCGGCGATCGCCGTTGCTCAGCGCCAGCGCGATCCCCTCGCCTTCGCTGAACGCCGTGGCGACGGCGTCGGCCAGCCGGCCGCGATTCTCCTCGATGGGCGGCAATCGGTCCACCAGGATCAGCACGTCGCTCCCGGCCCGAATCCGCTGCTCGGCGCCTGCCTCGTCCAGACGCACGGTCTCGCCGTCGATTTGCGCCCGCACAAACCCGGCCGCGCGCAACTGCGCCGCGATCTCCACATCCGGACGCTGCGCCGAAGCGGGCAAGGGGAACGACACCAGAACGGGCTGCGCCGCATGCCGCTCGCTCCACGCATCGATCACAGCATCTACGACCTCCTGAACGGTGTCCCGCTTCACGTCCTGCCCGCACTGGAGGCAGGTCTGCGTTCCGGCGCGGGCCCACAACAACCTCAGAAAGTCGGCGATTTCAGTGGCGGTCCCTACTGTCGAACGGCTCGACGTCGTTGGATTCTTCTGCTCGATCGCGACGGCGGGCGAGAGTCCCTCCATGGCGTCGACCAGCGGCTTGGGCATCCGCTCGAGG
>DASSUS010000097.1:0-5986 GCA_035706765.1 Gemmatimonadales bacterium
GTGCACGACATGTCGATCACCGCCGCGGAGATGCTGGCCGAAGCCGGCGCGCACGATATCCAGCCGTTCACGAGCGATAATCCGCCCGGGCTCGTGATCCACGAGATGGGCACCGCGCGCATGGGCAAGGACCGCAAGACATCGGTCCTCAACGCGCACAATCAGAGCTGGGACGTTCCGAACCTGTTCATTACCGACGGCGCCAGCATGGCTTCCACGGCGTGCCAGAATCCGTCGATCACTTACATGGCCTTAACGGCTCGTGCGGCGGCGTTTGCCGTCGATGCGATGAAGAGGAGGGAGTTGTAATGGAACGGCGCGAATTCATCGGGACCGCCGGCGCAATCGCACTCGGCGCTGTGTTGCCGCCGGCATGCCGGACGGCGCACGGCGCGAAAATCGAGAAGATCGGCATCCAGCTCTACACGGTGCGCGATCAGATGAAGGCGGACTTCGAAGGCACGCTCGCGCGCATCGCGCAGATCGGCTACAAGGAAGTCGAGTTCGCGGGGTACTTCGATCGCGCACCCGCCGACGTCCGGGCGATCCTCGAGCGCAACGGGCTCTCGGCCCCGGCCACGCACATGATGGCGCCCAATGCCGAAGGATGGAAACGGGCGGTCGATACCGCGAAAGCGGTGGGACATGACTACATCGTGGCGCCGTGGATCCCGGAAGAGCGGCGCATGACGCTCGACGGTTGGAAGCGTGTGGCCGAGGAGTTCAATCGCGTGGGCCAGACCGCCAAGGATGCGGGGATCCAGTTCGCGTATCACAACCACGATTTTGAATTCCCCAAAATGGAAGGGCAGATCCCCTACGACGTCCTGCTCCAGAACACCGATCCCAAGCTCGTGCAGCTCGAGATCGACTTGTACTGGATCACGCGCGGCGGCCAGGATCCGCTCGAATACTTCGCGCGCTGGCCGGGCCGCGTTCCGCTGGTGCACGTGAAAGACTCGATGGGCGGCCCCGAGCACCGGATGGTAGACGTGGGTCAGGGCAAGATCGACTGGAAGCGCATCTTCGCGAAACGCGAGCAGGCGGGGATCCGGCATTTCTTCGTCGAGCACGATCAGCCGCCGCAGCCGTTCGATGACATTGCGACGAGCTACTCGTATCTGAAGAACCTGGAATTCTAGATGACGGCCGGACGGCGGGGCGGCCCGACGGTCAATCGACGCGATGCGTTGTTCACCATCGCGGCTGCGACGCTCGTTGGGCATTTACCGGCCGTCCGGCCGTCAGGGCGTCCGGCCGCGCGCCTCAAGCAATCCGCTTCTCGCTGGCCCTATCGCTCCATTCCGCTCGTCGATTTCTGCAAGGCGGGCAAGGCGATGGGCCTCGCCGGCATCGATCTCCTCGCGCCGGAAGACTGGCCCGTGGTGCGCGAAAACGGCCTCGTCTGCTCCATGGGGTACGCGGCGATCCGCAACGACTTCATCCCGCGCGGCTTCAACGATCCGGCGAATCACGATCTGCTCGTGGGGGAGCTCGAGCGCGCGTTGCCGATCGCGGCGCAACAGGGGGTTCCGAACCTGATCGCGATGTTCGGCAACCGGCAGGGTCGCACGGATGCTCAGGCGACCGAGGCGTGCGTCGCCGGGCTCCGGCGCATTGCGCCGCTGGCGGAGCGGCACGGAGTGACGATCTGCGTGGAGCTCCTGAACAGCAAAGTGGATCATCCCGATTATCAGGGCGATCACACCGCGTTTGGCGCGCAGGTGATCGACAAGGTGGGATCGGACCGCGTGAAGCTGCTGTACGACATCTATCACATGCAGATCATGGAAGGCGACGTCATTCGCACGATCCGCCAGCACGCCGCCCACATCGGACATTTCCATACCGGCGGCGTGCCCGGCCGCCATGAGATCGACGCCTCGCAGGAGCTCAACTATCGCGCCGTGGCGGCGGCGATCGCAGAGCTCGGCTTCACGGGCTACGTTGCCCACGAGTTTGTTCCCACGAAGGACCCGCTCACCTCGCTGCGCCAGGCCGTGGAGATTTGCACGGTGTAGGGTACCAGCCATGCGTGAGCCTCAGTAACGCGCACATCGCCGAGCTGCTCGCGGTCGCTTCCAAGACCGCCCCGTATCCCGTCCTGCAAAAAGCGTTGCGCCGCGCCTCTCGACGCGCCTTCATGTGGCCCGAAGAAGCCGCCCGAGTGCGCGCGGAGGGTCGCGCCCTCACCGAGCTGGCCGGTGTAGGCCCGCATCTCGCGCGCATTATCGGTGAATGGCTGGATGCGCCTCCCGAAATCCCCGAGCCGGCTCCACTCCGCGCCGGCTTTCTCACCACGCCGGAGGCGCGCGCCATCCTGGCGCGCGACCCGTCCTGGGCGCGGGCGCTCCGGGGAGACCTCCAGACCCACTCCGACTGGAGTGACGGAACGGGGACGATCGCCGAGATGGCGGAGGCGGCCGCGCAGCACGGGTACGAATTCCTCGCGATCACCGATCACGCACAAAGCCTCAAGATCGCGGGCGGAATCGATGCCCGCGCGCTCCGGCGCCAGGCGACTGAGATCGCCAAGGTAAACGCGGAGCTCGAGCGGCGCGGCGAGCGGTTGCGGCTGTTGCGCTCGATCGAGCTGAACCTGAATCCGCAGGGCGAAGGGGACATGCCAAGGCGCGCGCTCGCCGGGTTGGATCTCGTGCTCGGCTGCTTTCATTCCGCGCTGCGCCGCAAGGACGATCAGACGGAGCGCTACCTGGCGGCCCTGCGCAATCCGGACGTGCACATCGTCGGCCATCCGCGCGGCCGCATCTACAATTTCCGCGCGGGGCTCGCTGCCGACTGGCCGCGCGTGTTCGCGACGGCCGCCGAGCTGGACAAAGCCGTCGAAATCGACGCGTATCCCGACCGGCAGGATTTGAGTCCCGATCTGGTGCGACTTGCCTCCCGGGAGGGGTGTCGCATATCGATAGGCACCGACGCGCACGGACCCTCGCAGCTCGCGTTCATCGAGCTCGGGCTGGCGTCGGCGCTGCAGGCGGGCGTGGCCCGCGACCGCATTCTCAATTTTCTGACGCGGGAGGAGCTCTTGAGCTGGGTGAGCGGGATTCGAGACGCATGAACAGGCTCGACCTGTTCCTCGGCATCGCGATCGGCGTCGTCCTGACGTGGCTGTACTTCGTAATCTGGAGGCTTCGCTACAGCGCGGCGATCCGCGAGAACGCGGTGCAACGCAGTCTCGCCGTCACGGCGGGGAAAGTGCACGAGCAACTGGTGCCCTATCTCCCCGAGTTCGGCTTCAATCCAAAGGACGCGCGCTTTCTCGGCAGCCCGGTGGACCTGGTGGTCTTCGACGGTCTCGCCGACGGGAACGTGAAGCGCGTGGTGTTTCTCGAAGTGAAGACGGGAGGGTCGCCGCTGACGACCCGCGAGCGTCAGGTCCGCGATGTGATCGACGCTCGCGAGGTCGTGTGGGCGGAAATGCGGCTGAACCGCGGCGTTACTTGACGACGGTGGTATCCCGGCCCCGGCCCGCCATCGCGATCAGGGCGATGATGAGCACGAGCGCGATGATCCCGATCGCAATCCAGACCGGGTTTGTGTACCAGGCGCCGCCCTGCTTCTCGTTGACGTTGATGTCGACTTTCGCATCCTGAGTCGTGGTCGCGAGCAGTGAGGTCGTCGCCAGTGTCGCTGAGCGCACCGCGGCAAGGGACGCATGCGGAACGGTCGCGGCCCGCGCGCGTGGCGCGGGGGCAGTCGCCAGTATCAGCGCGGCGCCCGCGGCGGTGAAGATCTTCGTGGTGAAACGCATGGGTCACTCCAGGTCGAGGTCAGAGAGCCGTTGTTTGGCTTCCAACTAATACTCCGAGGCCAAAACGATGTTGTTCTCGCCCTGGTATTAGTGCTGGAGGCGACAGGAGTTAGTCGATTTGCTACATTGTGTCGATCACGTCTGACCGACTCGAACGAGGAGGGATCGTGAAAGACATAGTCGCCGGCGTCGTGTTGATCGCGATTGGGCTCGTTTTCGGCGGCTCGGTGTTCCGTGGGGATTTCGATCTCCCGAGCATATTCTTTGACGGTCTCGGTCTGTTCTTCATTATCAGGGGACTGGTGCGCATCAGCCGCGCGCGCCGGAACGCCACTCCCGACGCCCCCTCGAAAGCTCCAGACTGATTAAGTTGTTCGCCGATGCCAACCTACGAATACAAATGCCCCGCGGGGCACCTCTTTGAGAAAACCTTTCCGCGCATCTCGAGCCAACGCTTCGCCAAGTGCCCGAAGTGCGGCAAGCGCGCCGAGCGCCAGATTTCCGGGGGAGCGGGGCTAGTCTTCAAGGGCTCCGGCTTCTATCAGACCGACTATAAAAGGAAACCGGAGCCGGCGGAGAAGAGCGAAAAGAGCGACAAGCCGGCCGATACCAAGCCGAAGCCCAAGAAAGACTCCAGCTCCGACAAGTGAAGGCTCCCCCTCCAGAGGCGATCCGCGCGGCACTGATTCAGGCGGCGTCACGACTCGGTGCGCCCGTGGCCGAGGTGACACTCGAGCGCCCGCGCGATCCGACCCACGGCGATCTCGCGACCAACCTCGCGCTCACGCTCGCCAAGTCCGTGGGCGAAAAGCCGCGCGCGGTCGCCGAACGGCTCGTCGCCAACCTCGATCTCCCCTCCGGCCTCGTGCGCAAGACCGAGATCGCCGGCCCCGGCTTCATCAATTTCTTCCTCGCGGAAGCGCAGGTGGTAGGCGTGTTGCCGGCGATCCTCGCCGCCGGCGTCAATTATGGAAGGAGCAACGTCGGCGAGGGGAAGAAGGTCAATGTCGAGTTCGTCTCCGCCAATCCGACGGGGCCGCTGCATGTGGGGCACGGCCGCGGGGCGGCACTGGGCGACGGAATCGCCGCGCTGCTCGAGTGGACCGGCTGGCAGGTGACGCGTGAGTTCTATGTCAACGACGCCGGGACGCAGATCGACAAGCTGGCGCGCTCCCTGTGGGCGCGGATCCAGCAGGCCGTGGGCCGCAAGGCCGAGATCCCCGAGGGCGGTTACCAGGGCGAATATCTCGCCGAGCTGGCGCGGACCGTCCTGGAGAAGGAAGGGAAGCGCTTCGCGGATCTGCCGGAAGCCGAAGGCATCGCCCGCTCGCGCGAGCTCGCCGTGCGCGCCGAACGGGCGGAGCAGGACGCAGATCTGCGCGAGTTCGGCGTCCGCTTCGACGTCCTCTCGAACGAATCGTCGGTCTACCAGCGCGGCTTGATCGACGCGACGCTGCGGGAGCTTGCCGAGCACGGGCGCACGTTCGAGTCCGAAGGCGCGTTGTGGCTGCGCACGACCGACCTCGGCGACGACAAGGATCGCGTGCTCAGGAAGAGCGACGGCACCTACACCTATCTCGTGCCGGACATCGCCTACCATCGCGACAAGCACGAGCGCGGGTTCGTACGCGCGATCAACGTGTGGGGCGCCGATCACCACGGGTACATCCCGCGCATGCGCGCCGCGCTACGGGCGCTCGGCTATCCGGACGACTTCCTCCACGTCGAAATCGTGCAGCTGGTCCGCGTCGTTCAGGGGGGCGGGGAGGTGCGCTTCTCCAAGCGCACGGGAGAGTTCGTCTCCCTGCGCGATCTCTTTCAGGAGACCGGCGTCGATGCCGCGCGCTACTTCTTTCTGATGAAGCGGGGTGATTCGCAATTCATTTTCGACGTCGATCTGGCCAAGAGCCAGACCGACGAGAACCCCGTCTTTTACGTGCAGATGGCGCATGCCCGCATGTCGGGGATTTTCCGCGTGGCGGGCAGGGACGCTGCCGCGGTCCGCGCCGACGGCGTCGACCTGGCCGTGCTGACGCAACCCGAAGAGCTGGAGCTCATCAAGGAGTTGCAGGACTTTCCCGATATCGTGCGGCGCGCCGCGGCCGCCTACGAGCCGCATCGGATCACCGCCTACCTCGAGGGACTGGCCCGGATCGCTCACGCGTGGTATCACAAATACCGCGTTTTGGGCGAGCCCGAGGAAGCCGCGCGGCT
>DASSUS010000098.1:0-7902 GCA_035706765.1 Gemmatimonadales bacterium
CCAGGCACGACCGTAGTAGCTGTGACTCCAGTCACGACGGTCCCTTGACTATGAGGGTAGTCTAGAGACCATGGAAAGTAGCAACCGGTTGGTCACTCCGACGCGACTGCAGGTGAAGGGCTGGGCTCGCGTCGGTCCCGCGGGCGCGCACACGCTGCGCCGCGGCGCGTGGTATCCGGTGGTACGGATCTCCTCGAGCAACATCGTCGTCCTCGACGTCAACCGGCACAATGTGCCGGTCGATCGTCGCTTCCTCGAGATCCGGTATCATCCGCCGGAGCGGTGGACCATCGTCCGCTGCGAGCCGCGCGTCATCGAACGGCTCGGCCGAATTTTTCCGCTCACGTACGCGGTCTGTCCTACTTGTCGGCACCGCCAGGGGATCGAAGCGAGAACGACGGAGATGACGTGCGATCGGTGCAAGAAGACGGCGGCGATGGCATGGGACGAACTGAGCTAACGACAGGGACAAGCACTACTAGACGCACAGACGCACAGACGCACAGCGGCGATTGGTAAACAGGAAACGGGACCATCCTCATCAGGTTGGTCCCGTTCACTTTTTCCTGTTCACCGCTGCGCGTCTGTGCGTCTAGCTTTTGCCTGTCCTAAATGACAGCAATGGAATCTCCGAGCTTCACCGTCCCCGTCCCCTCACCTGCACAGTAGAACCCTCTCATCCCATTATCCAGAAACTGCAGATGCTTCTTCAGCTCCTCCGGCTCGACCATCTTCCCGAGCGCCCACCCCGTGAACGGCCGGCATGGATGCGCCACCTGCAGCACCCTGAGCCGCACTCGCTCCGTCCCGTCCGGCGCGACGATCGCGACGCCACCCGCGAGCTCGTCGTACGTGAGCCGCCGCTCGGCATGCGCGATGATGTTCTCGCCCGCGCACCCGACCGCGATCCGGTCGCCGAAATGCTCGCGCATCGCGCCGTAGTGCGACGTGAACCCGAGCGAGATCCCGTGTAGCCCGTCTTCGTTCTTGGTCTTCGGATGCACGCGATGGTGGACGTCCACGATCCAGCTCTCTGGATCATCCGGGCTCGCGCCGAGTGCTCCGTCCGGTGACACCGCGAGCGTCTGCACCGACAGGAGTGGAGTCGGGTCGTAGTGGCGGGTGGGCTTCTCGCCGCGCTTCAGCGAGCCGCGCTGGATCTGCAGCCGCGTAACCGTTCCGATCGTGCGCATAACGAAATCTAGCAGGATGTGCTACATTGGCCCCGCTCATGGCATCCCCACGATCGCCACGCGGCTGGGCACGCTGTCTCGATAACGTCGCCGACGTCCTGCGCCGCGGGGCCTGGTATCCCATCCTCGACGAGACCACCGACGGCAAGGTCGTGCTCGAAGTCCGGAAAAAACCGGTGCGCATCAGCCGCATCGACGTGGCGGTGCGCGAGGTGCCGCCCGATCGCTGGAGCGTCGTCGTCCGCACCGGTGTGCTCCGGCCCACCCTGGGCGGCAGGGAAGGGGAGACCGTGACCACCACGTATGCGGTCTGCCCGCATTGCCAGGAACGGCAGGACTTCAAGGGGAAACCGGACAAGCTCAAATGCACCCGGTGCAAGAAAGAGTCGAAGGTGGATTGGTCGGAAACCTGCTGAAAGTGCCCGTCTTGCGGTCTCGAAAAAGATTAGTATGTTAACTATCAACATGTTAACGTCTTTCGGGATGCCGCGATCCATGCCTGATTCCCATGTCGGATCGCTCTGAGCTCGCCTTGCAGCTGACCGAGGCCGTCCAGGCCGCGCAGCAGGCCATCGAACGCGCCGGCAATCGCGCCTACAAGACATTCGGCCTGTCCCGGCGTGCCCACGCTGCCATGCAGGCGATCGATCTCGGGGGGCCCGACGGCTCGAGGCCCAGCGACGTCGCCACCGCGCTGGGCGTTTCGCGCGCGGCGGCCACGACGTTCATCCAGCGTCTCGAGGCGAAGGGGCTGGTCGAGACCAATACCGACCCCGATGACGATCGTGGCGTACGGGTGACGCTCACGCGCCATGGGCTCGAGATCCTGCTCCGCGCGGGGCAGCTGGAGCGGCGCCTCGCCGCGCGCACGATCGAGGGGATGCCGGCCTCCGTGATGGCCCGAACGATTCACACCCTGCAGGAGCTCAAGGCCCGGCTCGAGCAGAAGTCGCTCGAGGTCGTGCGCTGAATGGCTATACGGATGTGCGAATCTTTATGCAGCGTTTTCGCATGAGCCTCAGGGATTCCGTTTCAAGCTGGCTAGTTTTCCACATCTCAATGAGCGCGTGCATTTGTGGATAACCGAACCAACGGCGCATCGATGATTCGCCGCACCAAAATCGTCGCGACCCTCGGCCCCGCCACGGGAAACGAGACCACCATCGGCGCGCTGCTGCAGGCCGGCGCGAACGTCATCCGGATCAATGCCTCGCACGGGACAGCGGAGATGCGGGGCGAGTGGATCGCCGCCGCCCGCCGCGTAGCCGAGCACGTCGAGCTGCCCCTCGCCATCCTGCTCGACCTCCAGGGGCCGCGCATCCGGGTCGGCGATCTTCCGTCCGCCCGCGAGCTGGTCCCCGGCCAGCAGGTCGTTTTTGCTCCCGAAGACATCGCGCGCGGCGACGAGCTGCCCACCACCTACGAAGGGCTCGCGCGAGATGCGCGCGTCGGCTCTCGAATTCTGCTGAACGACGGATTGCTTTCGGTCGAAGTGACGGCGGTCGAGCCCCCTCGCGTGCGCGGGCGCGTGGTCGACGGTGGAGTGCTGACGGCGCACAAGGGGATGAACCTGCCCGGGGTCCAGGTATCGGCGCCCGCACTGACCGAGAAGGACCACGAGGACGTGCAGGACGCCATCAAGGCCGGCGTCGACTATCTCGCGCTCTCGTTCGTGCGCCGCGCGGAAGATCTCGCCGAGCTCAGAAAACTGGTGCCGGAGTCGATCAAGCTCGTCGCCAAGATCGAGAAGGCCACCGCGCTCGACAGCCTCGATCGGATTGTGGCGGCATCCGACGCGGTCATGGTCGCGCGCGGCGACCTCGGAGTCGAGCTCCCGTTCGAGCAGGTCCCGCTGGTCCAGAAGCGGCTGATCAGCGAGTCGAACCATCAGGGCAAGCCGGTGATCACGGCCACGCAGATGCTCGAGTCGATGGTCCACAACCCGCGCCCCACACGTGCCGAGGCGTCCGACGTGGCGAACGCGATCCTCGACGGCACCGACGCCGTGATGCTCTCGGCCGAGACGGCGGTGGGGCAGTACCCGGTGGAAGCGGTGCGCGCCATGGATCGCATCATCCGCGAGATGGAACGTCATCCGCTGCGCCATCGTGAGGAGCGCCGGACGTCCCTCGAGGCCGTTCATACCGACGACGCCATCGCCTGGGGGACCGCCGCGGTCGCGCGCCTCTTGAAGACTCCGCTGATTGTCACGCTCACCAAGGGGGGGTTCACCGCGCGTAAGGTCGCCGCGCTGCGCCCTCCGGTGCCGATCCTCGCCGTGACGACCGAGTCGTCGACCTATCGCCAGCTCGCGCTCGTCTGGGGCGTGATCCCGGTGCTCGTCGACCGGGTACCGGGGTATGATGCGATGCTCGCGGTTGTGCGGGATCTGATTCTCAAGCGGCAGTACGCGAAGTCCGGCGATTGCATCGTCATGACCGCCGGCGTGCCGTGGGACGTCTCCGGGAGCACCAACCTGATCAAGGTCGAGGTCGTGTGACGTGCGACTGACGCTGTTGGGTACCGGCACGTCGTTCGGCGTGCCGCAGATCGGCTGTCACTGTCCTACCTGCACGTCGTCGGATCCACGCGACAAGCGCTCGCGCACCAGCGCGCTGGTCGAAACCCGGGGCAAGCGCCTCCTGATCGACACGCCGCCCGAGCTCCGGCTCCAGCTCGTCGCGGCGAACATCGATCATGTCGACGGCGTGCTCTACACCCACGGCCATGCCGATCACGTGCACGGCATCGACGACTTGCGTGCCCTCTCGGTCCGCCTCGGAGCCATGCTGCCCGCGTATGGTCCGCGCGAAACGCTCGCCGAGCTCGCGACCAAGTTCCCGTACATCTTCGATCCGTCGATCGTCGTTCCCGCGGGCACCAGCAAGCCGGAGCTGTCGGCGCACCCGCTCGAGCCCGGCGTGACGATCGACATCGCGGGCGTTCCGGTGCGGCCGCTCGCGCTGCCACATGGCGCGCATTCGGTATTCGGGTATCGCGTGGGGCCGATCGCGTATCTCACCGACGTGAAGACGGTCCCCGAGAACGCCGTGGCCGCGCTCGGCGGTCTCGAGGTGCTCGTCCTGAACGCGCTGCTCTCGCGGCCGCACCCGTTGCATCTCTCGGTGCCCGAGGCGGTCGAGATGGCGCAGCGGATCGGCGCGCGCCGTACGTACTTCACGCACCTGACGCACGAGTTCACACACCGAGCGCTTGCCGCGATGCTGCCGGCGGGGATCGAGCCGGCATTCGACGGGCTGGTTATCGACGTACCCGGGGCGTAAATTCCGCCGCGAGGAGGATTTCGGACGCTCATGAGCAAGCAAAGCACCGACATCGACGCGCTGGTGCGCAAAGCGGTCTTCGGATCCGAAGACGAGAAGTCGCATGCGCGCTGGATGATTTGGGAACTGGGACAAAAGGCCGGCGTGCGTCCGGCCTCGATTCACGAGCTGTACATGGCGCGCGGCCGCGGGGAGGTCCCCGCGTTCACGACGCCCGCGATGAACGTCCGCATCATGTCGTACGACACCGGTCGCGCGATCTTCCGCGCGGCGAGGAAGCTCGACGCGGGCGCGATCATCTGCGAGATCGCGCGCAGTGAGATCGCCTACACCGATCAACGGCCCGCGGAGTACGTCGCGGTCATGACGGCGGCGGCGCTGCGCGAAGGTTTCGTGGGACCGTTGTTCATCCAGGGCGATCACGTGCAGGTCAACGCCAAGAAGTACGCGGCCGACCCCGACGCCGAGCTGAAAGCGCTGCGCGCGCTGATCGAAGAAGAGCTCCACGCCGGCTTCTACAACATCGATATCGACACCTCGACGCTGGTCGATCTCTCCAAGCCCACGCTCGAGGAGCAGCAGCGCACGAACTTCGAGCGCGCCGCCGAGTTGACGCAATTCATTCGCGAGCGCGAGCCGGAGGACGTGACCGTCTCCGTCGGCGCCGAGATCGGCGAAGTCGGCGGCAAGAACAGCGACGTGCATGAGCTCCGGGCGTTCATGGACGGCTACAATCGGACGCTGCAGCAGCTCGGCGCGGCGCCCGGCATCTCCAAGATCTCGGTCCAGACCGGCACGAGTCACGGCGGCGTGGTGCTGCCCGACGGCTCGATCGCCAAGGTTCAGCTCGATCTCGAGGCGCTGAAGGCGCTGTCGGTCGAGGCGCGCACGAGATACGGGCTCGGCGGCGCCGTGCAGCACGGGGCATCGACGCTGCCGCCGGAAGCGTTCTCGCAGTTCCCTGAGTGCGAGGCGATCGAGATTCACCTCGCCACCAACTTCCAGACCATCGTCATGGATCATCCGGCGCTGCCCAAAGAGCTGCGGCGCGAAGTCAACGAATGGGTGAAGCGCGAGGCGAAGGAAGAGTGGAAGAAGGGCGACTCCGAGGAGCAATTCCTGTACAAGAGCCGCAAGAAGGCGATCGGCCCGTTCAAGCGGCAGTTCTGGGATCTCCCGGCCGACGTGCGCGCGGCGATCGGCGCCGATCTCGAGAAAACGTTCACCTTCCTGTTCGAGCAGCTGCGGGTCAAAGGCACGCGCGCCGTGACGGACAAGTACGTCAAACCGAAGCTCGTGTCCCACGCGGCGCCGCGCGCCGCGCTGGTGTCCGCTCCCGATGACGCGGAGGCGGGGGAATGAGCGAGCGTGGCGGTGGGTTCGGCGCGTTCCTGTTCGGAATCGTGCTGGGTGCGGTGGCGGGTTTCGTGTTCGCGCCGACCGAAGGCGGCGAGAGCACGCGCCGGAAAGTGACCAAGGGGCTGCGCAACCTCAAAGAGCTGGCCGAGGAGAAGGTCGACGAGGTGCGCGGCCTGCTGAAGGAAGCCGAAGAAGAAGCCGAGGACGAGGAGGAGGTCGAGGAGGAGGCGGAGCTCTCGACCCGCGAGCAGCTGCGCCGCCGGCTCGATGCGGCGCGGCGCCGTCGCGCCCGCGCCGCCCGGCCCTCGGCGCCTGCCAGTGAAGAGGAGGACGAGCCCCTCGCGTGAATGGTGAGGGCGGCTGGCACCGGACGGTCACCGGCGTCGTCCGGCGGACCATCGAGGCGGCCTACGAAGACAACATTCCGTTTCTCGCCGGCGCGCTCTCCTTCGACATTCTGCTGACGGCGATTCCCTTCGTGGGGCTCGTCCTCGGCATCGTCGGATACCTCGTTCAATACCAGCTTGCGGTCCAGCAGCTCAACGTGCACGAGCTGCTCCAGCGCTTTCTCCCCGAGTCGAGCGGCGGGGCCGACGGGCAGTTCGGGTTCATCGAACGGGCGCTGGGGGACCTCGTGGCCCGGCGCGGTCACTTCACGATTCTGGCCGCGCCCCTGTTCCTGTGGTTCTCGACTCGTATGTTCGGGGGACTGCGGGCGGCATTGAACGAGGTCTTCGACACCGAGGAGAATCGTCCCTGGCCCGTCGCCAAGCTCACCGATCTCGCCATGGTGTTCGTCGTGGGCGCGCTGTTCCTGGCGAATGCCTTCGCCACGACGAGCGGGGGCGGCGTCTTCCCCCAGCTCCTGTCGCTGTTGTTCAGCACGCTGCTCTTCTTCGTGATCTTCAAGTTCGCGCCCAGCCGGCGGATCTACTGGCGCACCGGCATGGTGGCGTCCCTGTTCTGCGCGGTGATGTTCGAAATCGCGAAGCGGCTGTACGCGCTGTATGTCGCCAGGTTCGTCACGTTCGATCGCGTCGCCTCGGACGCCAATCTGATCGGATTCCTGCTGTTCCTGCTCTGGATCTACTACACGGCGTACATGTTTCTCCTGGGCGGCGAAGTGGCGGAGACGTACGACCTGATGCGCATGCGGCGCCAGCAACGCGTGCGTCTCGGATGACGTCCAGTCCCGCGGCGCCGATCGATCTCCGCTCCGACACGGTCACGAAGCCGTCCGCGGGCATGCGGCGCGCCATGGCGGAGGCCGAAGTCGGCGATGACGTGTTGGACGGTGACCCCACGACCCGCAAGCTCGAGGCGCGCATCGCCGAGCTGCTGGGGACCGAGGATGCGCTGTTCTTTCCGTCCGGCAGCCAGGCGAATCAGACCGGCATCTGGCTCGTCAGCGAGCCCGGTACCGAGCTGCTGATCGAAGCGAACGCGCACCTCATCCACTACGAAATGGCCGGCGTCGCGGCGCTGTCGGGGGCGCAGATCCGCCCGATCCTGACGCCGGATGGACTGCTGACCGCGGGCCTCGTGCGCGGCGCGCTGCGGCCAACCTCGCCGCATGTCCCCCGCGTCACGGCGCTCGCGATCGAGAACACGCACAATCTGGCGGGCGGTCGCGTGCTGGCGCCCGACGCGATGCAGGCCGTGGTGCGCGCGGCGCGCGAGGCCGGCCTCCGGGTGCACCTCGACGGCGCGCGCCTCTGGAATGCCGCGGCGGCCGCGGGCGTGAAGCCGGCACGGCTGACGCAGGGCGTCGACACCGTGATGGTGAGCATCTCGAAGGCGCTCGGCTGCCCGGTCGGATCGTGCCTCGGGTTTCGCGCCGAGCTGCGCGCGCACGCCTGGGAGATTCGCAAACGGCTGGGCGGCGGGATGCGGCAGTCGGGTATGCTCGCCGCCGCCGGCCTGTACGCGCTCGATCACAATCTGGACCGGATCGCCGAGGATCACGCCAACGCGAAACGATTTGCGGAAATCGTGTCCGAGAGCCGGACAGCCCGTCCCATCGCGCCCGACAGCAACATCGTCATGGTCGATTTGCAGAGCGACGC
>DASSUS010000099.1:0-11984 GCA_035706765.1 Gemmatimonadales bacterium
CCCGAGCTCATTCGATGTCGTGCTGACGGAGAACCTGTTCGGCGACATCCTCAGCGACGAAGCCGCGGTGCTCGCGGGCTCGCTGGGGCTGCTGCCCTCCGCGTCGCTTGGCTCGGGGCCGGGATTGTTCGAGCCGGTCCACGGCTCGGCGCCCGCGCTGGCCGGCAAGGGGATTGCCAATCCGATCGGTGCGATCGCGAGCGTCGCGCTGCTGCTGCGGCACGGCCTGAACGAGCCGGAAGCGGCCGCGGCGGTGGATGATGCGATTGCGCTGGCGATCGAGAATGGCGCGCGCACCGCGGATCTGGCCGCGCCCGGTCAATCGAGCATCGGCACGGCCGAGATGGGCGGCCGGATCGCCGATCTGATCCTGGCCGAGGCGCTCGAAGGTCTCGCATGAGCCGCCAGGACAATTTCCGCAGTCGGGCGATCACCGAGGGGCTCGAGCGGGCCCCGAACCGCGCGATGCTGCGCGCCGTGGGATTCGGGGACGACGACTTCTCGAAACCGATCGTCGGCGTAGCGAGCGCCCATAGCACCATCACGCCCTGCAATTCAGGGCTGTACCGGCTCGCGGAGCGCGCCGAGCAGACGTTGCGCGCGGCGGGCGTGATGCCGCAGACGTTCGGGACCATCACGGTGAGCGACGGGATCTCGATGGGGACCGAGGGGATGCGCTACTCGCTCGTGTCGCGCGAGGTGATTGCCGATTCGATCGAGACGGCCTGTGGCGCCCAGCGCATGGACGGCGTGCTCGCGATCGGCGGCTGCGATAAGAACATGCCCGGCGCGCTGATCGCGATCGCGCGGCTCAACATCCCCGCGATCTTCGTGTATGGCGGGACGATCAAGCCGGGGCGGCACGCGGGTCGTGACCTCACGATCGTGAGCGTGTTCGAAGCGGTCGGAGCCTGCGGCGCGGGGCGCATTGATCACGGCGAGCTGCTCGAGATCGAACGTCGTGCCTGCCCCGGAGCGGGCTCGTGCGGCGGGATGTACACGGCCAACACGATGTCGTCGGCGATCGAGGCGATGGGAATGAGCCTGCCTGGTACGTCGACGATGGCTGCCGAGGATCAGGAGACCGTCGATGGCGCGGGGCGCGCGGCGCGGGTGCTGGCGGAGGCGGTGCGCGCGCGCCGGCTGCCCCGCCACATCCTGACTCGGAAGGCGTTCGAGAACGCGATCGCCGTGGTGATGGCGATCGGCGGCTCGACGAACGCGGTACTGCACCTGCTCGCGATCGCGCGCGCGGCGGCCGTTCCGCTGAGCCTCGACGACTTCGAAACCGCCCGGCGGCGCGTGCCCGTGCTGTGTGACCTGAAGCCGTCGGGCAAGTACGTTGCCACCGATCTGCACCGCGCCGGTGGCGTTCCGCAGGTCATGCGCATCCTGCTGGCGAACGGCGTGCTCCACGGCGACGCGCGTACGATCGACGGCCGCACCGTCGCCGAGGTTCTGAAAGACGTGCCGGACCGGCCCTCGGCAGGCCAGGACGTGATCCATCCCTGGGACCGTCCGCTCGCGCGAGCCGGTCACATCGTGATTCTGCGCGGCAACCTCGCGCCCGAAGGCGCGGTCGCCAAGATCAGCGCGCATGGCGCGGCCGAAATCACGGGCCCCGCGCGCGTGTTCGACTCGGAGGAGGCCTGCCTGAAGGCGATTCTAGAGGGCTCCATCAGAGCCGGAGACGTGATCGTGATCCGCTACGAGGGCCCGAAGGGCGGACCTGGAATGCGCGAGATGCTCGCGCCGACCGCCGCGCTGATCGGCGCGGGACTGGGCGACTCGGTCGGGCTGATCACCGACGGGCGGTTCTCGGGCGGCACGCATGGGCTGGTCGTGGGCCACGTGGCGCCCGAAGCGGCCACCGGCGGCCCGCTGGCGCTGGTGCGGGAAGGGGATTCGATCACGATCGACGCGACGAAGCGCGACCTGCGCATCAACGTGTCGGACCAGGAGCTCGCGGCGCGCCGCGCGAGTTGGAGAGCGCCTGTGCCGCGCTATACTTCGGGCGTGCTGGCCAAATATGCGCGTCTCGTGTCGAGCAGCAGCGTGGGGGCGGTGACGGATGGTTGATACCGTCGCGATCCAGGGAGAGGCCGGATCGTTCAGCCACGCCGCGGCGCTCGAGACCTACGGGCCCAACGTGGCGCTCGTGCCGTGCGCGACGTTCGTCGATCTGTTCCGGTCGGTGGAAAAGGGCCGCGCCGCGAGTGGAATCGTGCCGATCGAGAATACGCTTGCCGGATCGGTCCACGAGAACTACGACCTGTTGAGCGCCCATCCGCTGCACGTCGTGGCGGAAGCGGAGCTGCGCATCCGGCACTGCCTCATTGCGCGACCCTCCACGAGCCGCGCGAGCGTGCGCCGCGTGGCGTCGCACCCGGTCGCGTTGGCGCAGTGCCGCCGGTTCTTCACCACGCATCCCGAGCTCGTCGCCGTCCCGTCCTACGACACGGCGGGCAGCGTGCGCGATCTGATGGCGGGGAAGGTGGAGGCGGAAGCGGCAATCGCGTCGCGGCTCGCCGCTCAGCTGTACGGCGCCACCGTGCTCGAAGAGGGACTCGAGGACAACTCGGAGAACTACACGCGCTTTCTCGTGATCACCCGAGAAGCGGTCGCGCTGCCGCGCGGCAAGCCGCACAAAACATCACTGATGTTCACGTTGGGGGCGGGGCCGGGGACTCTGCACCGCGCGCTCGGGGTGTTCGCCGAGCGCGGTCTGAATCTCACGAAGATCGAGTCGAGACCGCTGCACGGGCGGCCCTGGGAGTACCTGTTCTACGCCGACGTCGTGGATACGCCGGTCAGCCAGATCGACGAGGCGATCGCCGTGCTGCGCGGCGTTGCATCGGGCGTGCGCGTGCTGGGGACCTACCCGACGCGCTAGGCCTGCTGGGCCTTCTGGAGCACCAGCTCCTGCAGCAGGCGCGGCAGCGCATCGATGTCGATCGGCTTCGTCAGGTGGTGATCGAACCCGGCGCTGCGAGCGCGGCGGCGATCGGCCTCCTGGCCCCACCCGGTCAGAGCGATGAGCACCACGTCGCGTCCCTCGGGCCGCGCGCGCATCCGTCGCGCCACCTCATAGCCGTCCATCCCCGGCATCCCGATGTCGAGGAAAACCAGCGTGGGGCGGTACTCGTGCAACGCGGCCAGCGCCTTGTTGCCGTCGTACACGATGTGGGCGTCTACGCCCTGGAGCTGCAGCAGCAGGCCGAGGCTGTCCGCGGCGTCGCGGTTGTCGTCGACCACCAGGACCCGCTGCAACGACAGCGGACTGCTCCCCGGCCTGGTTTCGTCACGGGCAGGGCGGGGCGAGGTACGCCGCTCGGAGCGCGGCATCCGCACGACGAATGTGCTTCCCCGGCCGCGGCCCGCGCTCTTCGCGTGCACCTCACCGCCGTGCAGCTCGATCAGCTTGCGGACGACGCCGAGACCGACGCCCAGACCTCCCATCGCGCGTTCGGTCGATTCGCCGCCGCGCGCGAACAGCTCGAACAGCCGTGGCATGGTATCGGGCGCGATGCCGCGCCCTGAATCGGTGATCGAAATCTCGACCGTGCGAGGTTGCGGTGTGACCACGACGTCGATGCGACCCGCGCGGTCGGTGTACTTGGCCGCGTTGTTCAGCAGGTTGGTGAACACCTGGGACAACCGGACCGGATCGGCGTCGATGATGACGGGCTCCTCCGGCAACGCCACCGTCAGCAGGTGTCCCGCCGCGTCGATCAGCGGCCTGCTCGTGTCGATCGCGTGCTCGAGGATCGCGGTCAGTGATGACGACTCCTTGTGCAGCGCGATATCGCCGCGAGTAATCCGCGCGACATCGAGCAGGTCTTCGACGAGACGCTTCAGCTGGCTCACCTGCCGCTCCATCATGGCCTGCACCTGCTGGCGGAGTGGATCGGAGGTCGACGGGGAGCGCAGGATCTGGAGCGAGTTCAGAATCGGCGCCAACGGATTGCGCATTTCGTGCGCGAGGATCGCCAGGAACTCGTCCTTGTGGCGGCTGGCCTCCCGGAGCGCCCGCTCGGCGCGGGTTAACCGGTCCACCGAGGCCGCGAGCTCGTGGCGGGCGTGCACGTGTGCGGAGATGTCGCGGAAATAGCACACGACGCCGTAGCGGCCGTCGGGCAACGTGATCCGATCGAGCCGCCACTCGTAATACTCGGTGACGTTGCGGTCGATACGGTATCTGGCTTGCTCTGCCGTGACGTACGGGTTGCCGGTTTCCAGAACTTGCCGCAGGATGCCTACCACCAGGTCCGCGTAGTCCTTCTCCCACAGGATGTGCATGATCTCGTCGAAGTCCCGTCCCTCCACGCCGCCGGGGATGTCCCCGAATGCCGGCAATGCGATCGGGTTGACGTCGCGGATCCGGAAGTCGGCATCCACCAGGTACACGCCGAGCGGCGCCTGATTGATCAAGGTCCGGAACTGCTCGGTCCGGTTCCGCAGCGCGGTTTCAGTCTCCTGTCGCATGCGATGCAGACGGATGGCCACCTCCACCCGGGTCATGAGCTCGCGGGCCGTAAACGGCTTCAGCATGTAGACGTCGGCGCCCGCCTGCAGTCCTTCGAGCTTCGCTTCCTCGCCGGCCCGCGCCGAGAGCGCGATTACGGGAAGCGATTGCGTCGCGGGATCGGTGCGCAGCGCGTGCAGCAGGCCGAACCCGTCGAGGCGCGGCATCATGATGTCGGTGATCACGAGCTCCGGCCGTTCGCGCCGAATCGCCCCAAGCGCGGCCTCACCGTCGCTGGCGGTAATGACGCGAAACCGCCGCGCCAGGAGGCGCTCGAGATACTCGACCATGTCGGCGTTATCGTCGGCGACGACGATCGTAACACCCGCCAGGTCGTCCACCGCGCCGAGGTTCCACGCGCCGTCGTCGCTGGAATCGCGCGTCGTGGGCATGTGCTCGGCCCGGATCCAGCGCTCCGCCTCTTCGACGAAGATCTGCGCCCGGAGGGGCACCGTGGTCGACGGCGGTGCGGCAGCCTGCACGCGGTCGCCGGGCAAATGCGCGCAACCACGGGGCAGCCACACGGTGAAGGTGCTCCCGCGTCCCAGCTCGCTCTCGACGCGCACCGTCCCGCCATGCAATCGGATCAGCTCGTGCACGAGCGCCAGTCCGATGCCGCTGCCTTCGTGCGTCCTGCCGCGCGCGTTATCGACGCGATAGAAGCGTTCGAACACGCGCGGTCTGGCTTCCACCGGAATGCCTGTGCCCGTATCGGACACGGTGAGCTCCACACCGCGGCCGTCCGGCGATGCGTGAAGCCCGACGGCGATCGTCCCCTCATAGGTGAACTTGAACGCGTTCGAGATGAGGTTCAGGACGATCGTTTCCCACATCTGACGGTCCACGAACACCGGGTCCTCGGAGGGAAGCGCCGGGCAATCGACGACGAGCTGCAGGCCCACTTTCTCGATCGCCGAGCGGAACGTGCTCGCCAGCTCGGCGGTGAACGCCGGCAGGTCGATGGGCTCGTAGGACGCCTGCAGGCGCCCGGCTTCGATCCGGGAGAAGTCGAGCAGCGTATTGACGAGCTTGAGCAGCCGCCGGCCGTTGCGACGCACCACCGCGAGCTCGGCGACCGACTCCGCCGGCAGGTCTCCCCGGGCGAGCAGGTCGTCCAGGGGCGCGAGCATCAGCGTGAGCGGCGTTCGGAACTCGTGGCTCACGTTGCTGAAAAACACCGTCTTGGCCCGATCGATTTCGGCCAGGGCGGCGGCGCGGCGGCGCTGCTCTTCCAGTGCCTCCGCGTCGGCGAGACCGGAGGCGATCTGCGTGGCGACGAGCCCGAAGAATGTGCGATACGGCTCGTCCAGCGCCCGCATCGGACTGACGGCCGCCACGAGAATGGCATGCGGCTCGGCGGCGCCGGGACGCGAAACGGGCAGCACCATCGCGGTTTGGGGAGCCACCTTCCAGGCGCCCGTGGGCAACTCCTCGCCGAACTGCCGCAAGTCGGTGACCTGCGGCTGTCCCGAGCGCGCCACTTCGCGGAGCGACCAGGGATCATCGGACAGCGCGACGCGGCGCGGCGACGCCGCACGCCCCGCCTCGATGCCGATCGCTTTCTCGAGCTGAGCGGCATCCTCCTCCTTGTCGACGCGATAGATCAGCGCAAACGGGATGTCGCAGGGATTCGCCGCCAGAATCCGCGCCGCGGACGCGAAGACCTCGTGCTCGCTCTCGGCGCCTTTGCACTCGGCCGCGAGGTCCCGCAGCGTGCGCAGGCGCCGCTCGCCGATCACCTTGTCCGTCGTTTCGATGACGGGGCAAAACACGCCGCCGATGCTGCCGTCGTCGTCGCGAATCGGACTGTAGGAGAACGAGAAGTACGCCTCTTCGGGATAGCCGGCGCGCACGATGTGGAGCATGAGGTCACGCGAGCGCGTCGCTTCACCGCGCTCCATCACCTGGCGCAGCATCGGCTCGATCGTGTCCCAGATCTCCGCCCACATCACCGAGCCGGGCTGGCCCAACAGCGCGGGATGCTTTTCGGGACTGAGGAAGGCGCGGTACTCGTCGTTATACAGCACAGCGAGTTTCGGACCCCACCACAGGATGATCCCGAAGGCGCAGTCGAGGCACGTGCTGACGGATGTGCGCAGCGATTGCGTCCACCCCTCGACCGGGCCGAGTGGAGTCTTCGACCAGTCGAGCTCGCGCATGCGCGACGCCAGCTCGCTATTCCCCGGAAAAACGCTCTCGTGTAATCCCATATCGGACTGAAGTACCCAACAATGGACGACAGGTTGTGAATCCGTGGCTGGTCTTTGGAGCTAGCTCTTCCGGACTACCATTGGGACGAGACAGATTTGGCGCTCAACCCATACACCCAGGGGACGCGACTATGAAGAACCCGACCTGGTCCCGCCGTGAATTCCTCGAAGTCAGTGCCGCCACGGGCGCGTCGCTCGCGGCGCAGCCGTTCCGATTCAGACGCGTGGCTCCGAGCGATACCGTCCGATTCGGCATGGTGGGCGTCGGCATGCAGGGCTCCGGCCTGCTTGGCACGTCGATCCAGCTGCCCGGCGTCGTTTGCGCCGGGGCCGCCGATCTGTACGACGGACGCCACACACTCGCGAAGGAAATCGCCGGCGCCACTCTTCCGACCACCCGCCGCTATCAGCAGCTGCTCGACGACAAGAACATCGACTGCATCGTCGCGGCCGTGCCCGACCACTGGCATCGGCGCATGGTCGTGGATGCTGTGAGCGCGGGAAAGGACATCTACTGTGAAAAGCCGATGTCGCACGACGCCGCCGACGGCGTGGCGATGGTCGACGCGGTGAAGAAGACGAACCGCATCGTGCAGATCGGCTCGCAACGCGTGAGCTCGCAGATCTGCGCGAAAGCCAAGGAGCTGATCGGCCAGGGCGCGATCGGAGACCTGATGATGGTCGAGGCGCGACTCGGCCGGAACGATCCCACCGGGGCGTGGCAGTATCCGCCGCCGCCCGATCTCTCGCCGCGCACGCTCGACTGGGACACCTGGCAGGGCGACGTCCCCAAGCGGGCCTTCGACGCGAACATCTTCGCGCGCTGGCGCATGTGGAAGGAGTACGGCACCGGCGTGGCCGGCGATCTGCTCGTGCATCTGATCAGCGGGATGATGTTCATCCTCGGCGTCAACGAGCCGCCCCGGCAGGCGATGGCGGTGGGCGGGAACAGGCGCTGGAAAGACGGCCGCAACACCCCGGACGTGCATCTCATCAACTACTACTTCGGCGATCTCCCCGTCTCGATGCGCCTCAACCTCGGCACCGAGATCCAGGAGGCGTACTGGTTCCACGGGGCGAAGGGGATCCTCGAGCTGACCGGCTCACGCATCACGGTGACGCCCCAGAGCGGCAAGGATGAGTGGCCGAGCTATTACACCGGCAGCTATCCCAGCGCGCTGCGCCAGGCGTACGAAGAGAAGTGGCATCAGGAGAACGATCCAAAACTTGGTCAGAGCGCGGTCTTCTCGGAAGCGACGACGTACACCGCGCCGGACTTCGACGATACCCGGGTCCACCTCTGGACCTTCTTCGAAGCGGTGCGCTCCCGGAAGCCGGTCGTGGAAGACGTGGTGTTCGGACACAACGCCGCGCTCGCGTGTCACATGGCGAACGAGTCCTACTATCGGCGCAGCGCCGTCATGTGGGACGAGGCGTCGAAGACGATTCGGGGTTGAGCGTCAGCAGGACCAGCGAAAACCGCTTGAGCTGATAGCGGCCATTGGGGGATTGGGGATGGCACGTCGTATCGACGAGCGTTCTCCAGTCCCCTGGTGGGAGCTTGAACTCGACGTCTACTTCGCTGGCATTGACGAGCAGCAGCATCGTATCGCCCTTGATGGGCTCGTTTTTCTCATCCGTTTCGTCGGTCGCCTCTCCGTCGATCAGCATGCCGAGGGAATGCGCGGCGGCCTCCCGCCAGTTTGCTTCGGTGAGCTCCTGCCCGTCCGCGCGCAGCCAGGTCAGATCCTTGACGCCGCGGTGGTCGATCACGCGTCCGCGAAAGAACGTGCGCCGTCGCAGCACCGGGTTGTCCTGCCGGATCGCGAGGACCCGGCGCGCGAACTCGAGCAGGCCGCGCTGGCGTTCGTCCAGGTTCCAGTTCAACCATGTGATCTCGTTGTCCTGGCAGTAGGCGTTGTTGTTGCCGCCCTGCGTGCGCGCGATCTCGTCGCCGTGCGCGAGCATCGGCACGCCCTGGGAGAACGCGAGCGTCGCAAGGAAGTTGCGCATCGTCCGGTAGCGCATGTCCTCGATCGCGGGATCGTCCGTTGGACCCTCGACGCCCCAGTTGCGGCTGTTGTTGTCGTTCGCGCCGTCGGCGTTGTTCTCGCCGTTCGCCTCGTTGTGCTTCCGCTCGTAGCTCACGAGATCACGCAACGTGAAGCCGTCGTGCGCGACGACGAAGTTGATGCTGGCGTACGCCGCGCGCTGCGTCCATTGATAGATGTCGGCGGAACCGGACAGCCGGGACGCGAGGTCGGCAATCTGCCCTTCGTCCCCTTTCCAGAAGCGGCGCACCGTATCGCGGTACTTGCCGTTCCACTCCGCCCAGCCGACGGGGAAGTTGCCGACCTGATAGCCGCCCGGGCCCACGTCCCACGGCTCGGCGATGAGCTTCACCTGCGACAACACGGGATCCTGCAGGACGATGTCGAAGAACGAGCTCAGCCGGTCCACGTCGTACAGCTCGCGCGCCAGCACCGGCGCGAGATCGAACCGGAACCCGTCCACGTGCATCTCGGTCACCCAGTAGCGCAGCGAGTCCATGATGAGCTGCAGCGTGCGGGGATGCAGCATGTTCAGACTGTTGCCGGTCCCGCTGAAGTCCATGTAGAAGCGCGGCTTGTCCTGGACCAGCCGGTAATAGGCGCGGTTATCGATGCCCTTGAACGCGAGCGTGGGGCCGAGGTGATTGCCTTCGGGCGTGTGATTGTAGACCACGTCGAGAATGACCTCGAGCCCGGCCGCGTGGAACGCCCGTACCATCGTCTTGAACTCGTTCACCTGGTTCGCCACACCCGACTCGTTGGGCCGCGTGGCGAACCGGGCGTCGGGCGCGAAGAACCCGATCGAGTCGTAGCCCCAGTAGTTCGTGAGCCCGCGCTCGGCGAGGTGGCGCGACGTGATGGAGTGATGAATAGGCAACAGCTCGACACTCGTCACGCCGAGCGCCGTGAGATGCTCGAGGATCGGCTCGGTGCAGAGCCCCAGGTAGGTGCCGCGCAGGTGCTCCGGCACTCCGGGATGCCGCATCGTCATCCCTTTGACGTGACACTCGTAGATGATCGTCCGATTCCAGGGCACCTTGGGGGGACGGTCGCCACGCCACTCGAACGAGGGGTCGATCACCGTGCATTTCGGCATCGCGCCGGCGGAGTTGCGGGTGTCGCAGCTCAGATCCTCCTGCGGACTGCCGATCACGTAACCGTACGGCGTGTCGTCCCAGCGGACGGGGCCGGTGACGGCCTTGGCGTAGGCGTCGAGCACCAGCTTGGCGGGATTGAATCGCAGACCTTGTTCGGGTCGGTACGGTCCGTGGACGCGGTATCCGTACAGCTGGCCCGGGCGGAGCCCCGGGACGTAGCCGTGCCAGATCTGATTGATGCGCTCGGTCAGCGGAATGATCTCGGATTGATCGGCGGCGTCGGGCCGATCGAACAGACAGAGCTCGACGCCTTCAGCCTGCTCGGAGAAGAGGGCAAAATTCACCCCCTGGCCGTCCCACGTGGCGCCCAGGGGGTAGGTAGCTCCCCGCCATACCTTCCGTCGCGTCATTCACCGCAATCTCGTCAGGCGACGGCCCAGCGCGCCTCGCGCGGAGGGATTAGGTCTCCGGCGTGAGTGTCACCTTGAAGCCCTTGGCTTTCATGCTCGCGACGAGCGCCGCCTTCTCGACCGACTTCATGTAGGCTTCATCGGGCTCGATCTGCTTCTTCTCGACGAGCTCGAGCAGCGCGTCGTTCAGCGTGTTCATCCCCAGCTTCTTGCTCGTTTGAATGATCGACGGAATCTGGAACGTCTTCCCCTCGCGAATCAGGTTCGAGATCGCCGGCGTCGTGAGCAGGATCTCACGCGCCGCCACCCGGCCGCCGCCGATCTTCTTGCAGAGCGTCTGCGAAATCACGCCTTTGAGGGACTCCGAGAGCATCACCCGTACCTGCGCCTGCCGGTCGGCGGGGAACTGGTCGATGATGCGGTCCACGGTGGACGCGGCGGTCGTCGTGTGCAGGGTGCCGAACACGAGGTGCCCGGTCTCCGCCGTTTCGATGGCGATCGCGATCGTCTCGAGGTCGCGCATTTCACCGACCAGCACGATGTCGGGATCTTCGCGCAGCGCCGCGCGCAGCGCCGTCTTGAAGCTCTCGGTGTGCACGTGCACCTGTCGCTGGGTGATCAGGCACTTCTTGTTCTCGTGCACGAACTCGATCGGGTCTTCGATCGTGATGATGTGATCGGACCGGCTGCGGTTGACCAGGTCGATCAGGGCGCACAGCGTCGTGGACTTGCCGGAGCCGGTCGGCCCGGTAATCAGAACCAGCCCCTTCGTCAGGTAGCAGAGTCGCTGCACCTCTTCCGAGAGGCCCATCTCTTCGACGGTGACGACTTTCGCCGGGATCACGCGGAACACCGCGACGGGCCCTTTGCGGTCGCGCGCGGCGTTGACGCGGAACCGCGCCAGTCCCTGGATCTCATAGGCAAAGTCCGAGTCGCCCGTTTCCTTCCATTCGCCGCGATTGCGCTCGGGCATGATCGAGAGGATCAGAAGCTCCAGGTCGTTGATGCTCAGCGCCGCCGCGCCCGGCTGCCGCTTGATCTCGCCGTGGGTCCGTAACAACGGCGGCTCACCTACCCGCAGGTGCAGGTCGGAGCTTTTCGATTCGACGAGCGTATGCAGCAGTTTCGCGAGGCGCTGCTCGGCCGCCTTGTACTGAGAGGTCGCGAACTCACTCGGGAGGGCGCTCGGCGCCGACGGCAGCTCGGCCGGGGGCGGCGCATCGACCATGGGAGCCGCGGCGATCACCGACGCGCGCGGCGGCTTGGCGGGCGGCGGAGCCGCCGCCGGCCGTCTGGCCGTGGTTTCCGCGGCGGCCGGCGCGGGTGCGCTCTCGACTCGGGGCGCCGCATGCTCCTGGGATGCCCGCCGGACGGCGGAAATCACCGCGGTGAGGCGTCCCGCTTCGGGCACGATGCGCACGCGGACCAGACTATTCCCCGCCGCGTACTCGAACTCGGTCTCGGACTGGTGATCGATCTTGTCGGCCGCTTCGGGAGGCGCCACCTCCACCATCAGCGCGTAGATGTGCTGGTCGGTGAGCGCCTGTTTGGAGACTTTGCGCGGCTTGCCGTCCTTGATCAGCGTCACCGGCTCGTCCGGGAGCAGGTAGAGCTGATCGGCGCGCTCGCGCAGCATCACCTCGACAAAGGGGTCCAGCCGTGTCGCCATATCAGTCCTCGGGCCGCGCATA
>DASSUS010000100.1:0-7033 GCA_035706765.1 Gemmatimonadales bacterium
AAGCCCGTGTGCAGCCGCTCGGCCACGAGGCGACCCACGGTGCTCTTCCCCGCGCCGGGCAATCCGATCAGCACGAGGTGCCGTTTCACGACGCCTCACCCCGGGCCTGGGCGCGTTCCGTGCGCGCGCGTACCTGCGCGACGTAGCCCTCGAAGTTTCGTCTGGTTTCGCTGAGCGCGTCGCCGCCGAATTTTTCGAGCAGCGCCTCGGTGAGCACGATCGCGAGCATCGCTTCGGCGATCACGCCCATCGCCGGTACGGCGGTCACATCGGAGCGCTCCGACTGCGCCTGCGCGGGTCCGCCTGTTTTCAGATCCACCGTCTTGAGCGGCGACATCAGCGTGGAGATCGGTTTCATCGCGACGCGCACGAGCAGCGGCTCGCCGGTCGTCATCCCGCCCTCGGTGCCGCCGGCGCGGTTCGTGGCGCGCGAGAAGCCGGGCATGATTTCGTCGTGCACTTCGGAGCCTTTGCGCCGCGCCGCCTCGAAGCCGAGCCCCAGCTCCACTCCTTTGACGGCGGGGATGGACATCATCGCCCGCGCGATCCGGCCGTCGAGCTTCGTATCCCACGACACGTGCGAGCCGAGGCCGACCGGCACCCCCAGCGCGACGACTTCCACGATGCCGCCGAGGGTGTCACCAGCGGCCTTTGCCGCGTCGATGCGGCGAATGATCTCCGCCTCGGCCTCCTTATCGAGGCAGCGGACGGGGCTTTGGTCGGCGACTTCGTTGAGAGGACGGGGGAGGGGGGAGGGGGGACGGGTAACCACACCTCCGAGCTCGGCCACGTACGAACCGATTTCGATACCGAACTCGCGCAGGAGTTTCCTACACACTGCGCCGCACGCGACACGCGCCACGGTCTCCCGTGCACTCGCTCGCTCCAGGATGTCTCGTGCATCGGTGCGATCGTATTTGAGCGATCCGGCGAGGTCGGCGTGGCCGGGACGCGGGCGCGTCACCTGGCGGCGGCGTCCGAGCGGATCGGGAGTCGCATCCGCTTCGGGCGCCATGACGTCCTGCCAGTGCTCCCAGTCGCGATTCCAGATCAGCATGGCGATCGGGGAGCCGAGGGTTTCGCCGGCGCGCACGCCGGAGAGCCATTCAATGTGGTCCGATTCGATCTTCATCCGGGCGCCCCGGCCGTAGCCGCCCTGACGCCGCTTCAGCTCGACGTTCACATCGGCGGCCGACACCGGGAGCCCGGCGGGAATCCCCTCGAGGATGCCCACCAGGCCGCGCCCGTGTGATTCGCCCGCCGTTGTGAACCGAAACGCCATGTCTTTCCTCCATACCCGTCAACCTTCGAAACCACCACACCCTCCACCCTCCTCCACCACCTCCCCTAATAACAGACAAGCCCGACCACTCGTCGGGCTCGTCGCACTCATGACCCCGGGCCCGAAGGCGCCGGCGTTACCGCAGCGGCGGCCCCCATGGCGGCCGGGCCGGGAACGGGTTGGTGATCACCGGCAGCTCGATCATCACGACGCCGGCCGCGGTCACGCCGAACAGCCACTGCCGTGTATTGTTGCGGTTCCGCGCGACGCGCAAGGGTCCGGTGATCGGATCGCGCACGACGATGCCGCCGATGCGCCCGTAGAAGAACGTATCCCACACGTCGATGTTGCCGTCGGGCCGCGCCGAGAAGGCGATGCGGTCATTGGGGTTACCCGTGCCGCCGAAGGTCGGCGTCCCGGGGAAATTGGCCGCGAACGCATGGTTGTAGTTCATGTCCATGCCGAACGCGCCGAGCGGCGCTTCGACGGTGCCTTTGAGCTTCATCCCCTCGTCGAGGAAGTAGATCGAATCGGCCCGGACGAGGTTCGTCATCCCGTTGAAGTTCGTGGCGACGGAATGGATGGTGACGCCGGTGTTACTGATGAAGTCCGAGACGTCGATGTACGGCGTCACGCCCAGGTCGCGGTGGTTCTCGCCGGTGTCGCCGACGATGCCAGGCACGGAGTTGGTTTCGCACGCCTGGAGCGTGGAGGGCCCGTGCTGCAGCGGCGCCTTGGTCGTGTACCCGACGACGCGCGCGAACTCGGTGGTGATGTTGCCGCCTTCACCGACGATCGCGTGGGTGAAGTTCCCGGAGTTGCGGACGTAGGTCGAATCGCCCAGCCCGAACCGCGCCAGGTCGACGGTGACGCCCGCGCACGCCGTGAGCTGCACGCGCTGCTCGTTGTACGGCCGGCCGCGCCGCATCTCGATGCGCAGCGTGTCGCGGGTGTCGCTCGAGAGCGTGCTGTCGCCCGCCAGCTCCCAGAACAGGTGACTGAACAGCTGCGCCGTGTCGGTCGTCTGAATCAGCTTTTCCATCCGCAGCGTCGCCCGGTTGGTGAACGGGAACGTGCTGCTGGCGGTGGGCAGCGTCGAGTAGATCGCGAAGATGGAATCGGCGTGACAGTTCGGCGTGCCGCTCGTGACGCGGCAGACGGTACTGACGTATTGCGGCCGGTCGGACACGTCGAACACGCGGATTTCTTCGCGAATCGGCGACAGCAGAATCCGGTACGTCTCGATCAGGTAGTCGGGCAGGTCCTGGCGCCACGCGAGCCGGCGCACGCCGGGGCGGACGTCGATGATCGACAGCTGCACGCCGCCCGAGTTCGCGACGACGATCGAGTCCTTGTAGTTCCCCAGCGTATCGAGCGGCCAGAGCGCGATGCCCCAGGGCTGCGGTCCGGCCGTGGGAATCCCGGCCGCGACGAACGCCGTGTTGGCGACCTGGAAGATCTCGACGCGCCCGAGGGCCGGGTTCGTGAGGTAGAGGCTCGAGTCGTTGCCGTTGAAGATCGCGTCGGCGATCCGGCCGCCGAACGGCAGCGGCCGCGTGATTCCGGACACGACGATCACCGTATCGATCAGCGCCATCGGCGCCATCGGCGCCTGGAAGCTGGAGATCGCGCCCTTGCTGCGCAGCGGCGGGCTCGGGATGAGCGTCGTGCTGTTGGTGAACGAGCAGTTGCGCGCGACGGCGGCGTCGCAGGCGTACCCGCGCACCACGACCGAGCGCGGCAGCGGATTCAGGCCCTGGAGCCCGAGCGAGAAGTGGCGCGTGACGTCGGTGAGGTTGCCCGCGGCGACGTTCACCGTGTCGAACTTCATCAGGACGCCGCCCGTGTCGACGCGGAATCCGATCCACGCGATCGCGCTCGGGTCCTGGGCGCGCACGTGCATCGTGTCGTCGACCTCGACGCGCTCGCCGATGCGGTGCGCCACTTCGGGCGCGGTGTTGTCGGTGGCGACCGACTGAATCTGGACCGTGACGACGTTGCTGAACCCGCGCCGGCCCGCCGAGTCTTCGGCGAATCCGACGACGTTGAACGTGCCGCTCGCCGGAATCACCACGATCGTATCCTGGTACTCGGCGGAATCGGCGAACGGCTGGGAATAGACGATCGAGTCGTTGGGGGGCGTCGTCGGATTGGTGATGCTCGCGGCCGGCGACACCAGGAAACCGATCTTCGCGATTCCGGAGTTCTGGACCGCGATGACGTCGATCGGGAGGCCTTTGCCGGTCGACGCCAGCGCACCGGGGGACGGCAGCACGAGGCGCACGCGCAGCGCCTGCACGTTCGAGAGAAAGATGAAGAGCGTGTCTTCGGCGAAGTTGTTGGCGCCGTCGGTCGCGCGGCCGATGATCTGGATCATGCCGCCGGCGCCCGAGTTGGCGCCGAAGTTCAGCGTGCGGGCGACGGCGTAGTTCTTCACCTGGCCGGTGAAGTTCGTGTCGAGCGTGCCGATCAAGCCGCCGCTGAAGGTGAGCTCGACGCTCTTGAGCGCCAGATTGTCGACCGCGCTGATGTTGAAGCGCAGGCCGCCGGCGATGTCCTGCGTGTCGCCCGCGGAATTCGTCAGGAGGATCGCGGGCTCGGTGACGTCGCGCTGAATGCCGCCAGGATTGCGCGTCGTCTCGCACGCCCAGATGGCGAGCGCGAGGGCGCTAATTCCCCACAGTGCGGTACCACGTGTGATCACCCGCATAAAAGACCTCTCTGTACGTACCGGCCCGCGAGCTACTGGCCCGCGGGCGCGGCGAGATCGTCGATGATGTGTGGCGTGATGAGAATCAGCAGGTCACGCCGCTGCTCTCGTTGCGACGTAAAGCCGAACAGCTTGCCGAGAATCGGCAGGTCTACAAGGAAAGGAATGCCGGACTTGGTTACCGTGACCTCGCTCACCGTAAGTCCGCCAATTACGGCCGTTTCGCCGTCCGAGACGAGGATCTGGTTGTCCGCCTGCTGGGTCTGGAAGGTGAACCCGATGTCGACCGCCGCCGGCTGAACGTTCGAGCGCTCGGCGTGCACCTCCATCAGGATCTGGCGGTTCGCCGTGACGTGAGGCGTGACACGGAGATTGATGCCGGTTTGCTGGAACTGGACTGTGGCGCGCGGCACACCGGTGGTCCCCGTGTTGACGGCGCTCACGTCGATGACGCGGATCGGGACACGGTCGCCCACCAGAATCTCGGCCTGGCGGTTGTCGAGCGTCGTGATCGTCGGCTCGGCCTGCACGTCCGCGAGCTCGACCCGCTGCAGCGCCTGCACGAAGGCCGTGAGATCGAAGTTGCCGATCGCGGTCGAGAAGATCAGATCGAGCGCGGGATTGATGACTTCCTGGCTCGCGTTGCCGAGCGCCGACAGCGAATTGCCGCCGAGCGCGACGATGTTCTCGTTCGCGTCGAAGTTGTCGGTCGGCACGAGCGCGTCGGGAACGCCGTCGAGGTCGGTATCGACCGGCTCGGCGCTGCGCGGATCGGGCCGCTGGATCAGCCGGTTGAAGAACTGCACGTTGGAGCCGAGGTCGTACTTCACGCCGAGCTCTTCGACGTCGGTGCGATCGACGAAGATGATCTTCGCCTGGATCGACACCTGCGGCGTGCGCAGATCGAGCCCCTTCACGAATTCCACCACGTCCTCGATGCGCGAGCTGACTTCGGTGATCACGAGCGAGTTGCTGGTCGAGTCGGCGACGGCCTGGCCGCGCTTGGTGAGAATCGACTGCACCGACGGGACGAGCGACGTTGCCTTGGCGTAGTTGATGCGCACGAGGCGCGTCGTGATCGGCACCGTGGAGTCGGCGCGGGCCAATTCCACCTTGCTGACGACGTTGAGAATGCCGCCCGGGAGCGTCTGGACCGCGAGGCCCGGCGACTCGAGCACGGCGTTCAACGCGAGATCCCACGGCTGATTCTTGATCTCGGCCGTGACGTTGCCGGTGATGCCTTTCGCCAGGATGATGGTGCGGCCGCTGAAGGCGGCAAAGCCGGCCACGACGTCTTCGATGCTCGCGTTGTCCCACTGCACGGTGATGCGCGGCGCCTGCGACTGCGCGGCTTCGCGCGAGTGTGTGGCGAGATACTCGTCAATGGACAGCGAGCGGCCGAGCGTCGGCGTGGTGACGCGCGCGGCCGATTCCGGGCCGCGCGTCATCGGCATCGGCTCCTCAGCCGCTGGTGCTGTCTCCGCGACGCGGCGAGGGGCAACGGCTGCCACTGTGCTCACGCTGCTGCTGGACCACGCGGCGAACGCGGTCCGCTCGGTGCCGATGCGCACGCGCACCTGCCCGCCAACGCGCTCCACCTGATAGTCCTTGAGGGCGTCCAGATCGATCACGACGCGGACGACGTCCGGCTTGAACTGCCCGTAGCGCACGTTGCGCACGCCGCCGCGGTTCCGGCCGTCGTACAGCGTGGCCGGCGCGCTGAGCCGCGCGCCCTGGAGATCGATCACGAGCCGGGCGGGATTGGTGAGCGTGAAGTCCGACACCTGGGCGGCGCCCTGCAGGTCGATGACGATCTCGACTTTGCCGGCCGCCGGGACCACGCTCACACCCCGCACCTCGCCGTCGCGAATCGTCGTCCCCGCAAGGGCCCGGGGAGCGACGATCGCGAGCAACGCGAGGTGAGCTAGAGCCATCATGGCGTCTCCTCCTGCCTGGCGAGCGACAGCGTCTCCTGCCGCTCGAAGCCGAATTCCTGCACGGTGAATACGATTTCCCGGGGCCGGATCTGCGTGACCTTGAGGCGCCCGATGATATCGCCCGTTTTCACCCGATAAATGCGCCGGTTCGTGATGTCCCGGAGCACCGCGACGCTGCGCGTCGCAAACCGTCCATCGTAGACGATCGTCGTCAGCTTGAGGTCGGACAGCAGGGGCCGGACGTCACCCGATTTGAGCAGCGACATGAAGGGGTCGCGCCCGCCACCCTCGTACGCGAACACCTCGCGCAAGAGGACGAGCGACTGGCGCGTCGTGTCGGGCATCGCCGGGGTGTTCTCCGACTGCGCGCCGAGCTGCGCCGCGCCCGCCAGGATCAGGGCGGCGAAGAGGGCCGCCGGCCCGAGCCTAGCTGCGCGCACGCGTGGCTCCCGGCCGCGCGGCGGCCGGCTGGTTCGGCGGCGGCGCGCTCGACTTCACGAAGGTGCGGATCGAGAACTCGGCGAGCAGCAGCGCACCCGCGGTGTCGGCGAGCAGTTTCTGGGCCTGGGGCGACGCCACCGATAGCGTCACTTCCTGCGGCACGACGATCCGCGGCAGCGACGCGATGTCGGCGAGATACTCGCCGATCTGGTCGTAGTGGCCGTACACCTCGAGCCGGTAGCGATAGGTGTCGAACGGCTGGCCGGGATCGGGCGCGAGCGGCTGGATCTTGCCGAGGGTCACGCCGCGGACTTTGGCCTTGGTCGAGATGTCGTCGATCAGCGTCGGCACCTCATTGCGCTCCGGCACCAGGCGGCGCATCAGCTCGAGCGAGCCCTGGTACTCTTCGACGCGGCGGCGCAGGTCTTCGATGCTCCCGCTCGCCAGGTCGGCCTTGGCGTTCGCGACGATCTTCTCGAGGCTGTCGGCCTCGGTGTTCGCGAGGTTGATCTTCTCGACGTCGGGCGAGTGCTTCTTCGCCCAGAAGAAGTAGCCGCCCGCGAGCGCGACCAGGATCAGCAGCGCGAGAATCTGGCCTCGTTGATCGGTCGGTAAACCGAGCGCCATGTATTACCTCACCGATTGCACGAGAGGAACCGTGCG
>DASSUS010000101.1:0-11533 GCA_035706765.1 Gemmatimonadales bacterium
GTGTCGTAATAGTCGACCGGCAGGAAGAACGGCATCCCGAACCGGTACGCCCCCACGAAATCGAGCGCGACGTCGGGGAACGGCCGCAGACCGGTGCCCGTTGGATCGGGACCCAGCGCCGCCGAGCGCGGGCCGCCGTACGGCCGTGGACGATCTTCACGCGAATACTGGAAGCGGAACTCGTTCGTGACACTCGGCGTCAAATACGAGACCAGGCTGCCGTTGATCGCATTGGAATGATCCTGCTCGAGGCCGTTCGCGCTGCGGCCCCAGCTGTCGACGTCGAACGTCCCGTTGGCCTGCTCGGACCAGGTGTAGTTGTACTTCAGCGTCGCGTGATGGCGATCCGACAGGTGGTAATCGATCTTCGCGAGCAGCGCCCGAGCGTCATTGGTGCGCTGGATCGGGCCGTAATCGCCCGCGAGCGCGCCGCCGTAAGCGGTATCCATCCACGCGCGCAGCCGGGGATCGATGCGGCCGATGTCCTTTTGCTTGGTCTCGTCGTAGATCTGCTGATCGTACGCAACGAAGAAGAAGGCGCGGTCGCGTTTGATCGGGCCTCCGAGCGTGAAGCCGAACTGGTGTTGCGTGAAGTCCGGCTCGAGACTCAGTGCCCCGTGGCGCGCGATGCCCGACAGCGCGCCGTCCTTTCCATAATAGTGCACCGACCCGCGCAGATCGTTGGTGCCCGACTTTGTCACCACGTTCACGAATCCCCCGGAGGAGCGGCCGAACTCGGCCGTGCCGCCGGATGACGTCACGACGATTTCCTGCACCGCGTCGAGATTGAACGTGAACGGCGGGCGCTGGCCGCCGCGCTGCTCGCCGAAGAACGGATTGTTGAAGTCGGCGCCGTCGACCGAGACGTTGTTGTGGATCCCCTTCTGGCCGCCGATCGACAGCTCATCACCGTCCGGCCCCTGCACGATCGCGACGTTGGGCGTGAGCAGCGTGAGATTCAGGAAGTTGCGTCCGTTGTTCGGCAGGCGCCCCACGGCGGCGTCCGGCAGGCGGGTCGAGCTCTCGATCTTCGTCGCCTCGACGACCGGCTGTGTCGCTTCGACCACCACCGCCTGGAGCTGCACCGCCGCGAGCGGCAGCGTCAGGTTCACGGTTTCGCCGACTCCCAGCCGAATCCCCGTCCGGCGCGTCTCGCTGAATCCCACGGCGCGCGCGGTGACGTCGTAGGTGCCGAGCGGCAGCACCGAGCCGATGAAAATGCCGCGTTCATTGGTCACGAGTTGGCGCGTGAAACCGGTCTGCGTCTCCCGGAGCGTCACCGTGGCGTTGGCAACGGGCGCGTTCTGGGGATCAGTGACGATGCCACGGATGATGCCGGTTGTGGCCTGCGACTGCGCGGCTGCGACCAGGGGGAACGCGAGCGCCAGCGCGACGAGCGCAAGAACCTTGCGGACCATGCTTCTGCCTCCGACGGGATGGGAACGCGACATTTCGGGACGGCTAGCGTATCACCCGAAAAATGGACGGTCAAGGGCGGTGGGAGGCGGGGGAAGGCGGTACCTTTCCGCACTAACTCATGCAAAACTCTGAAATCGCCCGTTTGCTCGGCGACGTCGCCGACCTCCTCGAAATCTCCGCCGCCAATCCGTTTCGCGTGCGCGCCTACCGCAACGCCGCTCGCACCGTCGCCGACCACCCCGATCCCATCGCCGAGCTTGTCACCGGCGGCGAATTCGATCTCACCGACCTGCCCGGAATCGGCGGGGGGATCGCAAAGGAAATCACCACGCTCGTCGAAACGGGCACGCTGCCGCAGCGCCAGGAGCTCATCGCGACCATCCCACCGGGGCTGCTGGAGCTGCTGCGCATCCCCGGTCTCGGTCCCAAGCGCGTGAAGCTGTTTCACGATGAGCTCAAGGTGAACAGCGTCGCCGATCTCAAGCAGGCGCTCGACGCGGGGAAGGTCGCGAAGCTCCCCGGTTTCGGACCCAAGCTGCTCGAGAAGCTGCGCGAAGGCGTCGCGGGCACGAGCACGGGGCCCAAGCGCCTCGTGCTGCACGAGGCCGAGCCGTATGCGCGCGCGATCGTCGCATACCTCAAGGCCGGCGGCGAGATCCAGGAAATCGACGTCGCGGGCAGCTTCCGGCGGCGGCGCGAAACGATCGGCGATCTCGACGTCGTCGTGACGTGCGCCCCGAAAAGAGCTCCCGCGGTCATCGCACGGTTCGTGAAATTCGGCGAGGTCAGGGAGATCGCCGCGCAGGGCGACACGCGCGCCACGGTGCGGCTGTCGAGCGGTCTCCAGGTGGACCTGCGCGTCGTCGAGCCCGCCTGTTTCGGCGCCGCGATGCAATACTTCACCGGCTCGCAGGCGCACAACATCGAGCTGCGCAAGATCGCGCAGGCCAGGAAGCTCAAGCTCAACGAGTACGGCGTGTACCGGGGCACGAAATGCATTTCCGGCCGCACTGAAAAAGACGTCTACGGCGCGCTCGGGCTCGACTGGATCCCGCCGGAGATGCGCGAGAATCGCGGAGAGATCGCGCTCGCCAGAGAACACAGGCTCCCCACCCTCGTCACCCTCGAGGAAGTCCGCGGCGACCTCCAGATGCACACGGACGCGAGCGACGGCCGCGCCACGCTCGCCGAGATGATCGACGCCGCGCGCGCGCTGAACTACGAGTACATCGCCATCACCGATCATTCACCGCGCACGTCGATGGCCGGGCAGACGCCGGCCGAAATCCGGGCGCAATGGAAAGAGATCGATCGGCTGAACAAGGGGATGCGCGGGTTTCGCGTGCTGAAGAGCGTCGAGATGGACATCCTGGAGAACGGCAAGCTCGACCTGCCAGACGATCTCCTGGCCGAGGCCGATTACGTGGTCGCGACGATCCACTACGGCCTGAAGCAGACGGAGCGCCAGCTCACCGATCGGCTGCTCGCCGCGAT
Organism: Gemmatimonadales bacterium; assembly: GCA_035706765.1. Taxonomy (GTDB): domain Bacteria; phylum Gemmatimonadota; class Gemmatimonadetes; order Gemmatimonadales; family GWC2-71-9; genus 20CM-2-65-7. Next base: position 2,914 of record DASSUS010000101.1, read on the forward strand.
CGCCAATCGCTGGGTGGACGCGATCGGCCATCCCACCGGCCGGCGCCTCCCCGATCGGCCGTCCTACCCCCTCGACTTCGACGCCGTCGCCAAAGCCGCGGCCGCCGCCAAGTGTCTGCTGGAGATCAACGGCAGCGAGCGCATGGACCTGCCCGATACGCTCGCGGCCGCCGCCAGGAGCCACGGCGTGCGGTTCGTGCTGTCCACCGACGCGCACAACACGCGCGAGCTCGAGTTCATGAAGTTCGCCGTCGCGGTCGCGCGGCGCGCCTGGTTGACCGCGGCCGACATCCTGAACACGCGGCCGCTGTCCGAATTCTTGAAAGGTCTACGCCGAAGCAGGAACCGTTAGCAGCTCGATCTGCGCGACGGGCTCGAAGCTGAAGCGATGATGGCGGGTGGGTCCGAGACGCTGGATCGCCTCGAGATGCTCGGGCGTCGCGTAGCCCTTGTTGGTCTCCCAGCAGTATCCGGGATGGCGGCGCGCCAGACGGTCCATCAGGTAATCGCGGATCACCTTCGCGATCACGGAGGCCGCGGCGATCGAGTGGCAGCGCGCGTCGCCGTCGACGATCGCCTCGTGCTCGCAGCCCAGCTCCGGACAGGGGAGTCCGTCGATGAGCACGTGCGCCGGCGCGAACCCGAGCCGCCGCAGCGCGCGCTCCATCGCCAGGATCGACGCGCGCCGGATATTCAGCCGATCGATCTCGCGCACGCTCGCCGCGCCGACCGCGACCGCCGCCGCGCGCTCGCGGATCTTGAGCGCGAACTTCGCGCGCTGCTTCTCGGTCAAGACCTTGGAATCGTCGAGCCCGCGGATCGGCTTGACACCCATCGGAAACACGACGGCCGCGGCCACCACTGGTCCAGCCAGGGGGCCGCGGCCGACTTCATCGATTCCGGCGACGCTGATCCTGCCTTCACTCCACAACGCCGCCTCGCGCTTCAACGACGGGCGGCGGTGCCTCACGTCTGCGGCGGCTCCGACTCTCCGGTGCCGGGCACCGAGATGCCCTGCCCGGCGCCGCGCTTCTCGCGAATGCGCGCCGCTTTCCCGGCCAGGCGGCGCAGGAAGTACAGCTTCGCGCGCCGCACGCGCCCCTTGCGCGTCAGCCCGATCTCGGCGATCGACGGCGCGTGCAGCGGAAAAATCCGCTCGACGCCCACGCCGGCCGAGATCTTCCGAACGGTGAACGTCTCGTTGACGCCGCCGCCCCGACGGGCGATGCACACCCCTTCGAATGCCTGCAGGCGCTCTTTTTCACCTTCACGCACGCGTACCATGACGCGTACCGTATCGCCGGGAGCAAACGCGGGGATATCGGTCTTGAGGCCCTCGCGCTCCACCGCTCGCAACTTCTCCATACCTACGCTCCTTGAGCCATCCAGAAGGCCGGACGTCTAGACGTCCAGTTTTTTCCAGAGATCCGGCCGCCGTTCGCGCGTCAGTCGCTCGGCTTGCGCCGCGCGCCATGCCGCAATTTTTTCGTGGTCACCACTCAACAATACGTCCGGGACGTCGAGCCCGCGATAGCTGGGCGGCCGCGTGTAGCTGGGCGGCGCCAGCAGGCCTTCATAATGCGAGTCCGATGACGCCGACTCATGATCGCCCAACGCTCCCGGCAGCAGCCGGACGACCGCATCGACGACACACAGCGCCGCGGGCTCGCCACCCGATAAAACAAAATCGCCGATCGAGACTTCTTCCGCGTGCAGCACGTCGACGACCCGCTGATCGACGTCCTTGTAATGCCCGCACAACAATGTCAGCTCCCTGCCCAGCGAATAACGAACCGCCGTGTCGTGCGAGAACGGCTTTCCGCGTGCCGACATCAACACGATCGGCGACCCCTCGACAACCTCTAGATCCTCGACCGCTTCCACCAACGGCTCCACTTTCAGCACCATCCCGGCGCCGCCACCATACGGCGCATCGTCCACCGTCTGGTGCCGGTCGCGCGCGTAATCACGCAGCTGCACCGTGCGATACCGCACCAGTCCCGCGTTGGCCGCGCGGCCCAGAATGCTCGATCCAAACGCCGCGCCGAACCACTCGGGAAACAACGTGACCACATTGATGGTCAGCATCGTCTACTCGTCGACCGCCACCAGCTGATCGCGCCATCCGTCCACCGCCTGGCGCGAGGTGATGCCCTCGAAGCCCAGCAGCCATTCGCGGTGATACGAGCGGCGGCGGGCGATCACCAGCGGCCCCGCCAGCACTTCCCGCGCGTCGTTCAGGACGTACACTCGCGCCTTCGGCACGAAGACGGTCCCCACGTTTTCCACGAGGGGGATCACCGCGACTTCCCCCTGCTGGCCGTGCGGCTTGCGCAGCCGCCCGACTACGCGGTGGCTGCGGGAGCCCGTTTGCCGAGTACGCCCGCCTTCTTGAGGAGCGAGCGAACCGTATCCGTTGGCAGCGCGCCCTTGTCGAGCCAGGCCCGCGCCTGTTCGGCATCCACGTCGATCAGCGCGGGTTTGGCCTTCGGGTTGTAGCTGCCGATCGCGGCCACAAACCGCCCGTCGCGCGGGGACGTCGATTCCGCCACCACGATCCGGAAATAGGCCTGCCCCTTTCGTCCCACGCGGCGCAGCCGAATTCGAGTTGCCATGTCCTACATCCTTTTCAAGAACTTGCCCATTTTGCGCATCTGCTGGAACTGTTCCAGCAGTCTGTTCACTTCCTGCACCGTTCGCCCGGCGCCCTTGGCGATCCGCAGCTTGCGATTCCCGTTCAGCAGGCTGGGATCGGCGCGCTCCTGCGGCGTCATCGACAGGACGATCGCTTCGACGTGCTTCAACCGCTTGTCGTCGAGCGACGCGCCCTGCAGCGCCTTCGCGTTGATTCCCGGCAGGAGCCCGAGCACCTGCTTGAGCGGCCCCATATTCTGCATCTGCTTCAGCGCGACCAGAAAATCCTGCAGGTCCATGCCCTTCTTGGACCGCACCTTCTGCTCGAGCTTCTTCGCCGCCTCGGCATCGATCGTCGCGGAGGCCTTTTCCACCAGCGCGACGACATCGCCCTGCCCCAGAATCCGCCCCGCCATCCGAGCCGGATCGAACGGCTCGAGCGCGTCCGTCTTTTCGCCGACGCCGATGTACTTGATCGGCACGCCGGTCACGCCGTGAATCGAGAGCGCCGCGCCGCCTCGCGCGTCGCCATCGAGCTTGGTCAGGATCACGCCCGTCAGACCCACACCGTCATGGAATCCGCGCGCGATCTTCACCGCGTCCTGCCCCGCCATGCCGTCCGCGACGAGCAGAACCTCACGCGGCTTCACGGCCTCCTTCAGCGCTTTCAGCTCGTCCATCATCTCGGCGTCGATCTGCAACCGGCCCGCCGTATCGACGATCACCGCCCGCGCGCGCTCCGATTCGGCTTCGCGCAGCGCAGTGCGCACCAGCTCGACGACACCCTTCCCTCGTCCCCCGTCCGTCCCAAGAACAGGGACGCCGACCTGCACGCCGAGCTGCCGCAACTGCTCCGCTGCGGCGGGGCGATAGACGTCTGCCGCGACGAGCGCCGGCGCCTTCTGCTCCAGCTTCAAGCGGCGCGCGAGCTTCGCGGCGGTCGTGGTCTTCCCCGATCCCTGTAACCCGACGAGGAGAATCGCCGTCGGACCTACGGAGGAGAACTCGAGGCCGGCCTTGGTGCCGCCGAGCATCGTGGCAATCTCGTCGTGCACCAGCTTCACGACTTGCTGGCCGGGGCTGACGGACTTGACCTGAAGCGCGCCGACGGCCCGATCGCGCACCCGCTCGACGAACTCGCGCGTCACCTCGAAGCTCACGTCCGCCTCGAGCAGATGGCGGCGGATCTCGCGGAGGGCGTCGGTGACGTCGCTTTCCGAGAGCACGCCACGTCCCCTGAGCCGGTCCAGTACCCCGGTCAGCTGCTCGGAAAGGGCCGTAAACATAAGCACAGCAAGCTAAATGGCGAGTACCGCTTATCAAAGGGGTTATTTTGGCGCTGTGATTCGCGAGCCGCAGCAGGCGCCGCAGGCGCCACCGCTCACCCCCACCCCCCAGTGGAGCCGGCCCGACGACGCCGAGCGGGAGGCCCGGCTTCGGGCGATGAAGCGGCGGGCCACGGGGTTACTGGCGCTGGCGCTCCTGATCTTCATCGGAGCGAGCATCTTCGAGCCGCAGTACGCCTGGCTGGGCTATGTGCGGGCGACCGCCGAGGCCTCCCTGGTCGGTGGCCTGGCCGACTGGTTCGCGGTGACCGCCCTGTTCCGGCACCCGCTGGGCATTCCCATCCCTCACACGGCGATCGTGGCGACGCGCAAGGAGCGCATCGGCCAGATCCTCGGCAACTTCGTGCAGAATCACTTCCTGTCGCGCGACGTGATCGCCGCCAACCTGCGACGCGTCCATCCGGCCGAGCGCGCCGCGCACTGGCTCGCCGACCGCGAGCACGCGAAGCAGATCTCCCGCCAGTTCGCGACCGGCCTGGTCAAGACGCTCGACTCGCTGCCGCCCAACGAGCTGCAGGATCTCGTGAGTCAGGTCGTGCGCAACCGCGTCCGGACCTTTCGCGTCGCTCCGGCGCTCGGCAAGACGCTGGCGCTCGCGCTGGCCGACAACCGGCAGGAAGAGCTGCTCAACGCGACGGTGAAGCTCGCCGCCGACGCGGTCCGCAACAATCGCGACTTGATTCGCGAGCGGGTGAAGGCGGAGACGCCGTGGTGGGTGCCGCCCGTGCTGGACGACAAGATCTATCAGAAAATCATCGCGGCCGTCGAGCGGCTGTTGCACGACATGGTGATGGATCCGCGCCATCCGCTGCGCGCGTCGTTCGACAAGGCGATTCGTGATTTCATCGACCGGCTGCAGCATTCGCCCGACGTGATCGAGCGCGCGGAAGCGTTGAAGGAAGAATGGCTGATGGGGGCGTCGACGGACGACCTGGCCCGCAAGCTCTGGGAGGGAATTCGTCAGGCGGTGATCAACTACGCGCAGGGTTCCGACGGCGCGCCCAGCCCGCTCGACAGCGGCCTCAGCGAGTTCGGGACCGCGCTCCTGTCCAACCCGACGCTGCTCGCCGAGCTCGACGAGCTCCTGATCGACCTCACCGCGAGCGTGGTGGAGAAGTATCGCTTCGAGATCGGCGACCTGATCGCGAAAACGGTCGCCGGCTGGGATCCGGAAGCGACGTCGCGACGGTTCGAGCTGGCGGTAGGACGGGACCTGCAATTCGTGCGCATCAACGGAACGCTGGTGGGCGGACTCGTCGGCCTTGCGATCTACACGATCACCCGCCTCCTCCGCTGAGTCTGATCGTCGGGATGGCGTTCCATCCCGGCCAATTCGAAGGCGCATCCACCAACCGCACCACCGGCCGTCCCGAGATGGTGAGCTGCTTTATCTCCGACCGTCGCGCCGTCCGGCCGTCCGGCCCTCGCTTGCCCCATGCCCGTTGCAGGCCGCCCGCGAACCGGCTCGCGGCCGCCGCGTCGTCCCACACGCTGTACCACACGAGCACGTCGGCATTCGGTCCGAGCACCTGGTAGCGGTCGCCGTCCCAGCCGCTCGCCAGACTGATCGCCTGCGCCTCGGTCCCCAGGTGCTGCTGGAACAGGAGGCGCATCTCGAACTCGCCGAGTCCGTCTTCCCATTTCACATCGGCGGACCGGCTGGACTCGAACGCGATGTCGGTCGGCTCGTCGCGATCGCGATAGCGCTCGGGGTGCAGGATCTGCTCCGTCGACCGCGGCATCGAATCGAGCACTGAGCGGCCCAAATAGGTGCGGCGGAACCAGACGTTGAAGTCGGCGCCGCCCAGGTAGGGGAAGATCAGTCCCTCCCTGAGCCACAGCGGAGCGCGCGCGAATTCCTTCATCTGCGCCTGCTGCGCCGCCATCACCTCGCGCTGCCTCCAGAACCATCCGAGCGGCAGCGTGTCGGGCTTCTGCTCCGGCATCAGCACGGGGATCTGCGCCAGCGTTGCCTGTCCCTCGAGAATCGCCTGCGCGGCGGAGCGGCGATCGTTCACGCCGCGCTGCGTGATGATCGAATCGAGCCGCACGTACTGGTCCTGGAGGGCGTGGACGAGCTCGTGCGACACGACGATGCGCAGCTGGAACGGCTCGATGTCGGCGGGGATGTAGAGCGCGTTGGAATCGGGGTCGTAGTAACCGGCGATCTGCTCGGTCAGCAGATCGATCATCGTGGGGCGCAGCTCGAGCGAATCGGGGATCAGTCCGAACAGCCGCAGGGCCGACTGCAGGCCGTTGAGGTCGGCCGGGGGGAGATCTTCGTCGAACTTGTGAATGACGTAGTCGCGAACCTGGGCGCGGGAGCGGCGCAGCACGAGCGGCTCGCGCTTGAACTTGAGGCCCGCCGCTTCCGCGACGCTGGGCATCATACGCTTCACCATGTCCTTGAGCTCGGCCTCGCCCTGCACCGCCTGGGCCCGTTCGCGGCAGGCCAGACTCGCAAGGACGACGAGGGCAGCCGCGACCGTCGCGCGGTTCAACCGGCCCACTCGATTCCCTTACCGGCCGCGAGACCGACCACGCGCGCGACCTCCTTGCCCGTGACGGTGAGGCCCTGGCGCTCGAGCTCGGCGCGAAGCTTCCGGTCGAGATCGTCGCGTTGCTCTTCGAGCGACGGACGGACGGGCTGACGGCCAGACGGCCGGTCCTCGGGCGTCTTATCGGCCGTCTCGGCCGTCCGGCTGACCGGCCGTCCTCCCAGCAACTGCTCTATCTCTTCGCCGAACCTCTGCAACACCGTGGCCAGGTCGGGCATCGGCTCTTCCGGGGGCGCTTCCTCCTCAGGGCTCTCGCGCCGCATCGCGGCTTCGACTTTCTTCCGGTCGCGAATCAGGCGATCGAGCTCCGGCGAAACCTTGGCCGTGGCCTGCGCGTGCGCGCACGCTTCGTCGAGCACGTCGATCGCCTTGTCGGGCCGGGCGCGGTCGGGAACGAAGCGGTCCGTGAGGACGATCGCCGCCTTGAGCGCGTCGTCCGAAATCGCGACGACATGGTGACGCTCCAGCCGGGGCCGGCGCGCCACGAGCACTTCCCAGGTCTGGATGGCGTCGAGCTCGTCGATCGTGACCGGCTGGAACCGGCGCTCGAGCGCCGGGTCGCTCTTGACCCACTTGTTGTACTCCTCGCCGGTGGTCGCGCCGATCACGCGAATGTCCCCGCGCACCAGCGCCGGCTTCAGCATGTTGGCCGCGTCCATCGCCGCACCCATCGCGGTGCCCTGACCGATCAGGTTGTGGAGCTCGTCGACGAACAGGATGAGATTGCGATCGGCCTGGAGCGCCTGGACCAGGCGGCGGATCCGCTCCTCGTACTGACCCCGAAACGAAGTGCCGGCGAGCATCGAGACGTGATCGAGCCCGATGACGCGCGCGTCCTTGAGGGCGGGCGGCACGCTGCCGGACGCGATCCGCTGCGCCAGCCCTTCGACCACCGCCGTCTTGCCGACGCCCGCGCGCCCGACCAGCGCGGCGTTGTTCTTTCCCTGGCGCAGCAGGATGTCGACGAGCCGGTCGATCTCGGCGTCACGGCACCGTACCGGCTCCAGATCGCCGCGGCGCGCCTGCGCCGTGAGATCGATGCCGACGCGCTCGAGCACGTCCCCGGAGTCGAACAGCCCTTCGAACGGATTGCCCATCGATGATCAATCGCCTTTCAGAAAGTGCCCGTACCAGGCAATGATGGCGTCACCGAACACGAATGCTACCGCCGCGCCCACCGCGAGGAATACCCCGAACGGTACGAGACGCTTCTTCTTCAGCGACAGCGGCACGAAAATCAGCGAGCCGAGCGCGGCGCCCGCGAAGACCGTGAGCAGCACGCCTTGCCAGCCGACGAAGCTGCCGACCATCGCCATCATCTTGATGTCGCCGCCGCCCATCGCTTCTTCCTTGAAGACCCACGCTCCCACGACGCTGACGAGCCACAACAGCCCGAATCCGACCGCCGCCCCGAGCAGCGCCTGCAGGAACCCGTCGACACCACCGCCGAGCGCGAGCAGCAGCCCGATGACGAGCCCGCCCCAGGTGAACTCGTCGGGAATGATGTAGTGGCGCGCGTCGGTGATTGCGATGCCGAGCAACAAGGTGCCGAAGAGCGCCGCGCTGACGGCCTGCAGGCTCACGCCGTACACGAGCAGTGAAACGCCGAACAGGACTCCCACCAGCGCCTCGATCAGCGGGTACTGCGCCGAGATCGGCTTGTGGCACCAGCGGCATTTGCCGCGCAGGTTGAGCCACGAGAACAGCGGGATATTGTCGCGCCAGGCGATCGGCTGCTTGCAGTTCGGGCAGGTCGAGCGCGGGCGGATCAGCGACTGATCGCGCGGCAGGCGCAGGATGCAGACGTTGAGAAAACTGCCGACGCACAGGCCGACGAGCACGGCGCCGACGACCAGGACGGGATCAGCGCCCACGTACCACCTCATACAGAAGAATGCCGGCCGCCACGGCCACGTTGAGCGATTCCGCGCCGCGCGCGAGCGGAATCGCCACGCGCTGCGCCGCGATCGCGTTCAGCTGCGGGCGAATCCCGGCGCCTTCGGTCCCCACGATCACCGCGATGAGCTCCTTGTTGGACGTTTGCGCATCGAGCGCGCGGGCGATCGGCACGCCGTCGGCGGC
>DASSUS010000102.1:0-13879 GCA_035706765.1 Gemmatimonadales bacterium
TCGAGGCGGGTCTCATGAAACGCGACGGTCGCCCCGACCTCGGTCCTGGCGATGGTGCGCGCCCAGTTTGCGCCGAGCGCGAAGGTGTATACCGGCACGGTGCTGCCGATCGGATCGGGACTGTCGGTCGTCTGGGTTATGTCGCTCAGACCAACACGGCCATAGACGACGCCGATATGACCAATGCGTCCCGCGGGGAACCGGATCGTGCCGATCAGACCGGTGGCGTCGATCGACGACGGCGTCTGGATCGCTTCGAAGGCGAGCTGGAGCCGGGCGCTGTCCTCGGTCTGGGCGGGGTTCCATAAGACCGCGGCGGCGCCGCTCGCCAAAGCAGGGGGCGTGGCGAGGGTTGTGCCCGCCACGCGCCACAACGTAGTGCCCGTCGCCTGCTGGGCCGCTGCGGGAGCGGCGAGGAGCGCTGCAAGCCCAAGCAGCGGCGGCACAATGCGTTGCATGATGAACGTTTACTCCGGGTTGTGGCGCAGTCAACTCAAGTCAACTATCTTCAACCGGTTACGGCACTTGGACACACTCCATTGCGGCTCTCCGAACTGCTAACGCCCGACCGAATCCGGGTACCACTCCGGGCCCAAAGTAAAGAGGGCGTATTGCGGGAATTAGTGGAATTGCTGGTCGGGGGCAATGGGTCCGGGGGGGCGGGGGCGGGGGCGGGGGCGCCCGATGTACTTCAGGCGGTGCTCGAGCGGGAGCGGCAGTTCCCGACGGGAATCGGTTACGGAGTAGCGGTGCCCCATGGCAAGACACCCGCGCTCGCGAATCTGGTCGCGGTCGCGGGGACCGCACGCGCCCCGGTGCCGTATGAGACGGTAGATGGCGAACCCGTGCGACTGTTTTTCCTGCTCGCCGGGCCCGAATCGCAGGCGGGGGCACACGTGAAGGCCCTCAGCCGGATCTCGCGCCTCGTGCGGCGCGAGCCGATTCGTACGCGGCTGCTCGCCGCGGGCGACGCGGCCGAGTTTTATCGCATTCTGTGCGATGCAGAGAGGGGAGGAGCATAAACGCTCGCGAAGGCGTGACGCGAACAACCCAACGCACTCATCGCTGCGGCGAGCTGCGCCAGGAGCAGGTGGGGCAGCGCGTGAAGTTGGGAGGCTGGGTCCACCGGCGCCGCGACCTCGGCGGGATCGTGTTCCTCGACCTGCGCGATCGCGACGGGCTCGTTCAGGTCGCGTTCGGGCCGGCGTGGGCGTCACCCGATGTCATCGCGCGGGCGCAGACGGTGGGCCCCGAAACGGTCGTGTCCGTCGAGGGGGAGGTCGTCGCCCGTCCGCCGAACATGCGGAATGCCGAGCTCGCCACCGGAGACGTCGAAGTGCACGCCACTACACTCCAGGTCGTCGGCCCGGCTGAGACGCCCGCCATTCCGGTCGCCCGCGGCAAGGGAGAAGAGCTCCCGGCTGAAGAGCTGCGGCTCAAGTATCGCCATCTCGATCTCCGCCGTTCCGAGCTGCAGACGAATCTGATGCTGCGGCACCGGCTGCTGCAGCGCGCGCGTCGCGCCATGAGCGAGCTCGACTTCCTCGAGATCGAAACACCCAACCTGACGAAACCGACGCCCGAAGGCGCGCGCGACTACCTCGTCCCTTCACGCGTGCATCCGGGAGAGTTCTACGCGCTGCCGCAGTCGCCGCAGATCTACAAGCAGCTGCTGATGGTCTCGGGCTTCGATCGCTATTTCCAGATCGCGCGCTGCTTCCGCGATGAAGACCTGCGGTTCGACCGGCAACCGGAATTTTCGCAGATCGACATCGAGGCCTCCTTCGTCGGCCAGGAAGACGTGCTCGGCTACGTCGAGGCGGTACTCGTCGCCCTCTGGGACGAAGCCGGTCACGCGATTCCGCGCCCGTTCCCACGTCTCACATGGCGGGAGGCGCTGGAGCGCTACGGGACCGACAAGCCCGACCTGCGTTACGACTTTCCGATCGTCGACTGGACGTCGCAGGTCCAGCCGCTCGGCGTACCGTTCTTCCAGAGCGCGACGAATGGGTCGCGCGTACGCGGCATCGCGGTGCAGGGTGGCGGGTCGTTGTCACGCAAGGACGTCGATCAGTTGACCGAGGCCGCGAAGACTTACGGCGCTCCCGGCCTGGCGTGGGTCAAACGTCAGGGCGAGCAGCTCTCCGGCTCGGTCGGCAAGCACTTCACCGCCGAGGCGCTGGGTCGCATCGGCGTGAAGGACGGCGACGCGGCGCTGATGACCGTTGGACCGGATCGAGTCACGTCTCCGGCGCTCGACAAGGTTCGCCAGGAAGTGATCAGGCGGCTTGGCCCGGCACCCAGGACGGCGCACGCGTTCTGCTGGGTGGTCGATTTTCCCCTGTTCGAGCCCGATCCGGAGACGGGAAAGCCGGTGTTCGCGCATCACCCGTTCACCTCGCCGCATCCCGACGATGTGGCGAAGCTCGACAGCGAGCCGTTCGCCTGCCGCGCGCTGCATTACGACGCGGTCTACAACGGCAACGAGCTGGGGTCGGGATCGATCCGGATCACGAGCCCCGATGTGCAGCGTACGGTGTTCCGGCATCTGGGCCTGTCGCCGGCGGAGATCGACGCGCGCTTTGGTTTCCTGTTGTCCGCGTTGGCCGCGGGCGCGCCGCCGCATGGTGGATTTGCGATCGGGTTCGATCGGGTCGCGATGCTGCTGGCGGGCGCCGGCTCGTTGCGTGACGTGATCGCGTTCCCGAAAACGACAGCGGCGCGCGCGCTGTTCGAGGGCGCCCCGGCCCCGGCCCGGCCGGAGGACCTCGCCGCACTTCACATCAAGGTGGTGCCATGAGCGACGACGTCGTCCACCGTCTGTCCGTGGAGGGCGTAGACCCGCTGGCCCTGGCCGGCGTGAACGATGCGAACCTGCTCGAGCTCGCGCGCCGGCTGGGCGTGCGCGTCTCGTTGCGCGGCGACAGCCTCTCGCTCGCCGGCACGCCAGCGGCGATCGAAAAGGCGGGCCCCGTCGCCCAGGCGCTGATCGACCTCGCGCGCATGGGCGAGACGCTCGACGTCCACGACGTGGAGCGACTGATCGCGGACGAGGCGCAGGGCGAGCTCGGCCGCCAGGCCGCCGATCCGGTGAAGATCATTCTCCCGGGGCTGCGGCGCGTGATTCAGCCCAAGACCGGCGGTCAACGCGACTATCTGCGGTCGATCGCCGAGCACGACATCGTGATCGGGATCGGCCCTGCCGGTACCGGGAAGACGTATCTCGCCGTCGCGGCGGCCGTCGACGCGCTCTCACGCAAGCGGGTGCGCCGGATCATTCTCGCCCGCCCCGCCGTGGAAGCGGGCGAGAACCTCGGCTTCCTACCGGGCGATTTGCAGGAAAAGGTCGATCCGTACCTGCGTCCGTTGTACGACGCGCTCGAGGACATGATGCCGCGCGAGCGGGTGCAGAAGGCGATCGAGACGCGCACGATCGAGATCGCGCCCCTCGCCTACATGCGGGGCCGCACCTTGAGCGACGCCTTCGTCATCCTCGACGAGGCGCAGAACGCCACCGGAATGCAGATGAAGATGTTTCTGACCCGCTTGGGCGTGAACTCGCGCGCCGTCATCACGGGCGACAAGACGCAGATCGACCTCCCGAATCGCGAAGATTCGGGGCTGTTGCAGGTCGAGCGCATTCTGCCGGGGATCGAAGGGATCGGATTCGTCTACCTCGACGAGGGCGACGTCGTCCGTCACCGGCTCGTGCGGGACATCATCCGTGCCTACGCCGAAGACGCCCAGGGCTGAGATGAACGTCCCGACGCGGGAGAAGGTCCGCTATCACGCGGCCCGGTGGATTTGGGTGCCGGCGCTCGCGCTCGTCGCGCATGTAGCGTTTCCGTCGAGCGCCGCCGACGTGGCGCCGCTGCTCGAGCCGGGCGCGCGCGCCGACAAGGAAATCATCGCGCCGTTCAACTTCGTCGTGAACAAGTCGGAGGACGAGCTCCAGCGTGAGGCGGAGGAGCTCGCGGCCTCGGCGAAACCGATCTACGAATTCCGCCAGCGCGCCTACGACAGTACCGCCACGACGATGGCGGCGTTTTTCGCCGCCGTGGATGCGGCGGCCGATCAGGGGGCGCAAGCGATCATTCGCGCCGCGGGCGAGTTCGGCGTCCCGCTGACGCTCCAGGAAGCCGCCTATCTCGCCAAGGGCGGGAAGCGGCGCGCCGTGCAGCAGGCGCTCGAGCGCCTGTTCGACCGCACCCTCGCGCAGGGCGTCACGGGCCCGGGCGTGCTCCAGGTGGAGCAGTCCCGCGAGCTCATCGTGCGGCGCGGCTCGACCGAATCGTCGGTGCAGCGCGATCAGGTACTCACCTTCGCGCAGTATTTGAGCCGCGCCAAACAGCTGCACCCCGACGCGGGCTCGAGCGTGGGCGACGTCCTGTACCTCAAGCTGGTGCGGCAATTCTTCCGCCCGACACTGATTCCGAAGCAGCTGGAGACTGAACGGCGCCGCAACGAGCTGCGCGGCAGCGTCGATCCCAGCAAATACATCGTGCGCGCGGGCGACCGCATCGTCGCTCCGCACGAGGTCGTCACGAACGAGGCCCACGAGCGGCTGGTCGCGCTGCACCAGGAGCTGCTGCGCCGCGGCGCCGCGACGACGTACTCGATCCGCGGCGTGATCGGGCCGCTGCTTCGCGACTCGCTGATCATCGCGATTTTCTGGGTGCTGTTGCTGTTCTACCGGCGCGAGACCTACCGCGACATCAAACAGGTCGCACTCATCGGCGGGCTATTCGCGGTCCTGCTCGGCCAGGCGGGACTCGTGGCGCGCTTCTATCCCGCCCACCCCGAAGTCATCTTCATGCCGTTCCTGGCGATGATGATGACGGTGCTGTTCAACGGCCGGGTCTCGATGATCGCGGCGATGATCCTGGCCGTCGTAATCGGACTGCAACCGGTCTTCCATGACGCGCCCGCGACGTTCCTGTGCGTGGTGGGCGGCGTAACGGCGGCGCTCTCGGTCAAGACGCTGCGCAGCCGAAGCAACTTCTACGCACCCGTCCTGATCATTGCCGCGGGCTATCTCCTCGGCGCGCTCGCGCTCGGACTCGCGAGCGGCTGGCCGATCGAGGAGATCGGACTGCGCGGTCTGCTCGGCGCCTTGAACGGCCTCGTCTCGGCAGGACTGACGTTCTTCCTGTTGCCGGTAGCCGAGTCGGTCACCCACATCACGACCGACCTGACGCTCCTCGAGCTGTCCGATCCGAGCCGGCCTCTGCTGCGGCGCCTGTCGCTCGAGGCGCCGGGGACGTACGCGCATAGCGTGGCGATGGCGAATCTCGTCGAGGCGGCATGTAACCGCATCGGCGCGAACGGGCTTCTGGGCCGCGTGGGCTGCTACTACCACGACATCGGCAAGGTGAAGAACCCGATGTACTTCGTGGAGAATCAGATCCCGGGCAACAACCCGCACGATCGGTTGAAGCCGCTGCAGTCGGCACAAATCATCAAGGCGCACGTGACGGACGGGTTGCAGCTCGCGGCGGAGGCCGATTTGCCCGATTCAGTCGCGGCGTTCATCCCCGAGCATCATGGCACGACCGAGATCACCTATTTCCTCGACAAAGCCAGGAAGGTGGACGGGGGACAGGCGCGCAATCCTGACGATTTCACCTATCCCGGCCCCAAGCCCCGATCCATGGAGACGGCGATCTCGATGATCGCCGACTCGGTCGAAGCGGCGCTGCGCGTGCTCGAGGATCTGACGCCACAGAAAATCGAAGAAGCGATCGACCACATCGTGCGGACAAAGGTGAACGCCGGGCAGCTCGACGAGGCCCCGTTGACCCTCCAACAGATGGAGCAGGTGAAGGCGGCATTTTTGATCGTGTTGAGCGGGATGTACCACAATCGCATCGATTACCCGGAGTCCAGTGGCGGCATTGGTGCAGCGTGGCAGCCGTCGGCGGAAACCGCGCGAACCTCGCGCTGAGCAGCTGATGCGTGTAGCCAAACGAGTCCTCGCGTGGGAGCGCGCGCCAGCCGGTTCCCACGTCGACATCACGTTGCTCTCGGCGGACGCCATGCGCCGCTTGAACCGGCGCGCCACCGGGCGGCGCGGGCTTACCGACGTCATTGCCTATTCGTTACCGCAACCGGATGGCAGCCTGCTCGGCGACGTCTACATCTCGCCCGATGCGGCCAGGTTCGACGCCGACGAGCTGATCCGGCTCGCCGTCCACGGAACGCTGCATGTGCTTGGATACGACCACCCCGAGGGCGCGGGGCGGATGCGCTCCCGCATGTGGCGGCTTCAAGAGCGGTACGTCAACCGAATCCTTCGCTGATGCTCACTGAAGCGGCGTTGCGCGTCATCGGACTGGTGGTCGCCGTTGGTGCCGGCCTCTGGGCGGCGTTCCTCGCCCTGGCCGAGGAAGCGGCCGTCGGCGAGGCACTCCATACCCTGGGAGATGCGCCCCCAGTCGCCGCAGAGCAACGCGTGCCGTTGCACCGGGCGCTGCACGTGGCCCGTCTGGCGCTCCTGATTCTGGGCGCGGTGGCAACCGCGAATGCCGTCGCGTGGTGGACGCGCCCATGGCTCGAAGCCCTGGGAACGCTGCTCGTCGGGACGCTGCTGCTGTTCATCGTCGGGGACGCGCTCCCGCGCAGTGTCGCGCGGATCGCGCCCGAGCTGTCGGAAGCCGCGCTGCCGCTCGCGCGCCGGACGCTGGCGATCTTCGGTCCGCTGCTCTGGCTTTTGGCCTGGGCCGATCGCGGCCTCCACACCGTCGTGTCCACGCCCCGGCCGCTGCAGCCCGACCTCGGGGTCGCGCAACGCGACATGCTGCTCGGCGTATTCACCCTGGCCGACACCACAGTCGACGAAGTGATGACCCCGCGACTCGACATGACGAGTGTCGACGCGTCCGCGTCGAGCGAGGAAGTACTGGAAACGTTCAAGACCAGCCAGCACACCCGCTTGCCCGTCCTCGACGGCTCGCCCGACAACGTCAATGGCGTGCTGTTCGCCAAGGACCTCGTTCCAGCCGCCCTGGGCCTCGCCGAGCCGGGGACGCGGTGGCAAACGCTGGTCCGGCCCGCGGCGTTCGTGCCGGAGACCAAGACCCTCGACAATCAGCTGCGCGATTTCCAGGGTACGCCCGCGCACATTGCGATCGTCGTGGACGAGTTCGGCGGCACGTCCGGACTGATTACGCGCGAAGACATCCTCGAAGAAATCGTCGGGGAGATCCGCGACGAGCACGACACCGACACGGCTCCCGCGATCCGGCGCGACGGCGGGCGGGTCTGGGTCGATGGCCGGGTGAGCCTCGATGAATTATCGGCCGCGCTGGGCGCGCCCATCACCCATACGGAGGTATCGACGGTGGGCGGACTCGTGTACTCGGTGCTGGGCCGCGTGCCGCGTCCCGGCGACGAGCTCACACTCGACGGCTTCCGCGTCGTGGTGGAGCGCGTGGAACAGCGGCGCGTCACTCAGGTCTCGTTCGAGAAGCGATGAGCGTCGCGCTCGCCGTCCTGTTCCTCGGTCTGCTCATCGCCGGTATCTCGGCCGCGGTGGGTGTGGCGGCCGCGACGGTCAGCCAGCACGAGCTGACGCGTTGGGTGGCCTACAAGCTGCGTGGGTCGGCTGCCAAGGCGGGCGTGCTGCAAAATCCCGAGCGTACGCTCGCCACCGCGAACACCCTCACGACGCTGGGTGTGCTGCTCGCCGCCGGCGCGATCCCGGCACTTCTCGCCGCTACGACGCCCACCTTCCTCGGTGTCTTTACCGTCGCTGTGGGGGTCCCTCTGTTCATCAGCGCCGCGTACCTGATCCCGCGAGTGCTGGGACGTCGCTGGGCCGAGTCGCTGGTGGGCCGTGCTGTCCCATGGATGGATCGGTTCGGCAAGATCCTGTCGCCGTTCATCCCGCGGCGGGAGCGCTCGACGCGAACCACACTGGCGGCACTGCTATCGAGCGACACGGAAGCGCTCGCCGGAACGGACGAAATGGCGGTCGTGTCCGGGGTGCTGGCTTTTTCCGATCGTCCCGTGCGCGAGCTGATGACGCCGCGCACCGCGATCGTCGCTTTTCCGGAGGGGATGCTGGCGGCCGAGGCGGCGCACGTGCTGCAACAGTCGGGGTACAGCCGCTATCCGGTATATCGCGGCTCGCTCGACGAAGTCGTCGGCGTCGCCCACACGCTCGACCTGCTGGGCCGCCAGCCGGAAGATCCGGTGCTGGTCCGGCCTCCGTTGACGGTCCCGGGCACGATGCGTGCAGCGGACCTGATGCTCGAGATGCAGCGCGGCGGGCGTCACCTGGCCGTGGTGCTGGACGAATTCGGTGGGACGGCGGGACTGGTCACCTTCGAGGATCTGTTGAACGACCTTGTGAGTGAGCTGTTCGAGCCCTCGAATGCGATGCCGACGGCGGCGCGCGTCGTCGAGGTCGAAGGCAGCGCTCTGGTGACCGATCTGGCCGAAAAGCTCGGCGTCCCCCTCACTGGCGGCGGAACAGCACAGACCGTGGCCGGCCTGTTGATCCAGGCGTTGGGACGAATTCCCAGAGCCGGGGAGCGCTTCTCCCTGCAAGGGCTCGAGTTCGACGTGCTGGCAGCCGGGGCGACGCGCGTCGAACGGATCGCGGTGCGTCCCGGACCGGTGCGTACGATCGCGCTCGGGGGAGGGAGCACCGCGTGACCGAGCCGGATCTGAGACTCGATGAGCTGAAAGAGCTTGCAGAGCAGGAAGATCTCACCCCGTTTCTCCAGCGCGCCCAACACGTTCATCCATCGGACCTCGCCGACGTCCTTTCGTCTCTCGACGAGGCGACGCGCGTCCGGGTTTTCGCCGAGCTGCCGACCGAGCTGGCATCCAGCGCGCTCGCGGAAATGGAGGCGGCCGAGCATCCCGAAGAGATGCTGCTGGCGGTCGGCCCCGAGTACGCGGCCGAGCTCGTCGAGGAGCTGCCGAGCGACGACGCGGCCGATCTGGTGGGCGAGCTGCCGGAGCCCGAGCGCGAGGCGGTCCTCGCCGAGGTCAGCGACCGCGCCGACGTCGAGCGGCTGCTCGGGTATCCGGAAGACAGCGCCGGTGGCCTGATGACCACCAACGTGGTGACGGTGCGTGAGGACGGGACGGTGGGCGAGGCGATCGAAGCGATCCGTCGTCAGAGTGAAGACGACGAAAGCCAACTCTATCAGATCTACGCGGTGGACGCCTCGGGCGACCTGCACGGGATCGTGCCGGTTGCGCGTCTCATTGTGTCGTCGCCCACGAAGTTCGTGCGTGACGTGATGGAGCAGCCGCTGGTGCAGGTTCAGCCGCAAGAGGATCAGGAGGCGGTCGCGCGGCTCATGGCCCGTTACAACGTCGCCGCCGTTCCCGTCGTCGACGGCCGGGGGCATCTCCTGGGACGGATCACGTTCGACGACGTGGTGGACGTCGTGGAAGCGGAGACGACCGAAGACATCCTCAAGTTCGGCGGTATGGAAGCGCTCGACGCTCCCTACCTGAAGGTCGCGTTCGGGCGCATGGTGCGGAAGCGCGCCGGGTGGCTCGCGGCGCTCTTCATCGGCGAGATGCTCACCGCGACGGCGATGGCATTTTTCCAGGAAGAAATCGCCAAGGCGGTCATTCTCGCCCTGTTCGTGCCGCTCATCATCTCGAGCGGCGGCAATTCCGGGTCACAGGCGTCGACGCTCGTCATTCGCGCGATGGCGCTGGGCGAGGTGCACCTGCGTGACTGGTGGCGGGTGGTGCGACGCGAGCTCGCCGCGGGATTAGTGCTCGGGACGGTTCTCGGCACGATCGGATTTCTTCGCATCGCGCTGTGGCACGCGATCACCGGGATCTACGGCGAGCATTATCTGCTCGTCGCGCTCACCGTGTTCGGCAGTCTGATCGGCGTCGTAACGTTCGGGACGATGGCCGGCTCATTGTTACCCTTCGTTCTGCGCAAGCTCGGTTTCGACCCGGCGAGCGCGTCCGCACCCTTCGTCGCCACACTCGTCGACGTCACAGGACTAGTCATCTATTTCACCGTCGCGAGCTTCATCCTGAGCGGAACCCTCCTGTGACGACCGGCGCACCGTTATCCTTAGACATGCGACTCGACGCAGTGCTCGAGGGTCTTGCCCGCGGCGACACCGCGGCGCTGGCTCGCGCCATCAGCATGGTGGAGAATCAGCGCGAGGGCTTCGAGCAGCTCCTGTCGGAGCTGTACCGCAAGATCGCGAACCGCCAGTCGCAGCGCATTGGCATCACCGGCCCGCCGGGCGCGGGCAAGAGCACGCTGACGGAACAATTGGTGCGGGCCTATCGCGAACGCGGCCTCAAGGTCGCGGTCATTGCGGTCGATCCGACCAGCCCCTTCACGGGCGGCGCGTTGCTCGGCGACCGAATTCGGATGGAGTCGGTCAGCCTCGATCCCGGTGTTTTCATTCGATCGATGGCGACCCGCGGCGCTCAGGGTGGCCTCTCCACGACCACCGAAGAGGTGGCCGACGTGCTGGAAGCCTTCGGGTTCGACCGGATCCTGATCGAGACCGTGGGCGTTGGTCAAACCGAGCTGGATGTGGCGGCAACGGCCGAGACGACGGTCCTGGTGCTCGTGCCCGAGTCTGGCGACGGCATCCAGACGCTGAAGGCCGGCGTGATGGAGATCGCCGAGCTCTACGTGATCAATAAGAGTGACCGGCCGGGGGCCGATAAGCTGCGGCAGGAGATCGAGGTCATGCTCGGGATCCGGAAGGGCAACGCGTTCGTGAATGTGAGACCGCATCATGGACGTCCGGACGGCCGGATGGCCGGACGGCCTGAAAGCTCGAACCGGCCGTCAGGCAGTCAGGCCGTCGGGCCGTCTGAGTGGGAGAGTCCGGTTCTCATGACCGTGGCATCAAAGGGTGAGGGAATTCCGGACCTCGTGAGCGCACTCGACCGGCACCGTGAGTTCCTCGAGCGCACCGGCCAACTGGTCGAGCGTCGGAAACGTCGGATCGCTACTCGCACCCGCGCGGTCGTGAACCGAGCGATCCGGCAGTGGGTATGGGATGAGACGGAGGCCGAAGATCTGGTCAACCAGCGGTTGGACGACGTGGCACAAGGCAAGCGCAGCCCCTACGACGTGGCGGCCGAAGTCCTCGCGCAGGTGAGGAATGGCAAATGACGATCGAAAAGAAGCCGGTGTACGGACCCACTGACCTCCAAAGTTTTGACGTCGAGAAACAGCTCGGCAGGCCGGGGGAGTATCCGTTCACGCGCGGGATCCATCCGACCATGTACCGCGGCAAACTGTGGACGATGCGCCAGTTCGCCGGGTTCGGCAGCGCGTCCGACACGAACCGCCGCTACAAATTCCTGCTCGAGCATGGCCAGACGGGGCTGTCGGTGGCGTTCGATTTCCCCACACTGATGGGCTATGACTCCGACCACCCGCGCTCGGAAGGAGAAGTGGGGAAGTGCGGGGTCGCGATCTCCTCGCTCGCCGACATGGAAACGCTGTTCGACGGCATTCCGCTCGATCAGGTCTCCACGTCGATGACGATCAACGGACCGGCCGCCATCCTGTTCTGCTTTTACGTTGCCGCCGCCGAGAAGCAGGGCGTGCCGATTGCGAAGCTGCGGGGCACGGTGCAGAACGACATCCTCAAGGAGTACATGGCGCAGCATGCGTGGGTCTATCCGGTCGAACCCGCGCTGAAGGTCATCGTGGACATGTTCGAGTGGGGATCGAAGCACACCCCGCTATGGAATACGATTTCGATCTCGGGCTACCATATCCGCGAAGCCGGCGCTACCGCGGCGCAGGAGCTCGCCTTTACGCTCGCGAACGGCTTCACGTATGTCGAGCGCGGGGTGGCGCGCGGACTCGACATCGACAGCTTCGCGGCGCGCCTGTCGTTCTTTTGGGACATCCACAACGACTTCTTCGAGGAAATCGCCAAGCTCCGCGCCGCCCGGCGGATCTGGGCCCGGCACATGCGCGAGCGCTACCATGCGCGCCAGGCGCGCTCCTGGATGATGCGCTTCCACAGCCAGACGGCGGGCGTGACCCTCACGGCGCAGCAACCGCTCAACAACATCGTCCGGGTTGCTTACCAGGCCCTCGCCGCGGTTCTCGGCGGCACGCAGTCGCTGCACACCAATTCGCTCGATGAAACGCTGGCGTTGCCGACGGAGCAGTCGGTTCAGGTCGCGCTGCGCACTCAGCAAATCCTGGCGCATGAGACCGGCATCGCCGAGGTCATCGACCCGCTTGGCGGCTCCTATTACGTCGAGGCGCTCACCGACCAGCTCGAGCGCGAAGCGGAGGCGCTGTTCGCCGAGATCAACTCGATCGGCGGCGTGGTCCGGGGGATCGAGACGGGGTGGTTCCAGCGACAAATCGCCCAGTCGGCGGCGGCGTTCCAACGCCAGGTGGAAGCAGGCGAAAAGGTGATCGTCGGTGTGAACGAGTTCCTCTCTGAGGACGATCACCCGGTCGAGATCCTCAAAGTGTCCAACGACGCCGAAGCCGAGCAGCGCCGCCGGCTCGCGCGGCTCAAGGCCGAGCGCGACAATGAGCTTGTCGAACGCCGGCTCGACGCGTTGCGCCAGGCGGCAGAATCGGATCAGAACGTGATCGGGCCGATGCTCGATTGCGCGCGCGCCTACTGTACGCTGTACGAAATCCGCCACGCACTCGAGCGCGTGTGGGGCGCCTACCGCGAACCGGTGTTCTTCTAGATCATGAGCGCCCCCGCAGTCGTCACCGAGCGCGAAGCGCGCGACGCCATCCAGCGCCTGGCCCGGATCCAGCCGGGTGATCACTGGGTCGTGAGCTGCTATCTGAAGCTCGAGCCCCGGGATCGCACCCGCGGCAAATACCTCATCAAGATGAAGAACCGCGTGAGGCAGCGGGAAGCGGACCTGTCCCGCCAGGCGTTGTCGCACCAGGAACGCGAATCGATCGCTCATTCGCTGCGGGACGTGCTCGACTACCTCGAGGAGCCGGTTCGTCTGCCCAGCACACGCGCAATCGCGATCTTCTCGTCCCGGGAGCTCAGGCTGTTCGAAGTGATCCCGTTGCCGCACGTGCACCGCTCGCGGCTGGCGGTGGCGCGGGAACCGCTGATCCGGGAGGCGCTCGTGCTCGAGGAGGAGTTCGGGACGATCCTCGGCGTCGTCCATGACCGCACCGCCGCGCGGTTCTTCGAGATTACCGCCTACGATACCGTCGAGCTGGAATCGATCGCGGGCATCGAAGCGTCCCGCGCCGGCAAGTGTCACGGCGCCTCGCAGCGGCAGGTCATGGCGCGCGGCGGCACCCCGTCGGGCAGCGCAGGCGAGCACAATTACCATCAGCGGATTCGCACCGAGAAGCAGCGCTTCTACGCGCAGATCGCGGACCGCATTTTCCAGATCAACCGCTCCAAACCGCTCGCCGGAATCGTGCTCGGCGGGGTCGGTGTGGACGCCGGAGCCGTGATCCCGCACCTTCACAGCTATGTCCACGACCTGGTACTGGGCGTCGTGAAGCTCGCCCCGAAGAAAACGTCCGCGGCCGATGTGCGCGAGGCGGCCCTTGCGTTGCGCGACACGCGCGAGCGCGCCTGGGAGCGCGCTCACGCCGATGCCGTCAAGGAAAGCGTGCCTTTGGGCTGGGCCGTGAACGGGCCGGAGGTGACGCTGAAGGCTCTCAGCCGCGGCCAGGTTCGCACGCTGCTCGCGGATGGCCACGACGACGATCCCCGAATCGATGAGGCAATCGAGGAAGCGTTGAGCCAGCGTGCTCAAGTGGATGTCCTCTACGACGACAAGGCCCGGCGCGTCGTGGACGGCCTCGCGGCACTGCTGCGTTTCCGCTCCTGATGGCCAGAAAGTCCAGGCGCCCGATCCGGATTCTCGTCGCGAAGCCCGGACTGGACGGGCACGACCGCGG